>JAOUCL010000518.1 GCA_029859805.1 Rhodospirillales bacterium | reverse complement strand
TCCCCCCCCGCCCGCCAACCGGCGCGACGGAAATCCCGATACGGGTCAAGCGACGTCGGTCTCGACGACCTCGCGGCCGTCATAATAGCCGCAAGCCGCGCATACGTGGTGCGGGCGTTTCAGTTCGCCACAGTTCGCGCACTCGACGTAGCTGCTCGGCTTGAGGGCGTCGTGGGACCGACGTTGGTTGCGCCGCGACTTCGATATCTTCTTCTTGGGAACAGCCATATGATCTATCTCTCACATCCGAAAGGGCGTTGTCCGACGCCGCTTCTTAGCCAATCCTACGGTCAGCGGCAAGCCCGACCGCCCTGGTCCTATTTTCTCAGCGGCGGTACTTCCGCCCCTTCATCGAGTCGAGTACGGCGAAGGGCGACTGGCGCTGCTCGTTCTCAGGCGAGCCGCCCCACTCGGCCTGCTCCAGTCTGGCGCCCTCGACCCTGGGATAAGGGTCCAGATGGAGCGCCAACTGCTCGGCCACCGCCTCGCCCAGATCGACGCCGCCGGGCGGCACCGGCTCCGGCTGCTCCTCCTCGTCGATATCGACCAGGATCTCCCGCTCCGCCGCATCCTCCGCAGCCAAACTGTAGCACCGCGAGAAGCTGCCCTCCAGGTGGTCCGCCACCGGCTCCAGAGTGACCACACAGGCCTGTGTGACCTCCGCCTCGAAGCGTCCGGAAACTCGGACCAGCGGCTTGCCGGCCGACCGCTGCAGGTGCAGCGTGGCCTCGAAACGATCAAGAGACAACAGCTCGAATCGCCTGGCCAGCGCCCTGCGCTCGTCTGTCGTCGCCTCTATCCGCTGAACCATCTCGCCCTCGCCGAGGGTATCCACCCGGACACGGCGCGAGAATTCGGCTTCCGGCTGCTTCCCTGCGGCCATGTGACACTCCGCCTAGGGGCGCTCGGCGGCGCGCACATTAGGCAAGGGCCGGGGTCCGGTCAATGAAATTCATTCGCTTCGCCTGGCGGGAGTTGGCGCTTTGGCCGCCAGCGCAACGGCCGGCGGCGCACCGAAAATCAGCCGGCCAGACATCAGACCGTCGAGGTCCTGGGCGGCCAGCCCGGCGGCCTCGCGGATCAGATAGTCGGCCATGGCCCTGAGTTCCGTCCCGCCCGGATCGACGGTGCCGTAAAGATTGCGCCTGAGCGCCTCAACCAGTGTCTCTTCGCCTTGTTCCAGCCCCGCCTCGTAAGCGGCGATCCGCCCATAGAACCCCTGGGCCATCGCCTTGACGCGCCGCCCGACCCCCAGGTCTCCGACACCGAGTTCCCGCAGGCTGACATCCATGTCCTGGAACAGGACGTCGAAGAGGCTTTGAGCAAACTCGGCCGACGCCTCCCGGTCGCGTTTCAGGCGTTGCAGTACCAGAAAGGCATGAAGCACGACGAGTTCGAACCGGCCGTCCAAGGTATCGGGTATGCCGCAGCCGCTGTAGAAGGCCGGCCGGCGGGCCTGCGCCACGATTCCGGCATAAAGCGCCTGGGCGGCGTCCTTCCGCCGGTTGCCTGCGAACAGTCGGGTCAGCACCGTGATCGCTCCTCGCCCCCGGCCGGATGGTTCTCAGGGGGTCCGCATTTCGTCCCGGCACTTGAAATGACCCGCCCGGCAGGTTTAATCAAGAGGCTCGAGTGTGGACCTAACTGACGGCGAGGAAGAGCCGATGCCGCGACGAGGCCAAGCATTGCGGTTCCCGCGCACTTGGGGCCGCGGGATCTTCTTCGCGGCCGCGGCCCTCTTGCTACCGGCCTGCGGAAACAACGTCCAGGTCCATGGCAACCTGCCGGATCCGGAACTGATCGCGGAAATTCAGCCGGGCGCATATCGGCGCCAGGACGTGGCGGACCTGCTGGGATCGCCCTCGGCGGTGTCCACGTTCGAGGACAGCAGGTGGTACTACATCGGCCAAAAAGTCAGCCAATTCGCCTTCTTGAAGCCCGACGTGCTGGAACGCAGCATCCTGGTCGTCTCGTTCGATGGCAGCGGCAGGGTCGACAGGACCAGGACCTACACCCTGGAGGACGGCCAAGACATCGACCCGGTCGACCGCATAACACCGACCGAAGGCCGCGATCTGAACCTGTTGCAGGAACTGTTGGGCAACATCGGCCGCTTCCCGACTGATGCCATGAACAAACAATAGCAACACGGCCGGCGATCGGCCCTGCCAGCCGAAAAAAGAGCCCCGGGGCCTGCCCCGAGGCTCTCATCTTCAGGTCTATGAGCTGCTCAGTGGGCCAGAACGGCCAACAGCAGCAAGGCCACGATGTTCGTGATCTTGATCATCGG
>JAOUCL010000519.1 GCA_029859805.1 Rhodospirillales bacterium | reverse complement strand
GAACTTCATCCGAGACCCCGCGGAGCGACCGCCGTCAGGGGATCACCGCCGTTCCATAGGCCAGCACCTCGACCGATCCTACGCTCTTGTCCTGGCCCTTGGAAATCGAGCTGGTTTCGAAACGGGTGTTGAAGATCATGGCCGCGCCCAGGGCCTTGGCCTCGGCCTGCATACGCAGCAGGGCCTCGCGCCGCGCCCGGTCCAGGAGGCTCTCGTATGTGTGCACCCGGCCGCCGAAGAGCATGCGCAGGTGCGCGACGAAGCGCTTGAAGTAGTCGACCGAGATTACCACGCTGCCCATGACGAGGCGCGTGGCGGGCGCGCCGGCCGATTCCGGCAGCGTCTTGCTGCAGACGACGATCAGGTCGCCGAACGCATCCTCGCGCCGGAGGATCGAGCGATAGTGACGCCGCTCGGCCAGCCGGCCGAAGCCGTAGCCCAGCACCAGCAGCAGGACGACGAGCAGGATCTGCCAAAGTTCGGCCAGGTATTCCATGGACGGTTCACTCGACCACGACGGCGCTGCCGTAGGCCAGGATCTCGGACGCACCCTGGGCCACCGACGAGGTGGTGAAGCGGACGTTGAGGACGGCGTTCGCTCCCTTGGCCTCGGCCTGCTGGATCATGCGCTCGAAGGCCTCCTTGCGGGACTCGCCCAGAAGCTCGCTGTACCCCTTGAGCTCGCCGCCGACGATGTTCTTGAAGCTCGCGGCGATGTCCCGGCCGATGTTCTTGGCGCGCACCGTGCTGCCCTGGACGATGCCGAGGTGCTGGGTGATGGTCCGGCCCGGCACGTTTTCGAGTGTGGAAGTGATCATGAAGCTCGCTCTCCTGTCGCCCGCATAACGGCGGTCCCCTAGTGCAGATCCATCATGGGATACAATCAAAAAGGAGAGGTTAACCAGTCCGGGCGGCCCACCAATACCAAAGATATCATTTCTTCAGCAGGAACTCGCGGCCGACCTTGACGCGGGGCTGGCCGTCGTATTCGACGATGTCGGCCGTGGCGTAAGTCTCGGACCACAGATCGGGCAAGTAGGAGCCCGTGCCGATCACGTCGATCGGCGCCTTGGCCTCGGCCATGAGCTTGCATTTCGCCGGGTTGAAGCCAGAAGAGGCGACGATCCCGACCTTGTCGAAACCCTCGCGGTCGAGCGCCTCGCGCAGGTGCCAGATGGCGGCCGCCGAAACTCCGGGACCGACCAGATAGCGCAGCTCTGCCTCATTGCGGTAGCCGCGCACCGCGTCCGGCACGTGGCGCTCGAGCGCCGCATAGGAGGCGGCCGGATCGAGGCCCTCGACGAAGCGGCTGCCGGGCGTGTCGACACGCATGGCGAGCCGACCCTCGGCGGCACGGCAGGGGAAGCGCCGGCAAACGGTCAGTGAATCGGTCACCTCGCGGGCGAAGAAGTCGACCAGCACGGTCATGGGCTCGTCCGGGAAGCACTCGTCGTACATCTCGGCCGCCCTGAGGGTGGAGCCCGCGTAGCCGATCAGCGCATGCGGCATGGTGCCCTTGCCGTTCTCGGCCCCGAAGTAATGCGCAGTCGCGTCGGTCGCGTTGCCGATGAAGCCCACTGCGCCCACCTTGCGCCGGGCCCGCGCCGAGCCGACCGAGGCGGCATAGGCCATCAGCTCGGCCATCTCGGTGCCGCCGCAGTGGCGCGCGTCCATGGCCAGGAACGCGACCTTGGGCAGGTCGGCGCACATGGTGTAGGCGTTGTAGGCCGCGACGCAGGCCGGCCCCAGCTTCTGCAGCAGCAGGGTCTCCAAGTCGACCAGGTGATGGAGCGGCCCGGTGACGTAGAGCAGCGGCTCGCCCGCGCCGACCCAGCGGCCCTCGTCATAGCGCAGGTCGATCTCGACACGCGCGCCGCGCCGCGCCGCCATGCCATTCAGCCAGTCGATGGCGATCCGCGGCGCCGAGACGACCGGCCGGCGTAGGAAGACCGCGTAGGTCACGTCGTGGTCGCCGAAGTGGCCGACGACCTGCTTGGTGCGCTTGAAGTAGTGGTCGGTCCAGGCGGCGATGTCCGCCTCCTCGACCGGCCATTGGGCCGCCGCGGGCTCTCGCTGCGGCTTGATCGTCTTCAATGGCTTGACCGACATCTCATGCTCCCGCTGCGGGCCCACCGCCGGCGCCCTCCGGCCTCGGGGCCGATCGGGAACCCGTCGTGGGCCCGAGGCGCCATAATTCTTAACGCTATAGACCCGCGAGGCCAAGAGTCGCGCGAGCTGGGCCCGGTCTTGACACGCTCGCCCGATTGCCGAAGGTGGTGGGATCGGAGGA
>JAOUCL010000234.1 GCA_029859805.1 Rhodospirillales bacterium | reverse complement strand
CGCGCCGGATACCTCGCAGATCTCCCTGACCGAGATGGCCGACCACTATGCGCGGCTCTGCGACGCGGTCGCCCTGCCGGTCTTCGGCGACGGCGACACCGGCTTCGGCAACGCGACCAACGCGGCGCGCGCCGTGCGCCACTACGAGCGCGCGGGCCTCGCCGGCATGTTCATCGAGGACCAGGTGTTTCCCAAGCGCTGCGGGCACATGGCGGGAAAGGACGTGATCCCGGCGGCGGAGATGGCCGGCAAGCTGAAGGCCGCGCTCGACGCCCGCAGCGACCCGGATTTCGTCGTCATGGCGCGCACGGACGCCCTCGCGGTCACCGGCCTCGAGGACGCGCTGGAGCGCATGGCGCTCTACCGGGAAATCGGCGCGGACCTGCTGTTCGTCGAGGCGCCGCGCTCGGTCGCGGACATGCGGCGGATCTGCCGGGAGCTCGACGGGCCCTGCCTCGCCAACCTGATCGACGGCGGGCAGACCCCCGTGCTGCCGCTCGAGGAGCTGTCGGAGATCGGCTTCGCGGTGGCCACCTACCCCGTGGCCGCGACCTATGCCGTCGCCAAGGCGATGCAGGACTTCATGGCCCACCTGGCGCGTACCGGAACGACGCGGGGCTATGAGGACGCCATGCTGACCTTCGACGACTTCAACCGGATCGTCGGGCTCGAGGCGCTCAGGGAGCGGGAGGACGCCTATGTGAATCTCGCGGCAACAGCCGCGAAGAAACGCTCGGCCAGCGCGGCCGAGTAAGACAACTGAACCGAGGAGAACAGGGAGGACAAGATGAAGAGCTTTATCGCAACCATGGCGGGGGCGGGCCTCGTGCTCGTCGCCGGCGGCGCAATGGCGGCGGAGACCACGATGCGCTGCAGCCACCAGCTGCCGCCGAAACACCACATCGCACAGGTGATCGACCGCTGGGCCGCCGAGGTCGAGGCGCAGTCCGCCGGCGCGATCGACGTCGAGGTCTTCGGCGCCAACAGCCTGCGCGACGCCAAGCAGAACATCCCGGCGGTCGCCAAGGGCCATATCGAGTGCGCGTTTTCGGTCAACTTCCAGTGGGGCAAGACGGTGCCGACGATGAACGTCACGTTGAAGCCCTATTCGGTGACCGACAAGGACGTGCTGGCGAAGTGGCCGGGCTCCGCGCCCGCCGGCTTCCTGGACGCGAAGCTGCTCGAGAAGGGCGTGCGCAACGCCGTCTGGCTCTTCACCACGCGCGTGTCGGCCTACACCTCGAAGGGCGGGCCGCTGATCGCGCCGGACGACTTCAAGGGCGTGAAGATCCGCGGCATCAACTCGCTGGTTGATTCCGGCCTGGTGGCGCTCGGCGCGGCGCCCTCGGCCATGTCCGGCAGCAAGGTGTACCAGGCGCTCAGCACCGGCGTGATCGACGCCGGCCTGACGGACATCTCGGCCGCCTACTCGCGCAAGTACTACGAAGTGCAGGACCACGTGACGGTCTCGCCGCTGTTCAGCGTGTTCTTCCACGGCTACGTCAATCCGGCCTGGTACGACGGCCTGTCGGACTCCAACAAGAAGGCGCTGGAGGCCGCCGGGGCCAAGGCCGCGGGCTGGGCCCTCGAGTCGACCGAGGCGTCGGCCGCCGAGGCGCCCGACCAGCTGCGCGACAAGGGCATGAAGGTGCACATCCACACGGCGGACGAGATCGCCGCGATGAAAGCCGTCATGGGCCCCGCCTTCGACGCAGCATTCGAAGAGGCGGCCGGAGCGGACGGCAAGATGCTGCTGGACATGATCTCGAAGATGTAGCCGGAGCGCTCCAAGTGGGGGAGCTTAACGGCCCCGGCAACGGCCCGGGAAACGGCAAGGAGAGGGCGCCCGTCGCCCTCTCTTTCGTTGACCGGATCGTCTTCGGCCTGTCGATGGCGGCCGCGGTCCTGGGGGCCGGCGTCGTCCTGCTGATGGTCGCGGTCGTCGGCTACAGCGTCGTGCTGCGCTATTTCTTCGGCACGCCGGTGACCTGGTCCGACGAGCTCTCGGGCTATCTCGTGGTCGCGCTGGTCATGCTGGGGGCGGCCGAGGCGCTCCGGCGCGGCGACCACATCGGCGTCGACCTCCTGACCGCCAAGGCGAAAGGCGGCCTCAGCCGCGCGCTCGACGTCTGGGGCAACGTCGCGGTGATCGCGGTCGCCGTGACGCTCTTGGTAAGCGGCGTCGAGATGATCGCATATTCCGTCGATTTCGGGATCCTCTCCGAGGGCTACATGGAGGTCCCGATGTGGATCCCGCAGTCGTTCATTCTGCTCGGCGCGGGCCTCCTCCTGCTCATGGCGCTGGCGCGCATTCTGAGACTCCTGAAGGGGCACGACACCTCATGACCACGGCCGTCGTGCTTGCGGGCCTCGTGCTCGTGCTCCTGACCGGGGTGCCGATCTTCGCCGGCCTGGGCCTCGCCTCCATCGTCCTGATGCTGCTCACGGAAGGCAGCATCGGCAGCGTCGCCGACACGGTCTTCGGCAAGCTGGACACGGGGCTGCTGACCGCGATTCCGATGTTTGCCTTCATGGCGCACGTGATGATCCGCGCCAAGGTGGTCGACGACCTCTACGCCGCAGCCCATGCCCTGGTGCGCCACCTGCCCGGCGGCCTCGGCGTGGCGACCGTGCTGTCGTGTACCGTCTTCGCGGCGATCTCCGGCTCCTCGGTCGCGACGGCACTGACCATCGGGACCAGCGCGATACCGCAGATGCAGCGCTACGGATACCGCCCCCGGGACGCCTACGGCGTGGTCGCGGCGGGCGGCACTTTGGGCATCCTGATCCCGCCCTCGGGGCCGCTCATCCTCTATGCCATCGTGACCGAGACCTCGATCGGCGCGCTGTTCCTGGCCGGCGTGATTCCCGGTCTCCTGATCGCCCTGATCTTCGCCGGCTTCTGCATGGCGCAGGCGGCCGCTCGAAGGGACATGGAGCGCCTGTCCTGGGCCGGCTGGCGCGCCTGCGGCAAGGCGCTCGCGAAGTCCGTCTGGGCGCTCTCGCTGCCGCCGGTGGTCCTCGGCGGCATCTATTTCGGCATCTTCACGGCCTCCGAGGCCGCCGCCGTCGGCTGCATCGTCGGCCTGGCGATCGCCGTCCTGGTTTATCGCAATTTCGGGCTGCGCGACCTCTACGAGACCGCCTTCGACACGGTGCGCACCACGGCCATGCTGTTCATGATCCTGGCCGCCGCGGCCATGTTCGGGCACGCGGTGACGATCATGCGCCTGCCCGCCGAGCTGGTCGAGGCCGTCGTCGCGCTCGAGGCCTCGTCGCTCGCCTTCGTGCTCGCGGTGATGGCGGTGATCTTCGTGCTCGGCATGTTCCTCGAGACCATCGCGATCATCCTGATCACCACGCCGATCGTCTTCCCGGTCATGCTCGAGCTCGGCATCGATCCGATCTGGTACGGCATCCTGCTGATGGTCAACCTGGAGCTCGCGCTAATCACGCCGCCGGTCGGCATGAACCTCTTCGTGATCAAGGGTATCGCCCGCGCGCCGCTCTCCGAGATCATCCACGGCATCCTGCCCTACGTCGCCCTGATGCTCCTCGGCCTGGTCCTCGTCCTCGTCTTCCCCCAGACCGCCCTCTGGCTCCCGGAGATCGCCGGCTTCGGGCGCTAGGGGCGAAGCGCAAGACTCGGATAGCGGCGGGTTGCCGCAGGCGTCATGTTCGGCCGAAACCGCCATGACGAGGAGATCCCATGACCGCGATCCGCTTTACATCCATGCCGACGGACCAGGCCGAGGCCTATCGGGCCGCCGCCCCCGACGCAAACGGACACGAGCCCGAAATCCATGTTTCCAACGGCGACGGCATCAACTGCCGGCACTGCCAGGAGGACGTCGCCGAAGGCGAGCGCTATCTGATCCTTGCACACAGGCCATTTCCGCGCCCGCAACCCTATGCCGAGATCGGTCCCATCTTCCTTCACGCCGATCCCTGCGCACGCTATCCCGAAACCGATCGGACCCCGGCAATGTTCCTTGAGCGCGAGGGCTACCTGCTGAAAGGCTACGGCCCAGACGATCGCATCGTCTACGGGACGGGACAGATCGTCGAATCGGCCGAGGTCGCTGAGGTCGCATCCAGGATCCTCGACCGGGACGACGTGGCCTACGTCCATGTCAGGTCGGCGCTGAACAACTGCTTCACCTGCCGCATCGACCGCGCCTGAACCGGGGGGACCATGCTGCTTCCGGTTCATAGGGGCGCGAAACGCCCGCGCGTTCCCGAAGGCCATGGTCGCGACAATCCCTGCATGCCTGGACAAGATCACGGATGTCGGCAGCCAAGCCCCGGACGGCCCGATTTACCTCTTGTTAATCATCTCATGAGAGACTACATGAGTACCAATCGAGACCAGCCGGAGCCGGACCTATGAGCGTCGCCGAGACCAGACCGCTGTCCGAGGCGAGCCGGATCGCCCGTTTCATGGGCCTGCGCAGGTGGGCCGAGATCAGCGACCTGGGCCTGGTCGAGACGGTCGAGACGGGGCTGCCGCTCTCGACCGCCGAGCGAATCATCCGACGCATCGACCCGGACGGCCTCTACCTGCATGTCCACGACATCATCCCCAAGGCGACCTACTACCGCCGCAAGGAGCAGGGCAAGCCGCTGACCAGGGACCAGAGCGAGAAGATCCTCGCCCTCTCCCGGGTGTTCGACGAGATCCTGCGGCAATACCACGGCGACACCAAGACCGCCGTCATGTTCCTGGTGCGCCCGCATCCGATGCTGGGCGGGCGCTCGCCCCTCGATGTCGCCAGGGAGTCGACGGCCGGCGCCGACCTGGTCCTGAAGCTGCTGGCGCGGGCCGAGGCCGGCGTCGCGGCCTGATGCGCCGCCTGACGGCGCCGATGCGGGCCTTCCGGATCGGCGATCCGGACGGGAGATATCCCATCTACAGCGGTGAAGGCGCGGCGCTCACAGAAGGGCGCTGGCACGAAAAGGGCCAGGAGGTCATCTACGCCGCCGAGCACTACGCCACCGCCATGCTGGAGAAGCTGGCCCACTACAACGGCCTGCTGCCGCCCAACCAGCATTTCATTGAGATCGCGATACCTGTCGGGACCTCCTACGAGGAGGTTACGAAGGACAGCCTGCCGGACTGGAGCCGTCCCGACGGCCAGGCCGCGCGGGCCTTCGGGTCGGACTGGATCAAGGAGCAAAGGTCCGCGATCCTGATCGTCCCGAGCTATGTCGCGCGCGAGGACTCGAACGTGCTGATCAACCCGCGCCATCCCGAGGCCGAGGCGATCCGCCCCGGGCGGGAAAGACCTGTGTTCTGGGACGCGCGCCTGTTCGGCCCGAGAGACGATTAGCCGGGATCTGCGCGGGCCCGTCCCGTGGGGTCGGCGCCCCCCTCCCACCCCCCTTTAACCCTTTGAAACCTTATCGCTGTATCCAGACGGGTCGGGCCCCGCCCTTGGGGCCGCCTCGACAGGATCTCGCCGCCCTATGACCCCCGCCCTCGAACTGACCGGCCTGACGAAATGCTTCGACCGCCCGGCGGTCGACCGGCTCGATCTCTCGATCCGGGCGGGGGAGTTCTATGCGCTGCTGGGGCCGAACGGGGCCGGCAAGACGACGACCTTGCGAATGGTCGCGGGGTTGCTAAAGCCCGACGCCGGGGTGATCTCGGTCTTCGGCATCGACGCGCTCGAGGCGCCGGTCGAGGCCAAGCGGGTGATCGCCTGGGTCTCGGACGAGCCGATGATCTACGACAAGCTGACGCCCTTCGAATACCTCGAGTTCGTCGCCGGCCTCTGGTCGATCGACGCGGCCACCGCCGAGGCGCGTGCCCGCGGCCTGATCGACTGGCTCGGCCTCGGGCCCAACGCCCACGAGCGCTGCCAAGGCTTCTCCAAGGGCATGCGCCAGAAGGTCGCCTTGGCCGGCGCCCTGGTGCACGAGCCCAGCCTGATCATCCTGGACGAGCCGCTGACCGGCCTCGACGCCGGCTCGGCCCGCCTGGTCAAGGACGTGCTGGTCGAGCGGGTGCAGGACGGCGCCACGGTCATCATGACCACGCATATCCTCGAGGTCGCCGAGCGCATGGCCGAGCGCATCGGCGTGATCTCGAACGGGCGGCTGATCGCCGAGGGCACGCTGGAGGAGCTGCGCCGCCGGGCCGGCAAGGGCGACCGGAGCCTCGAGGACATCTTCCTCGACCTGGTCGCCGAGGAAAGCGACGCCGCATGATCGCGAGCCGGCCGGCGACTTTGGCCTGGTTCGCGCGGCACGAGATCGCGCTCGTCTGGCGCGACTGGCTCTCGATGATGACGGCGGGCAAGCGCCGCCGCGAGCCCCTGGTCGCGGTCGCGCTCCTGGTCTTCGCCGGCCTCGCGCACCTGCTCGCCTACGCCGTCGTCGCGCCCGCCGTGCGGGCCGGAATCGCCCCCGACAAGGCCACGCTGGCGCTGGTCACCGGCAGCGCGTTCCTGTCCTGGACCCTGATGCTCTCCCAGGCGATGGAGTCGGTCACCCGCGCCTTCTACGCCCGCGCCGACCTCGACCTGATCCTCTCCTCGCCGGCCTCGGCGCGGCGCCTCTTTGCGATCCGGATCGGCGCCATCGCGCTCTCGACCACGGCCCTGGCCACGCTGCTGGCCGGGCCCTTCGTCAACGCCCTGGCAGTCTTCGACGGGCCGCGGTGGCTGGCGGCCTACGGCGTGCTGGCCGCCATGGGCGCGGTCTCGGCGGCCCTGGCCGTGGCACTCTGCGTGGGCCTGTTCCGCACGCTGGGACCCAAACGCACGCGCCTCGCCGCCCAGATCGCGGCGGCGGTGGTCGGCGCCGGCTTCGTCATCGGCATCCAGGCCGCCGCGATCCTCTATACCGGCAGCTTTTCGCGGCTCTCCTTCCTGCGCTCCGACGCCTTCGTCGCGCTGATGCCCGAGGCGGCCAGCCTGCTCTGGGGACCGGCCCGCGCCGCCATGGGCGACCTCGGCGCGCTGGCCGCCGTGCTCGGCGCCGGCCTGGCGCTGCTGCTCGCCGCGATTCTGGTCTTTTCGGGGCGCTTCGGCGAGCACGTGGTCGCGGCCTCGGGCGTCGCCTTCGACGCCGGGCGGACGCAGCGGCGGCGTGCGGGCTTCCGCCAGGCCTCCACTAGGCGCGCGCTGCGCCGCAAGGAGTGGATGCTGCTCGGCCGCGACCCCTGGCTGGTCTCCCAGACCCTGATGCAGATCCTCTATCTCCTGCCACCCGCCCTGCTCCTCTGGCGCTACTACGGCGAGGAGACCGGCATGCTTCTAATCCTGGTGCCGGTCCTGGTCATGGCCGCGGGACAGCTGGCCGGCGGGCTCGCCTGGCTCGCGGTCTCGGGCGAGGACGCGCCGGACCTGGTCGCCTCGGCGCCGATCGCCGCCCGCGCGGTCATCCGCGCCAAGGTCGAGGCGGTCCTGGTCGCGATTGCCGTGATCGTCGCGCCGCTGCTGATCGCACTCGCCCTGGCCGCGCCCCGACTCGCGGCCGTCGCGGCGCTCGGCATCGCCGTCTCCGCCTCCTCGGCGACCCTGGTCCAGATCTGGTTCCGCGCCCAGGCCAAGCGCAGCAGCTTCCGCCGCCGCCAGATCTCCTCGCGCATGGCGACCCTGTCCGAGGCCTTCTCGTCGATCCTCTGGGCCGGCACCGCCGGCCTGGCCGCCGCCGGCACCTGGTTCGCGGCCTTCACCGCCCTGGCCGCGCTCCTCGTCCTCGCCGCCACCTGGCTGATCCGCCCCCGCAAGGGCGACTAGGACTTTAATTCGGGGACACAATACTAATTTCTCAGCCCCCCCCTC
>JAOUCL010000516.1 GCA_029859805.1 Rhodospirillales bacterium | reverse complement strand
CCCAGGTGGGAGAGGACGTCGCGACAGGGTTCGAAAATGATCCGCTGGCCTGGGTCGGCTATAGCCAAGCTAGGATCGTCAACGCGCTTTGGGAAAACGACCTGCGCCTGGACCGAGTGATCTACGGCAGTTGGCGGGGATATCCCGCGGACGGTGACCAAGATCAGGTGGTTGCCCGCCCGGCCGTGAAGATTCCCGATGATTTCGATCCCGAGGGGTATTTGGACTTGAACCCCGATCTCAAGGAGGCCGGCGCCGACCCGCGCAAACATTTCGTGAGCCACGGCTATGTGGATGGCCGCCGGTATCGGCGCTGAGATCGTGCCGACAAATTAGGCATTTGCGGACACGCTTGGGGACGGCGAATGCGCGGACGGGGTTAGGGCGAAGGTACAATGCAACCGACGACGCGAAAGAAAACGCTGATATCGTTCGATCCGTTTCGCTACGCTTCGTGCTTCCGGCAGCCTCGTCGTTTGACCGGGGTGAACGCGTGGCAGGGGCATATACCCTTCGCCTTTACGTGTGTCGAACTGCTCAAACCGGACCTCTTCGTGGAGCTCGGCACCTATGAAGGCGACTCTTACTGCGCTTTCTGCCAGGCAGTCGACGTCCTGCAACTCCCCACCGAGTGTTTCGCGGTGGACCGCTGGCTGCGCGAGGAGCACGACGGGCCTTCCGGGCCAGCCGTGCTGGAGGAATTGAAAGCCTACCATGATCCGATCTATGGACATTTTTCGCATTTGCACCGGTCGGCCTTCGATGAGGCCTTGGAGCACTTTTCCGATCGAAGCATCGATCTCTTGCACTTAAACGGATCGCACGCCTACGAGGCTGCCCGGCACGACTTCGAGGCGTGGCTGCCGAAATTGAGCGAACGCGGCGTCGTGCTGTTGCATCATTCCAGCATGAACGAGAGCGGTTACGGGGTCTGGAAGCTCTGGAAGGAGTTGGCGAAACGCTATCCAAGCTTCGAGGTCCCGCACGGCCACGGCCTGGGAGTCCTGGCGGTCGGAGAGAAGACCCCGGCGGAAGCCTTGGGCCTCTTTGCGTCGCCCAAGAAAACGCAACAGAAGATCTCCCGGCTCTTTCTTGCCCTCGGCCAGAATGTCACGAGCAACCAGGTCGTCGCGCAGTTGCGCGCCGAGGTTTCGGCAGCGGACAAGAGGGCCGCCGCCGACGACCAAACCATCGAAGGGCTCAACCGGGCGCTCGGCGATCGCGACGGCGAGGTCGCCGCACGCGACGCGGAGATAGCTACGCTCCGAGGAGAACTGAGTGCCGTGTTGGCCTCTTCCTCGTGGAAAATCACCAGACCTGTAAGAGCGGTCAAAACAGCTTTCCCGAGGCCGGTCAACGCACTGCAACAGTCGGCCAGACTGCTGTACTGGTCGTTGACGTTTCAGTTGCCCCGTAAGCTTCGAACACAAAGGGCCACGGAGAAGATTGCGGCGTCCGACCTGTTCGATAGCGCATACTACCTCTTGAACAACCCGGATATTGCCGAATCTGGCATCGATCCCCTGTTGCATTACGTCACGAAGGGCGCCGCCGAGCGGCGAAATCCGAATCCGCTGTTCGATACGGCCTATTACCTGGCCAAGGCCCCCGAGGCGGCCGATGCAGGGACGAATCCCCTGCTCCATTACATCGAGAAGGGCGCCGCCGAGGGGCGCGATCCGGGCCCGCGGTTCGATACGTCGCTTTACCTGGAGCAGAACCCCGAGGTCGCCGAAGCGGGGATCAACCCGCTATCGCATTACTTCGAGCACCATAGCGCCGGCCACGGGGATGCCGGGCCGGAGCGCGAAGGCGAGCTCGATGCGGGGATCGCCGCTCTCGCCGGATTGGATCTGCACGACGAGGCGGCCTACGAATTCGATCCGGAGTTCTACCTGGCCCTGCACAACGACCTGCATTACCTGAGGGACGGCTTTGCGGCCCTGCTGCATTACAAATCGAAAGGGGAGCGGGAACGGCGGTGTGGATCGCCTGGATTGTTCCTGAAGCAGCTGGACGTGGAACCGGGGACGATACCTCTGGACTTCGATTGGAAGGAATACCTGACCATCAACCCCGATCTCGAGCGCACCTTGGAGAGAAACAAGTACCGCGTGTTGGAGCATTATCTGGTTCACGGAAAACAGGAAGGCCGCCCCTATAATCTGTCGGAGCTGAATATCGGGAGAAAATCGAATTTGTTCGTCCCGATCAACGAAAGATCCATCTCGCAGACCCTCGCCGCCGAGAAAAAAATCGCTTGCCTGGTTCACATATACTACGCGGACCTATGGCCGGAATTGTCCTCGC
>JAOUCL010000515.1 GCA_029859805.1 Rhodospirillales bacterium | reverse complement strand
AATGGTCGCCGGTGCAGATCTCCGCGTCGACGCCGTAGCGGCTGACGCGTACCGGCCGGCCCTGCCTGGCCGCCCGCGCCTTGAAGGGGTTGCCGCGGCGCTTCTTCGCCAGCATGCACTCGTTGTCCGAGATGATGACGCGCAGCCCCTTGTCCCTGGCGTCGAGCGCCTGACGCAGGGTCTCGAGCGTCTCCTCGAGACGGTAGGAATCGGCGCGCCGGACCCAGGATACGCCCAGGCCGCGCAGGGTCTGCTCGATCGAGATGCTGACCGGCGCGCCGCTCGGCGTGGCACCGGTGGACGGCAGGTGGTGCTGCCCGGTGGCCGAAGCGTAGCCGTTCTCGATGATGATCAGGACAGCGTCCAGGCCCTGCCACTGGGCATTGATCACCCCGGTCGTCAGGCCGTTGTGCCAGAACCCGCCGTCGCCCATCACGGCGACGGTCGGCTGGTCGAGGCTGGCGGCGATCGCGCCGCCGCTGGCCAGGCTGAGCCCGTAGCCGAGCACCGTGTTGCCGATGTTGAAGGGCGGCAAGGCCGCGAAGGTCGAGCAGCCGATGTCGGCCGAGACGTGGAGCGGCCCACGCTCGCGCATGATCAACTTCAAGGCGGTGAAGATCGGCCGCTCCGGGCAGCCGGTGCAAAAGCCGGGCGGCCGCGCGGTCACCGGCGGCGCGCCGGCCGCTTCGCGCGCCGCCGCGACGTTCTGCTCGATCGCGTCGTTGCGCCCGGCGGTCTCTGCCTTGATCGCCTCCGGCGCGGCCCGGTCCAGATAGGCGGCCACGCCGGCGCGCACGACCCCGGTCACGTACTCGCCTGTCGTCGGGATCAGGTCCTTGCCGTGGACCCGGCAAGCGAGGCCGGCGTCCTGCGCGATCGCCTTGATCTGCTGCTCGAGGAAGGCCGGATGGCCCTCCTCGACCACCAGCACGCTCTTCTTGCCGCCGAGGAAGCCGACGATCTCCCGGTACTAGAGGATGGATGACGTTGAGCACGAGCAGCGGCACCTCGCTCTCGCCGAAGGCGTCGGCGGCGCCGAGACGCGCGAGCGCGCGGGCGACCACGCCGTAAGTCCCGCCCTGGAGGACGATGCCGAAGTCGTGCCCGGCGCCGGGCCGGTGCTCGTTCAGCCCCCGCTCTGCGACGAAGCGCCTGGCCGCCGGCAGGCGGTCCTCGATCTTGGCCTTCTCCTGGTCGTAGGTGGAGGGCGGCAGGACGATCCGCCCGTAGTCGAATTCGGGCTCCAGCGGCGCGCCCTGCCGGCCGCGCGCCGGCGGGCGGTTGTCCTTGCAGACGAAGCTGCCGGTCATGTGGCAGGCGCGGATGCGCAACGACAGCATGACCGGCAGGTTGGCGGCCTCGGAGAGCTCGAAGGCCTGCTCCGTGAGCTCGACCACCGTCGCCATCTCGGCGCGCGGGTCGATCAGCGGGATCGAGGACTTCAGGGCCGTCGCGTGGGTGCGTTCCTGAATCACGCTGGCGCCCTCGCCGTAGTCCTCGCCCACGACGATCACGGCGCCGCCCTGGACCCCCGCCGAGGCGAGGTTCGACAGCGCGTCCGAGGCGACGTTGGTGCCGACGATCGATTTCCAGGTGACGGCGCCGCGGAGGGGATAGTTGATCGAGGCGCCGAGCAGCGCCGCCGCGCCGGCCTCCGAGGCCGACTGCTCGAAATGGATGCCGTAGGGCTCGAGCACCCGCTCGCGGGCGTCGGCGAAGACGTCGAGGAGGTGGGAGACCGGCGCCCCCGGATAGCCGCCGACATAGGCGACCCCGGCCTGCAGCAGCGCCTTGGAGACGCCCAGGATCGCCTCGCCGTGAAAGCGCGCGCCGGCGCCCAACAGCAGCTTGTCGACATCGCCCGCGAAGGACCGCTCGCGCCGGCTGGCGGCGGCGACGGCGGCAGGGACCGTGGCGGCGTCGGCCGTTCCGGTGGATGTGGCAGCGGCGGCGTCGGCGGTCATCGCGCCCGCCCCACTGCACCCCGTGCTGGCTCCGCGTTTCCGGTCATGCCCTGCTCCCCGCCCGTTCCGGCGCCCGAACCGCGCCGCCCGCAGTATAGGCGAGCCCGCCGCAATTCGCGAACCCCTACCACCTCTCCCACACTCCGCGCGGCCGGGTTCGGCACAAACCGCTTGATCGAACGGGGGCCGGGCGGTTCAATCCATCCCTCGAGGGGAACGAACGAGGCCAGGGGCCGATGCGCAGGACGACCGCCTTTCGCCGGCTGATCGAGGCGCCCGAGATCCTGCTGCTGCCGGGCGTCCACGACGCGCTGTCGGCCCGGATCGCCGAGCAGGCCGGGTTCCGGGC
>JAOUCL010000040.1 GCA_029859805.1 Rhodospirillales bacterium | reverse complement strand
GGCGGCCCGGAGCCCTCCTGGGCGGCGCCCGAGCCGCAGGGCGAGCCAGAGCCCTCCTGGTCGGCGCCCGAGCCGCAGCACGAGCCAGAGCCCTCCTGGTCGGCGCCCGAGCCGCAGCACGAGCCGGAGCCCTCCTGGTCGGCGCCCGAGCCGCAGGGCGCGCCGCAGACGCAGGCAGCGCCGGCGCAACCCTCGCCGCCGATAAACCAAAATGAACCGGCTGGACGACCGGCGCAGGCGGATTCGGCCCGAATGGGCCCGAAAAAACCAGGCGACGCCGAGCGGTTCGGTCGAATCCTGGCGGTCGACGACGACGTGGATATGGTGGAGGGCCTAGCCGAGGTTCTGCGTGCGCGCGGCTATACGGTCGAGACGGCGAACAATGCCGAGGACGCCCAGGCGGTCATCCAGAATTTCGACGCCCAGGTCGCCCTGCTCGACATCCGCCTCGGCAGAAGCAACGGATTGGAGCTCATTCCCTACCTGAAGGAATGCCGGCCGAACATCTACTGTGTCATGATCACCGGTAACGCGGACAAGGAGTCCGCCATCACCGCGCTGCGCATCGGCGCCTATGACTACCTCACCAAGCCGCTGCATCCCAACGAGCTCTTCGCGATTCTGGACCGCTGCCTTGAGAAGCACGATCTGGAACGGCGGCTGTCCAACACGTTCGAAGCGCTGCAAAACGCCAAGGATCAGGCAGAGGCAGCCAGCGAAACCGGCAGTGGCTTCCTGGCCAGCTTGACCGAGGAGCTGGGTAACCCGATCAGTGCCATTATCAGCTCTTCGAATCTCATCGTCGACGAGGCGCTGGGACCGGTCGGGACGAAGCAGTACCGGGAGCACGCGCAGAGCATCCGCGAAAACGCCTCGCAGATCGCCCAGACCATGACCTGCGCCCTCGAGCTGGCAAAGGCGCAGACCGGAAACCTGGATCTCCAAGAACAGGAGGTCGATATCGCCAACCTCATGACGACGGTCGCCCACTCGATTCGCGATGTCGTCGAAGCGCCCACCCCGGAGATCGAGGTCAACGTGCCGGACAACGCGCCGATAGTCTGGGGCGACGAGCACCAATTCAAGCAGATCCTCATCAACCTGCTCTCCAACGCGGTCAAGTTCACTCCCGAGCATGGCCAGATCAAGCTGACCCTGGACCGGGACGCCGAGGGCAACATGATCATCGAGGTGCGCGACAACGGCATGGGAATGGCCCCGGCGCAAATCCCGAATGCCTTGTCCCAGTTCGGCCGGATCCAGAGTCAGGGCGCCCCCAAGTATCCGGGAGCCGGCCTGGGGCTTCCCCTGGTTGCCGCTCTGGCGGAGCTGCATGGCGGCGAGCTGCACCTGGACAGCGAACTGGGCAAGGGCACGACGGCGACAGTCACCCTGCCCGCCCAACGGGTCGCCGCCAGGCGCTCCGTCGAGGGCTCCGCCATGGGGTCGGTGGCGTAAGGTATCAGCCGCCACCCCGGCCCGAAGAGACATCCCGGCGCCCGCCGCGCCCTTATCGGCACCGCGGACGCCGGGATTTTTTCACCGATCCTCCCCGAGTCTCGTCAAACCGCGCGCGGCTTGGTCGTCGCATTGAAATGCGCCTCTATGCCGCGCCAACGCCACGCCAGCACGGCGAACCCGGCAACAGCCTGCAAGATCGCGGCCGCGAGGTTGAGCCACGGCCAGTCCGGACTGCCCGGCAGGAGTAAGGCGGGTCCTTCACCGAACCCGGCCGCGGACAGGATCCAAGGCGCCAGCAGGTACAGCACGGCGAGGTAGATTACCGCCGCCATGTCAGCCCGGCCGCGGCGTGCCCCGAAGTTGAGCGCGAGGATCAGGCAGAAGTCGCGGGCGAGGAAGCCGAAATGGGCCAGGATGCCGGCAACCACCACGCGGTCGTCCAGCACGAAGACCAGGACCGGCAGGAAGTCCCAGGAATGCGGGCTGACAAGCGTCAGGATCACGGCAATTCCGCCCGTAATCAAGAGCAGCAGGAGGGCGACGAGCCAGAATGGCACGAGGGTCGCCGCGCGCCGCCAATCACCACCCCGGAGCGCCGCCAGCAGCGTGCGAGCGCGCACAACATCCTTCGGCTCCACGAGCAAGGCGAAATAGGCTGAGAGGATCGCAACGACGTAGGGTGCGATAATCCAGCCCAGGGCGCTCTCCGTACAGCGCGCGCAGCGGCCCAGGAACAGCCCGTCGACATAGACCATCGCGAAGAGGGTGAACGCGAGCCAGGCCCAGGGCCGCGTCCGCACCTGCAACTCCCCTTGCATTAGCCGGTGGCTCGCCAACAGCGCCCAGCCCAGGAATACGAGGAGCGACGCGAGCAGGAAGGTCTGGCCGTCGACAAGAATGCCATACCAGTCGATACTTGCCGACCAAGTGCCGAAGCCCAGAATTTCGACCGTCGACGCCGGAGACAGTACGTAGCCGACCGCGAGCCCAAGAACCTGGCAGAGCGTAACCGGCACGCGTCGGGCCGGCCGGATCTTGCGCAACCAGGCCAGCGCGGCGGCCAGCGAGACCGTGTGGCCCAGCAAACCCGCGCCGACCATTGCGGCGGCCTCCAGGAGGGCCTCCTCGGGCAGCCCGGTTTCGAGCCTGCCGACAACGACCGCCACCAGGCTGATCGCCGCGCCGTACCATACGAAGCTCGTGCTGCCGAGCAGCTTGCCCCAAACCATCGACCAGGGCCCGATCGCCGACATGCGCTGCCAGTCCCAGGTTCCTTCGTGCACCTCGTTGGCCATGCCGGCCGCCGCCCGGCGGCAGCCCCAGATCAGCACAATCACGTAGAAGGCCAGCTGCCCCGGCACGACCAGGTCCGCACCGCGGCCGTCGGATACCAGCAGGCTCAGCGTGAAGATCAAGCTCAACACGACGGGCATGGCGACCAGCCGCTGCGGGGTCAGCTCGAGCCAGAAATTGCGCCGCAGCTCGGGATTGACACTCATGACTGCGGTTCCTCGCGCAGGTGGGCCAGATAGGCCTCCTGCAGGTCGGGCCGCACCTCTTCGAACGCGGCAACGGCAAGCCCCTCGTCCACCAGGCGCTTGAGCGCGCGATGGCGCTCCAGGGCCGGGGCGGGCATCATGACCTTGGCCGCGCTCTCGTCCGCGGAGATCACCTCGCAGTCCGGCAGCGCCTCCACGAGTGCCGGCAGCCGATCACTGGGCTCGGCCAGCCGAACGACCACCGAGACCCGGCGCCCCGCGCCTTCGGCCCCGTCGATGCGGCGGTGCTCGATAAGGCGCCCCTCGCGCAGGATCATCATGTGGGTCGAATAGTCCTCCAGCTCGGCCAGGATGTGCGACGACACGACGAGCGTCATGCCCTCCGCCCGGAGCCCGAGGAAAAGCCGCGAGAGTTCCGCCCGCGCCTCGGGGTCGAGCCCGGAGGCCGGTTCGTCGAGCAGCACGACGCGGGGCTCGTGCAGAATCGACTGGGCGATGGCCAGGCGCTGGCGCAGGCCGCGCGACAGTTCCCCGGCCTTTTGGCCGAGACGGCCGCCCAGGCCGGTGCGCTCGGCCGCCTTCGAAACGCGCTCGGCACGCTCGCCGGGCGGCACGTCCTGGGCGGCAGCCCGGTGCCGCAGGCACTGCTCGACGGTCAGCTCATTGTAGAGACCGAAGAAATCCGACAGATAACCCATGCGGCGGTGGCACTGGCGCGGGGCGTCCTGAACATCGACCCCGTCGACCGAGATCCGGCCGGCCACGGGGGTTTCCAGCGAGGCGATACAGCGCAGGAGCGTCGTCTTGCCGGCGCCGTTCGGGCCCACCAGGGCGGTGATGCTGCCCTCGCCGACCTCGAAGGTGACGCCGTGCAGCGCGCGCAGTCCCGGATAGTCGAACACCAAGTTCTGGACGGAGATCATGGCGCGGGACCTCGCCGGACCATGGCCTCTGCCACTCCGCGCTCCGGCCGCCGCCGGGTCACACACCGCCCATGCAGAGGTACTTGACCTCGAGGAACTCGTCGATGCCGTAGTGCGAGCCTTCGCGGCCGACGCCAGACTCCTTGACCCCGCCGAAGGGCGCGACCTCGGTCGAGATGATGCCGGTGTTGATGCCGACGATCCCGGTCTCCAGGCCTTCGCCGACCCGCCAGACCCGGCCCAGGTCGCGGGCGTAGAAATACGCGGCGAGACCGAAGGGCGTGTCGTTGGCCATCTGAATCGCCTCCTCCTCGGTCTTGAAGCGGAACAAGGGAGCGACCGGCCCGAAGGTCTCCTCGTTGGTCACCTTCATGTCGGTCGTGACCCCGGTCAGGACCGTCGGCTCATAGAATGTGCCGCCGCGCTCGTGGCGCGCGCCGCCGACGGAGACCTTGGCGCCCTTGGCGGTGGCGTCGCCCACGTGCTCCTCGACCTTCTCCAGCGCCGCCACGTCGATCAGGGGTCCCTGGGTCACGCCCTCCTCGAGGCCGAAGCCGACCTTGAGGCCCTTGACCGCCTCGGCCAGCTTAGCGGCGAAGGCGTCGTAGACCCCGTCCTGGACCAGGATGCGGTTGGCGCAGACGCAGGTCTGCCCGGTGTTGCGGAACTTTGACATCATGGCGCCCTCGACGGCGGCGTCCAGGTCGGCGTCGTCGAACACCAGGAAGGGCGCGTTGCCGCCCAGCTCCATGCTCACCTTCTTGACCGTGGCGGCGCACTGCTCCATCAGCAGCTTGCCGATCTCGGTCGAGCCGGTGAAGGACAGCTTGCGCACGATCGGGTTGCCGGTCAGCTCGCCGCCGATCGCCCTGGCCCCGCCGGTCACGATGTTGAACACGCCGGCCGGGATGCCCGCCCGTGCGCCGAGCTCGGCCAGCGCCAGGGCCGAATAGGGCGTGTAGGTCGCCGGCTTGATCACGACGGGGCAGCCGGCCGCCAGCGCCGGCGCGCACTTGCGGGTGATCATGGCGTTGGGGAAGTTCCAGGGCGTGATCGCGGCGACCACGCCGATCGGCTGCTTGATCACGACGATGCGCTTGTCGGCCTGGTGCGCGGGGATCGTGTCGCCATAGACCCGTTTCGCCTCCTCGGCGAACCACTCGACGAAGCCGGCGCCATAGGCGATCTCGCCCCTGGATTCGGCCAACGGCTTGCCTTGCTCCAAGGTCATGAGGACCGCAAGGTCCTCTTGGTTCTCGATCATCAGGTCGAACCAGCGGCGCAACACCGTGGCGCGCTCCTTGGCGGTTATGGCGCGCCAGGCCGGCCAGGCCCGTTCGGCGGCCTCGATGGCGCGGCGCGTCTCGCTCGCGCCCAGTTTGGGGATCGTGCCGAGCACGTCGCCCGTGGCAGGGTTGGTCACTTCGATCGTCTCGCCGGTCTCGGCGTCGACCCAGGCGCCGTCGATGTAGCACTGCTGCCGGAACAGGCTCATATCGTCGAGCTTGGGGACGCCGTTGCCGGCCACTGCATGCGCTTGCGCGGTCATGGGGACTCCTCCGCGTATGTCCGGGGTACTATGTCTGGGGTGGTCTCGGATTTGGCCGCCAGTATAGCGTTGGCGGGCCACCCGGGGAAAGGTTCGTATCGTGCCTTTCGGTTGGATTTCGAGACATGCTAACTTTGCGTAACCAACCCACCGCGAGGCAGGCATGATCCGAGAGGAAGCCACCGGCATCGCCTACGACAAGTCCCTCGAGGCGCTGATGAATCCGGGCGCCGCAGGCGATTTTTTCCAGCGCCACAAACCGCGCTCGGCGGCGGCCTGGTGCGCCGAGTTCTCGCGCCTGGCCTATGGCGATTTCGCCACGGTGCTCGAGCCCAGCCTGTCCGGCGTCGGCTTCAAACTGATCGCCGAACCTTTCGACCGCAACGGCACGCAGGGCTACCTGGCCGAGGGCCCGGATTTCGCGGTACTCGCCTTCCGGGGCTCCGACGACGTCGCCGCCTGGGCCACCAACCTGAACGCGCTGCCGGCGCCCTGGCGCGGCGGCGGCAATGTCCACCGCGGCTTCGCCGAGGCCCTGGACGTGGTCTGGCGGGAGATCGAGGCGGCCCTGGCGCGGACCGCCGGGCCGCTGTTTTTCACCGGGCACAGCCTGGGCGCGGCACTGGCCACCCTGGCGGCGAGCCTCCGGCCGGACGCGGCCCTCTATACCTTCGGCTCGCCGCGTGTGGCCGACGGCTGTTTCGAGGCCGCGACGCGTCGCCGGCCGGGATATGCCGCACGCTACGTCAATCACCGGGACGTCGTCTGCCGGGTGCCCTCGGCGCGCCTCGGCTACCGCCACATGGGCGAGGTCTACAACATCGACCGGCTGGGGCGGGTGCATGACCGGAGGCCCCATCACCGCGGTGTCACCGAGTTGCTGGCGAGCGCGTTCGAGGGCCGTCGCTGGGACGTTGGAGCGCTGTTGGCCGGCGGCCTGCCGCGCGAGCTGACCGACCACGCCCCGATCAATTACGTCTCCGCCCTGCGCTAGGGGCACCCCCTACTCCACTGTCACCGCCTTGGCGAGGTTCCTGGGCTGGTCGACGTCGGTGCCCTTGATGACCGCCGTGTGGTAGGCGAGCAGCTGGACCGGGATGGCGTAGAGCAAGGGGGCGACGAAGGGGTCGACCTCGGGGATCTCGATGGTATAGGCGGCCCGCTCGCCGAGGCGCGCGATGCCGTGCTTGTCCGAGATGAAGATCACGCGGCCGCCGCGGGCGATCACCTCCTGCACGTTGGACGCGGTCTTGTCGAACAGCGGGCCCGAGGGCGCGCAGACGATGACCGGTACCAGTTCGTCGATCAGCGCGATCGGCCCGTGCTTCATCTCGCCGGCGGCATAGCCCTCGGCGTGGATGTAGCTGATCTCCTTGAGCTTGAGCGCGCCCTCGAGGGCCAGCGGATAGGTCGAGCCGCGGCCGAGATAGAGCACGTCGCGCGCCTCGGCCAGCTCGTGGCTGATCGCCTCGATGGCCTCGTCGTGGTTCAGCACCTCGGCGGCGCGCGCCGGCACCTCGACCAGGGCGGCGGAGAGCTCGGCCTCGCGGTCGTGGTCGATGGCGCCGCGCGCCCGCGCCGCGGCGATCGCCAGGCAGGCCAGCACGGTGAGCTGCGTAGTGAAGGCCTTGGTCGAGGCGACGCCGATCTCCGGCCCGGCCAGGGTGCGCAGCACGGCGTCGGATTCGCGCGCGATCGTGCTCTCCGGCACGTTGACCACGGAGACGATTTTCTGGCCCTCGGCCTTGGCATAGCGGAGCGCGGCCAGCGTATCCGCGGTCTCGCCCGACTGGGAGATGAACAGCCCGACGCCGCCCTCGGGCAGGGGCGCCTCGCGGTAGCGGAACTCCGAGGCGATGTCGAGCTCGACCGGCAGGCGGGCGATCTGCTCGAACCAGTACTTCGCGACCATGCCGGCGTAGTAGGCCGTGCCGCAGGCGCTGATGGTAACGCGCGGCAGGGTGGCCAAGTCGAACGGCAGCTCAGGCAGCTCGACCGTCCACAGGGCCGGGTGGATGTGGGCGTGCAGCGTGTCGCCGATCACCGCCGGCTGCTCGAAGATCTCCTTCTGCATGAAGTGTCGGTACTGGCCCTTGCCGATCAGCGCGCCGGAATGCGCGGTCTGCCGGACCTCGCGTTGAACCACCGTATCCGCGGCGTCGTGCACCACCGCGCCCTCGCCCGTCAGCTCGACCCAGTCGCCCTCCTCCAGGTAGCAGATGCGGCTGGTCAGCGGCGCCAGCGCGAGGGCGTCGGAGCCCAGGTACATCTCGCCCTCGCCATAGCCCACGGCCAGCGGACTGCCGCGCCGCGCGCCCACCATCAGGTCGTGGCGCCCGGCGAAGACGATGGCGAGCGCAAAGGCGCCCTCGAGGCGCTTGAGCGTCGCGGACACGGCCTCCTGCGGCGTCTTCTGCTGGTCGAGATGCGCGGTCAGCAGGTGGACGATCACCTCGGTGTCGGTCTCGGTCTCGAAGGCGTAGCCGGCGGCCTCGAGCTCGCAGCGCAGCGCCTCGAAGTTCTCGATGATGCCATTGTGCACCACGGCGACCCGCCCGTTGGCGTGCGGGTGGGCGTTGGCCTCGTTGGGCCGGCCGTGGGTCGCCCAGCGGGTGTGGCCGATGCCGATGGTACCGGCCAGCGGCTCGGCCGCCACGCGGTCGGCGAGGTTGACCAGCTTGCCCTCGGCGCGGCGGCGCTCGATCGCGCCGTTGACCAGGGTGGCCAGCCCGGCCGAGTCGTAGCCGCGGTATTCCAGGCGCTTCAGCCCGTCGAGCAAGAGGGGCGCGACCGGGGCCTTGCCGAGTATGCCGATGATCCCGCACATGCGTCCGTCACTCCTTTGGCCGGTTCTTGCGTTTTCTGGCGCGGAACAGGGCCGCACCGCCCTCGACCGTACGCTGCTGGCCGCGCGCGACTGCGAGCGCGTCGGCGGCGACGTCCTTGGTGACCGTCGAGCCGGCGGCGACCATGGCGCCGGGACCGAGCGCGACCGGGGCGACCAGCGCCGTGTTCGAGCCGACAAAGACGCCTTCGCCGATCTCGGTGCGGTGTTTGGCGAAGCCGTCGTAGTTGCAGGTGATCGTGCCGGCGCCGATGTTGGCGCCCGCGCCCACCGTGGCGTCGCCCAGGTAGGTCAGGTGGTTGGCCTTTGCGCCGACGCCCAGAACCGCGTTCTTCACCTCGACGAAGTTGCCGACCCGCGCGCCCTCTTGCAGCCGCGCGCCGGGCCGCAGGCGGGCATAGGGGCCGACCACGGCGCCCGCGGCGACGTCCGCGCCCTCCAGGTGGCTGAAGGCGCGGATCACGGCGCCCTCGCCGACGTTGACCCCGGGGCCGAAGAACACGCCCGGCTCGACCGTCACGTCGGGCCCCAGCCGGGTGTCGTGGCTGAACCACACGGTCATGGGATCGAGCAGCGTCGCGCCGCCGGCCAGCGCCTTGTCGCGCAGGCGGCGCTGCATGACCGCCTCGGCAATGGCCAACTCGGCGCGCGCATTGACGCCGAGGATCTCGTCCTCCTCGGTCTCGATGACCCGCGCAGCGAGCCCCTCCTGCGCGGCGAGTGCATAGATGTCGGTCAGATAGTACTCGCCCTTGGCGTTGTCGTTGCCGACCCGGTCGAGCAGCGCGAAGAGCTCCGGCCCGCGGCCCAGCATGACACCGCCGTTGCACAGGGTGACCGACAGCTCCTCCGGGCCGGCGTCGGCCGCCTCGACGATCCTGAGCAGCCGGCCATCCGCGGGGTCCAGAACCATACGGCCGTAATAGCCGGGCTCGGCGGAGCGGAAGCCGAGGGCGACCAGGGCCGGCGCCTCGGCGCTCTCGACCGCCTGCACCATGCGCGCCAGCGTATCCGTGGTGACGAGTGGCGTATCGCCGAACAGCACCAGGACATGGCCGGCACCGCTGTCGCCGTGAAAGCCGTCGAGCGCCGGCCTGGCCGCAAGCACCGCATGGCCCGTGCCGAGCTGCGGCTCCTGCACCACGGTCGGGTGGGGCCGCGCGGCCTCGGCCAGTTGCTCCATGCCGGGACCGGACACCACGACAATCCGCTCGGGCGCCAACGGCGCCACGGCGTCCAATACGTGGTGCAGCATGGCCTTGCCGGCGACCTCGTGGAGCACCTTGGGCTTTCGCGACACCATGCGCACGCCCTTGCCGGCGGCCAGGATCACGACGGCGAGCTTGGATTCGGTCATGGCGGCAGGGTTCGGAGCCTCGTGATTGGACCGTGTGGAGCCGGTCGAGCGACCTTGGTGACTTAGCCCCCGATTGCGGCAAGAATTAGCCGAACATGGTTAACGCCCCGTTGCTAGGGAAGCAAGGGAACCTCTTGTGGTTTTCACCACAAAGACACAAAGCCTACCTGCCGTACGCTTTGCGCGTTGAACCCGTTCTTCGTGGTCTTTGTGTCTTGGTGGCAACTCCGGTCGCCACTACTTTGTCGCCTCGACCTCAAGAGGCCCGGCAGCTAGGCTCGTACAGCCACCGCATGGAGGAGAGCGCGGCCATGAAGATCACCCGGATCACGGCCTATCAGGTCGATCTGCCGCTGCACGAGGGCAGCTACAACTGGTCGGGCGGCAAATCGGTCGAGGTCTTCGACTCGACCGTGGTGCGCGTCGAGACCGACCAGGGAATCGCGGGACACGGCGAGGTCTGCCCGCTCGGCCCCTTCTACCTGCCCTCCTACGCGGCCGGCGCGCGGACCGGTATCGCGGAGCTGGGCCCGCACCTGATTGGCCGGGACCCGCGCGAGCTGGACCGGCTGAACGCCGTCATGGACCGGGCCCTCAAGGGCCATCCCTACGTCAAGTCCGCGCTCGACATGGCCTGCTGGGACGTGCTGGGCCAAGCCGCGGACCTGCCGGTCTGCACGCTCCTGGGCGGACGCTGCGGCGACGACGTCGCGCTCTACCGGGCGATCTCCCAGGAAAGCCCGGAGGCCATGGCGGCCAAGGTGGCGGGCTACCGGGCCGAAGGCTACCGCCGCTTCCAGCTCAAGGTCGGCGACAAGGACGGCAATGCGGATACCGACATCGCGCGCATCCACGCGGTCTCCGAGAGGCTCGAGACCGGTGACGTGCTGATCGCCGACGCCAACACCGGTTGGCTGATGCACGAGGCGCTCAGGGTCGTGCGCGCGGTCCGGGACCTGGATGTCTATATCGAGCAGCCCTGCGAGAGCTACGAGGAGTGCCTGACGGTGCGCCGCCACAGCGACCACCCCTTTGTGCTCGACGAGTCCATGGACGGTCTCGGCATGCTGCTCAAGGGCCACGCCGACCGGGCCATGGATGTGGTCAACATCAAGATCAACAAGCTGGGCGGCTTGACCAAGGCCCGGCGCGCGCGCGACCTCTGCGTCGAGATGGGCCTGGGGCTCACCATCGAGGACTCCTGGGGCGGCGACATCGTGACCGCCGCGATCGCCCACCTCGCCCACGCGACGCCGGCACGCAACCGCTTCACCGCGACCGACTTCAACAGCTATGTCACGAAGTCCATCGCGGACGGCGCACCCGAGCGCCGGGACGGCCGCATGGCCGCTTCGGAGGCTCCGGGCCTCGGCATCGCGCCGCGCTGGGACGTGCTGGGCGAGCCGGTGATCGAGGTGGGGTGAGGCTGGCGGCCAATCACCAAGACTTGGACCCTAGTCCAGAATTAGCCTAGTGCGAGCTGAAGAAACAAGAAAATTGCGATACAAACTCGAACGCCAAAAAACCATTCTCGCTCAGTAAGTTATGCACAACACCACCAGACTTTGATCCGGCTCGACCCGTTCAAGGTCTCACGAGATCCAAATCTGAACCGACCCAGCAACAGCCCAGGCTATCCCTTCTCTCTTCATGAAGATAAAGACGCCCGTGCCGCAAAGCATGCCGCAATCCTGCTCCAATTGGAAAACGGCCTGGGTCCGGTCCGGGCTGAATCCCACCCTGGAGAACCGGATGGCAACAGACGATGCCAGCGTTCGCGCGGTCGGGTCGAGATTCCGGAACAGACGATCGCGTTTGTCCCAGTCGATGTAATCCATGTCGCGCCCATCAGGCAAGGCAGCCATCAGCCGTACCGGGTGTCGCGATCTGACGACGCAGTCACGAAATGCTTCGTCCTGCAGGTCGGGTAACTCCTGCCTGAGATAATCCGCTTTTCCACTCGAGACCTCCATCGTACGCCGTGCGACGAAAATCCTTACGTCCGCCACGGAGTCAGCGCCAAGCTCATGCAAGAATGCATCGATCACGGCACGTTCCTCAATGTCCATAACGGCAGAATCATTCCCCTCTGGATTGGCAAGGGCCTCCGCCAAGAAGGACACGGTCGCGATGGCGGAGAGGAAACCCAGACAGAAGAAACTTCGTCGATTCATGCGCTGACCTAATCTTTATCCGGGCGGAGATCTACCTGATCTCTGCGCGGTCCAGCCGAACCACGCTTGGAGACTGTTCTCACGTGGTCCCTTTTTGCCCATAGACAAGCGTCCACACGCGCCGTTTCTCGGATTGGCCGCATGGCTGCGTCGGAGGTCCCGGGCCTCGGCATCGCGCCGCGCTGGGACGTGCTGGGCGAGCCGGCGGTCGAGGTGGGGTGAGTTTTCCCGCCACCGCGCTTGCGCCGCGTTCGCCAAGGGTGCTTAAGTTAGTCGGAAGGGCCCTGCCGGGCGCAGGGAGCCTTTCGGGAGGAGCACATCATGAGTAGCGTCACCTGGCAGGGCGTCTATCCGGCCGCCACGACCCAGTTCAAGGACGACCAGTCGCTCGACCTGGCGGCGACGGCCGGCCACGTGAACACCTTGATCGAGGCCGACGTGCACGGCCTGGTCATGCTGGGGACCGTGGGCGAGAACACGGCGCTCGAGCCCGATGAGAAACGCGATGTGCTGAAGGCGACCGTGGAGGCCACGGCGGGCCGCGTGCCGGTCCTGACCGGCGTCGCCGAGTGCTCGACCGCCCAGGCTTGCCGCACCGCCGAGGACGCCAAGAAACTCGGCGTCGACGGGCTCATGGTCCTGCCGGCCATGGTCTACAAGTCGGACGGCCGCGAGACCATGGCGCACTACCGCACGGTGGCGCGGGCCACGGACCTGCCGGTCATGTGCTACAACAACCCGGTCTCCTACGGCGTCGACATCACGCCCGAAATGTTCGCGGACCTGGCCGACGAGCCGACCCTGGTGGCGATCAAGGAGTCCTCCGACGACGTGCGGCGCCTGACAGACCTCGCGAATGCCTGTGGCGGGCGCTACGTCCTGTTCTGCGGGGTCGACGACCTGATCGTCGAGTCCGTGCTGCTGGGCGTCACCGGCTGGGTTGCCGGTTTGGTCAACGCCTTCCCCGCCGAGTCCGTGCGGCTCTTCGCGTTGGCCCGCGCGGGCCGCTGGGAGGAGGCCAAGGCGCTCTACCGATGGTTCATGCCGCTGCTGCACCTCGACTGCCACGTCAAGCTGGTGCACTACATTAAGCTGGCCCAGGCCATGGCGGGCCTCGGCAGCGAGACCCTGCGCGCGCCGCGCCTCGCGCTCGAGGGCGAAGAGCGCGAGCGCATCATGGCGATCATCCAGGCGGGCCTGGACGCCCGGCCGCGCCTGGCCGCCGAGTAGGAGCTCTAACGACTGAAGAAGCAGATCTGGCAGCTTTTCGCGCGCAGACGTGCTGCGGGATCAACCGGCCGAGATCACGGCGCCAGAGAGCTCGCCGGAGACTGCGGTGAACAGGTTCGACAGCGAGTCGCCCATGCTGCGCCAAGTGCCAACGACGACCAGGGTGACCATCGCGATCATAAGGCCGTACTCGATGGCCGTAGCGCCCGACTCGTCCCGAACAAAAGCCGACACTTTGACCCACATCGATAACTTCTCCGCTGCAATGACATTGGACCGTACCATAGAAGTATCATGCACTATGAATTCGCATCAGTAAAGAAAAAATACTATTACGTTAATATTACAATACGATAATCCACTGTTTTTATTTCGCTATGTACGATGTGTCAATTTTGAGCCGGAAATGTTGAATTGCAATAATATCTTTTATTGTTTAAGTATTGTAAATTGGAAGAACAAATCGGCGCCGGCTTCAAGCAAACCGACCGCGCCCTAATGCCTGGTCCGGTCAGCGGTCAAATTGCGGATGCGGTGGTCGAGTTCGTCCATCGTGAAGGGCTTGGCGATGCAGTGAAGCGGCGGCACGCCCTCCACCGCGACGGCGGCACCGATGTCGCCCGAGACATAGAGGACCTCGAGGTCGGGACGGTGGCCGAGGGCCCGCCTGGCCAGCTCGAGTCCGTCCATGCCGTTGGGCAGGCGGATATCGGTCAGCAGAAGACCGACCTCCGGAGAACGCTCCAGGAGAGCCAGCGCCTCCGGGCCGTCGCCCGCCTCGAGCACGCGGTAGCCGCGCAACTCGAGCAACGCGGCCGTCGCATCCCGGACCGCCGGGTCGTCGTCGACCACCAGAACGACGCCGACCTCTGCCTCCAAGGCGGCATTCGGCGCCCTCGCCGGCGCCGGCCGGGATGGGGCGGCCCTCCTGCCGTCTTGGTCCAGAGCCTCGCGGACCATACGGGCCAGCTTCCGCTTGTCGAAAGGCTTGGCGAGGACCGCGGCATCGCGTTCCAGGGCGCCCCCGTGGACCAGGGCGTTGCCCGTATAGCCCGTGGTGTAGAGGATGCCGAGGGCGGGGCACAGCTTCCGGGCCCCCTTGGCCAGCACCGTGCCGTCCATACCGCCGGGCAGCACGATGTCGGTGAACAGCAGATCGAAATCGGGATCCTCGCGCAAGAGCGCGAGCGCCGCCGGACCGCTCGCCGCCTCGGTCACCGCGTAGCCGTACTCCACCAGAAGACGAACCACGAGCGCGCGCACCTCGGGCTGGTCCTCGACGACCAGAATCCGCTCGCCGGCACCACGCGGCTCGCGTCCGGCCCCGGTGCGCACTTCGGGCAACGTCGCTGTTTCTGCCGATCTGGGCAGGAAAATCTTGACCGTCGTGCCCCGGCCCGCCTCGCTGTACAGCTTCACGTGCCCGCCGGACTGCTTGACGAAGCCGTAGACCATGCTGAGCCCCAGGCCGCTGCCCCGGCCCACTTCCTTGGTCGTGAAGAAGGGCTCGAAGACCCGTGCCTCGACCTCGCGCGCCATGCCCGTGCCAGAATCGCTGACCGCGATCATCACGTAGTCGCCCGACACGGCCTCGTCACCGAAGTCGGAGCCGTCCGGGTCGAGCCGCGCGTTGGCGGTCTCGATCGTCAGCCGGCCGCCCTCGGGCATGGCGTCGCGCGCGTTGACCGCCAGGTTGAGCAGCGCGGTCTCCAACTGGACCCGGTCCACGACCGAATTCCACAGGTCCGCCGCCAGGATCGTCTCTATCTCGATGGTTTCGCCCAACGCGCGCTCGAAGATCCGGCTCATGCCGGAGACCAGCTCGTTCGGCTCGGCGACCACTGGAACCAGCGTCTGCCGCCGGGCGAAGGCCAGCAGGCGGTGCGTGAGGTCGCCGCCGCGGCGGGCCGCCTCGAGCGCATCCTCGATCCGCTCGCAGAGATCCCGGTGTGCCTGCAAATCCTCGCCGACGAGCTGAAGGTTGCCCATGATGATCGCTAAAAGGTTGTTGAAGTCGTGCGCCACACCGCCGGTCAATTGGCCTATGGTCTCCAGCTTTTGGGCCTGCAGCAGCTGCCGTTCCGCAGCCTTCAGCTCGGTCAGATCGGTGACGACCGCGCCCACGCCAAGTGTCCCTCCGCTGGGAGCTGTGACCGGGAACCTGGTGACAAGACAATGCCGCGTCTTACCGTCCTCATAGCTAATCTCCGCCTCGTGGACGGCGGCCTGACCGGTTTCAAGAACTTGGCGGTGTTGTGCGCTCATGACATCCGCCTGCTCCTTGGAAAAGAATTCGTAAGCGGTCTTGCCGATGGCTTGCCCAGCCTCGATGCTGTGCCAAGCCGCGAAGTACTTGTTGACAAGGACGTAGTGTCCATCGATGTCCTTGAGGAAGATGGCGGCCGAGGTATGATCGACCACCGACTTGAACAGGACCTCGCTCTCACGCAATGCCGCTTCGGCCAGCTTGCGCTCGGCGATGTCGTTGAAGGTCACCACCGCGCCAATGACCTCGCCGTCCCGAACCACCGGATGGGACCGGTATTCCGCCGGGAAGCACATGCCGTCGGCGCGCCACAGGACATCACTGTCGCAATAGGTCTCCTTGCCCTTTCGTATGGTCTGGAACATCGGACATTCGGCTTCGGGATAAGGCGCACCGTCAGGCCGGCTGTGATGGATACGCTTGTGCATGTTCGCGCCCATCAGGGCGCCGGCATCATCGTAGCCCAGCAGGCGCAGGCACTCGGGGTTCACAAAGGTGCAGCTTCCCTCGACATCGATGCCGTAGATCCCCTCGCCCGCGCAGTCGAGCAGGAGGCGGACCTGTTCCTCGCTCTCGCGCAGCGCTGTCTCGACCCGCGCGCGGTCGCCGATCATCTTATTGAATGCTGCCGAAACCTGGGTGATCTCGTCGCGGCCACGCAGGGGCAGGACAACGTCCGCCTCACCGCGCCCGAAACGCTCCGCCGCCAGGGAGAGGGACCTCAGGTTCCGCGTCAACACGTGACCGAGGAGAATGGCGGCGAGGATGCTCAGGAAAATTCCGGTCGCGGCGATCGCGATGCCTCGGTTGAGCGCGTCCCGCACCGTGCGCTCCACCTGCGCGAGCGTGAAACCCATATGGACTATGGCGCGCGGTTTTCCGCCGAACACGATATTGCCCGAGACGTCGAATACGCCCTTCGGAACTGCGCCCGGTATCTCGTCCAGGTCCGCCGTGTCCCCCACCTTCACAAGCGCCTGTCCCCCGACATCGAGAACGACGATGTAATCGAGTTCGTCGTGTTGCAGCACGGCTTGGGCGTATTCCTCCAGAGACGCGTAATCGGCCTCGATAAGGTAGCGGCCAACCGTACTTGAGAATTGCCGCTGTATGACGTTCGCCGACTGCGCCAGCCGGTCGGCGTGGGTCTTTCGGACCTCGGTGGTATTGGCCCAGACCATGATCGAAAGCATAACCGCTTCGATCACGACGATCGAGAAGATGATCCGGTAGCGCAGGGAAAATAGAAGCTTCCACATCGTGCTATTGGTCCGCCACGACCTTGGAGAACCTTTCGAAGACGTCGTATTCCTCGGCGCCGGTCGGGGTCAAACCCGGCCAGCCCAGATGCTTGAGCAGCGCCAGTCCCTTTTCGGTGGTACTCAAGGCGACCAAGGCGCCGGCAAAGGCCTCGGCCCGCGGCGCGCCCACCCAGGGTGCCACGCTGAACGGCATGTTCGGCGTGCTTTGGGTTTCGGCGACGATCCGCATTTCGACGGTCACATTGGGATCGGCCCGCGCCAGAGGCGTCGTCATGAGGCCCGCCGCATCGGAAGCGCCTCGATAGGCGGAATAGAGAGACGCGTTGTGGCTGGGCGTCGCGACTAGGGTCGTGTCGCCGTCGGGATCGCAGCCCGCATCGACCAACCGCGCGCGCACCAACAGGGTGCCCAGGGCCAGGGCGTCGGGGGTGGAGATCCGGCGCCCGCAGAGATCCTCGGGCGCCGCGATCTCGCTATCGCGGCGAGCCACGATGACCGCCTTCATCAGCGGACCATCGACCCGCGCGACCACGCGGTAGCCCGCCTCGCGTTGCGCCAGGTAATAGAAATGCGGTGCCGTAAAGAGGAAATCGTAGCGCTTATCCTCGTGGGTCCGGCGCAGGAATTCGGCGTAGTCCGGAGCGGTCTCCAACACGATCGGAACGCCGAGGGTCTCGGTCAGGTGATCGACCAGCGGCTCGAAACGACGGACCAGTTTTTCGGGGCTGACGATAGGAAGAAAGCCGAAGACCAGCGGTCGCACGGGGTCCTCGCCGGCGGCGAAGGCCGCGCCTGGCGTCTGGAGAATGACCCCCAATGTCAAGAGGGCACAGAAGATGCGCGTGGCCCGGCCGCTTAAGCGCGGAGCGATCATCCGAGCTTTCCGATCATTTGGGGGACCAAGGGACCAGCCTCTTCGTGCCGGGTGCCCGAGCGCCAGCGAATAAGCCGGCCACCGCCAGCCGCTCGCGCTGATATCTCCGTTCGGCTCTCCGACCGCCGCCGTCCCGCCACGGGTATGACCAGAGTTTCCATCTTAGCGACAAGAAACCACGCCAGGAATAATCATCTAGTTATAAGGTATAAATACGGCTTCTTTAAGTGCTAATATCAAAAGTCACAGATTGTGTGATTCGGCAGGGGGTCCAGCTGTCGCGCAGCACCATGAACCGGGGGAAGCCGGGAGATCTCGTCGGACACGCGGCCGACCTTCCACGGCTGGATCGCCGGCGGCGCGGCGAACCACCCGTCAGGACAGCCCCTTGGAAACGGCGAGTGTTTCGTCCGAACCATCCTCCAGCCCCGGTATCCGCCAATGGCCTGAGTTATCCCGGCAGGCGGCCCCGGGGTAGCTGCGCTCGCCTTCCTTGCCCGACCAGGTCTGCAGAAAGGTGCGGCACACCTTGCCGTCGCCGCTCTCGAAGCGGGAGGTCGGCATTATGGATACGCGGGTGTCCACGCCGGAACTGCGCCAGGGCGCCTCGCGCCCGTTCGACACCGTTTCCAGAGCCTGCTCGACGGCGCGGCTGAGCGCGGCGCGGGCGATGGGCGGCCAATCCTTCCCGCCGGGCCGGATCGTAACCAATTCGACCTCGCTGCTCTCTCCGGCAGCCTGGCTGCGGTTTTCCAGGCGGACGAAGTGCTGGATGCTCGGTGCGTAATACCAGACTCGCTCGAGGGCCGGCACGGAAGCGCTGGCTGCGCGGTCGCAGATCAGCTTGATCGTATCGAAAGCGCCGGCCATAACCGTGACTTTCCGCTTGCCCGCCAGACGGCAACGCCAGCGCTCCGTCGATTTCGTCAAGGCGCCCGAGCCACCCTGTTGCACGACCGAGTCGACCGAAAAAGATACCTCCTGGTCGGTTGTGCGCGGCCACAGTCCCCCGGATTCGCCGCCCAGGGCTTGCGTCCCGCTTTCGGTTTGCGACTGCCAGTACGCCCAGGGCAGCAGGAAGTTCCGGTCGGCAGTGAACCTGGTGCCGTCGTTGCGCTGCCAGCGCACCATGTCGCCTTTGAGGCCGACCACGGTGTCCACCCGTCCATCGGAGTAGACGAAGGTATTTCCGGCTTCATAGGCGGGGGGACCGCCGACCTGCAGTTTCGGGGCGGTCTTGGCGCTCTGCCTATCTTGAGGCGACGGCTTCGATCCTTGCCCCTTGGCATGCTGGACGGAGTCCTCGAGTCGGCGCAACAAAGCCGAGGTGACCCGGCCATCGGCGGCCAAGCCGGACTTTTCTTGATAGTCGCGCACGGCTTTACGCGTTTTGGAGCCCAGCACGCCGTCTACCGGCCCCGGCTCGTAACCGAGGTCCGCCAGCATTTGCTGGGCTTGCCGCACGACGGCCTTGTCCTCCGCCTCGCTGGCACCTCGGTCGGCGGGTGCTTGTTGCTCAGCCGGCTTGTTCCACGGCATATCCGCCAGCTTTGGAAACTCGAACGACTCGCACCCGCTCAGCAGGCCGAGCGACGCCAGGACCACCACGCCGACTGCGAAATTGGAAACTTTGTCCGGTCGCGAGCAGCCGCTCATCCTCAAACGGTCTCCCGCCCCCCGGAAGGCCTGCCGCCCATTGCTACCCCTAGGAAATATGACCATGTTCCTTTGCTCTATCGAACCCCTACCCTCGGCCCGGCGGTGCACTCCTAAACAGCATCGGCCCGGATCGGAGGATCGCAAGCACCTTCGCGGTCCGGCCAGTCGCGCTCCAGTCATCCATAGGGTGCCGACCTCCCGGTAAAGTTTGAGAAAAATCCTAAAGTCCGAACGGTTAATAATCGGTGTATCCGAGCCATCCAAGCTCCGAGGTCCATGTGCCGTCGTGTCTTCCTGCCGTCAACCTAGCCCTCCACGGTCGTATCAACGCCCGGCCACCTGCTTGAGAACCGGTTGCGGCACATCCTCCGGTCGAATACCGTAAACGGCCTCACTCGGCTCCGCGTACACGACCCGCTCCGCCGGGAAGGTCAGCTTGACCGTCGTGCCCACCCCCAGGGCGCTTTCGATCTCCAGCTGTCCGTCGTGCATCTCCACGAGCCGCTGCGTCAAGGGAAGGCCGAGCCCGGTCCCTTCGAATTTGCGCGCCAGCGAGGCGTCCACCTGCTTGAACGGCAGTATCACGTCGGCCAGATCCTGCTCGGAAATTCCGATCCCGGTATCGGCCACGCTCAAGATCAACCGGCCCTCCGGGTCGACTCCCGCCGTGATCGTAATCCGTCCGCCTTCGGGCGTGAATTTCACGGCGTTGGAAAGCAGGTTGATCAAAATCTGGCGGATCGCGCGCTCGTCCCCGCACAGGCGGGGGAGCGAATTCGAAACATCGGCCTCGAGCGCGAGCCCGGCCGAGGAGATGCTCTCCTGCAGAATGGAGTGGACGGCACGCCACGACCGGGCCACGCTGAGGATCTCCTCGTGCAGCTCGAAGCGATTGGCCTCGATCTTTGACAGGTCCAGTATGTCGTTGATCAAGCTCAGCAAGTGCTTGCCGCTCATGTGGATGTCGTTGGCGTAACGGCGATACTGTTCGCTGCCCAGCGGCCCGAAGAACTGCCCGGCCATGATTTCCGCGAAGCCGATCACCGCGTTCAGTGGCGTGCGCAGTTCGTGGCTCATCATGGCCAGGAATTCCGACTTGGCCCGGTTCGCCACTTCCGCCTGTTCCTTGGCGCTGCGCAGCTCGGTCTCGATCCGTTTGCGTTCGGCGATCTCCGACTGGAGGGCGGCGGTGCGCTCGTCCACCGACCGCGCGATCTCGCGCGCGCGGTTCTGCGACCAGACCAGATACTGCACCAGCAAGGCGGTCAGCAGCAGCGTGAAGGTTACGAACCCCCAGGATGCGCTGTCCACGTTGCGGGTGAAATGGCTCGGCACCGGTTTGACCACGATTTGCCAGTTCCAGTTCGCCACCTGGTGCGTCTTGGCATTGAACAGGCCTTGGACCGCATTGGCCTCGGACAGCGGCTTCGAGGGGCCGGGGCGCAACGGAGAGGGATGATAGTAGACGAGGCGCTGGTCTGGCCCGGCATCCGTGTCGAAGAGATAGATGTCGAGCCCGGGAGGCACGGTCAACCCCGGCAGGGCCGCATTGATCAGGTCGCCCAGCCGGTACGTGCCGCGCAGAAAGCCGATCAGCTTTTCCCGCCGATCCTGAACCGTGAAAGGCACCAACTCCGACTCGTAGATCGGCAGAACGATGGCGAACTCCGGCTGGCCGTCGGCTTTCCAGGTCGACGGGGGCCTGCGGGTGGCCACGACCGCGCCGGTGTCCCGGGCCCGTTCCAAATGCTCCCATACGGTGGTGTCGGTAGCCAGATCGAACCCGACGCTGCGTTCGTTGCCCTCGAAGGGCTCCACGTAATAGATCGGATAGTACTCGGGCCGCGCCGCAGCCTTGACCCGCCCGCCTTGGGCGTCGCGCTCTTTGATGCGGAAGTCGAAAAGACCGTCGCCCGAGGCGCGTTTTTCGTAGGCGCGGCGCCGTTCGGCCGGTACACGCGGCACCCACTCCAGAGACCGGATACCGGGATAGCTCGGCAGGGTGCGGCCGGCGAACTCGAAGAACGTCCAGCGGTCAACCTCGTCGTTGGCGCCGTATAGGGCGCCGGCAGCCTGTACCACAGCCACATATCCGTCGACCGCTTCGCTCAAGGTCGTGATGAACTGGGTGGCCGGACCTTGAAATTCCTGCTGCGCTTGGCTCCGCGACAGGTTCTGAATTGCGAAGAACCCGCCGGCCGCGATGACGAAACCGAAAACGAACACGGCGCCGGTCAGCAGCTGCTCCTGGAGCGGCGTGGCCGTGCGATAGCTCCGGTAGCTCTGTACGACCTGCCGGCCCCCATGGCGAGCTAGACGAGGCAGGCCCATTACGAAACTTCGGAGGCGACTTCTGACAGATTGGCGGCCCGGCCGGTGTTCGCCTTTCGAGTCAATATTGTCTAAAATGCCAGCGGTCTCTGCGGCGCTCCCGGGCGACTTGGTCGCACTGGGGGTGAAAGGCCGCCGTACCTGCATGACCTCTGGGCTGATCTGTGTAGTAATCGACACAAATTATGCCAGCGGCAGAATTAACATCCCTCTAACACATTGGATTAACTAAGGGTATAAATTGGTCTGTCCGGGTCGAGAGTCGGGCCTTTCAGGACCGGCCGCCGAGCAGCGCGCGGGATTTGTCCGGGCTGTCGGACAAGCCAGGAACCTGCCAACGCCCCTCGGCCTCGCGGCAGGCGGTTCCCGGGTAGCTGTGCCTGACCCTCTTGTCGGCCCAGATCTGGACGAAATTCCGGCACGTCTTGCCGTCGCCGCGTTCGAACAGGACGTGCGGTTTGATCGTCACGCGGGTCTCCACCGCGGAGCTGCTCCATTCGATCTGTTCTTCGCTCGACATGCTTTCCAGGGCATGCTGCAGTGCCCAGTCTAGGCCGGCGCGCGCCGCCGGTGGCCAGCCCCGACCGCCGGGTTGGATCGCCACCAGTTCAACGTGCCGATCCCGCCCCTCGACCTCGTAGAAATCGTTCAGGCGGACGTAATGGCGGACGCGTGGCGCGTAGTACCAGACACGGGTCAGTTCCAGCGCGGATTCACGGGCGGGGCGGCGGCACACGACCTTGAGCGTGTTGAAGGTCCCGGCGACGACCGAGATCCTTTCCACCTTCTCCACCTGGCAGTGCCATTGCTCGGTGGATTCGCTGGTGTTGTCGGGCCGGTCCCTGATCTGAACGATAGTCCTCGCCGAGAAGGAAGTCTCCTTGCCGGGCTTGAGCGGCCACAGCCTCCCGCGCTCCGTGCCCACCATGGTTTGCCCGCGTTGGCCCGCCGAGACCCAGGACGCCCTGGGAAGAACGAAGTCCCTGTAGGCCGTGAATATGGTGCCGCGATTGCTCTGCCATCGGACCTTGTCGCCGTCGACGCTGACGACGGTTTCGACCCGTCCGTCGGAATAGACAAAGGAGTCCCCCGGCTCGTAACCTGGCGGCGAATTGGCCTTCAGGCGCGGCGTTACGGCGACTTTGCCACCCTCCCGCAGATTGGACGCGAGATGCGCGACTAGGCCCGACGAGACTCTTCCGTTTGCCTTGAGCCCGGTGTCAGCCTGATAGTTGCTTACCGCCGCACGCGTTTTAGGCCCATCGACGCCGTCCGGTCGCCCCGGATCGTAGCCGAGCTTAGCGAGCAGAGTCTGCGCTTTGAAGATCAAGGGATCCGCCGCGTTGATGGGCTCGTTCACCGGAGCACTCTCAATCCGTTGCGACGTCGAATCGGGGGTCCCAAAGACCGAGCTGAACGACCAAGTGTCACTGCATCCGGTCAGTAAGCCCAGCGCCGCGCAAAGTCCGGCCAGGGTCAGTCGACGCGAATGCGGCATCGGCGAACGCCCGGCATGAGACAATGAAAGTCCCTCCAGGGGCACCGGCTGTTTTCTGCTATGCGAGTAAAGCGAAGACATTCCTCGATACAAAGTCTCGAATTCGATCGCCACTCCGTCCTGTTGTCGTCCTGTCCCAACCGCGGCCGCCACAGAAAATCAGGCCCGGTGAAACGGCAGGGTGCCGCCGGGCAGACCACCCGATCCTCGCTCCGTGACAACTGGGAGACTAAGGCGCGAATGGTTAACAATTGGTGGAGTCCCTCCCGCTGGCATCGCTCCGGCATCGCGAGTGCGCGGACTCCGCCTGCGGGTGCTCACGGAACCGGCCGACAGATCACTCTCCCGCCGCCCGTCGAGTCGCGGTGCTCGACCCCGGACCGGCCGTCCGGGATCCAGATTTTGCCCGGTCGTCGCGCCGGGTCTCGGGCGCGATGACACGGTCCGGCGGAAAAATCAGGCTGACCTTGGTGCCACGATCGAGCGCGCTTTCGATTTCCAGCCAGCCACCATGCAACTCCATGAGCCGTTTGGTGAGCGGCAGGCCGAGGCCGGTTCCTTCGTATTTGCGCGACAGCCTGCTATCGACCTGATTGAAGGGCAGCAGGACCTTCGGTTGATCCTCCTCGGATATGCCGATGCCGGTGTCGCTCACGCTCACCACGAAACGACCGTCGCCGTCGGTGCCCGCCGCTACCGTGATCTGCCCGCCCTCGGGTGTGAATTTCACCGCATTGGACAACAGGTTGATGAGCATCTGTCTCAAGGCGCGCTGGTCGGCGCGAAGACCCGACCTCGGCTCGCCGAAAATGCTTTCGAATTCGAGCCGTTCAGCGGCCATCTTCTCCTGGTGCAGCGGCAGAACACTGTGCAGGGTATCGGCGACGTCGACAGCCTCTTCGTACAGCTCGAAGCGGTTCGCTTCGATCTTCGAAAGGTCGAGGATGTCGTTGATCAGGCTCAGCAGGTGATTGCCGCTCAGCCGAATATCCTCGGCATAGCCACGGTACTCCCGGTTGCCGATCGGCCCCAGGTTCTCCCGGCAGAGAATCTCGGCGAAGCCGATGACGGCGTTGAGCGGGGTCTTCAGCTCGTGGCTCATCATGGCCAGGAACTCTGATTTGGCCCGGTTGGCGACCTCGGCCTGGTCCTTGGCGGCGCGCAGCTCCTGCTCGACCCGCGTGCGCTCCGTGATCTCCGATTCCAGGGCCGCGTTGGCCGTCGACAACTCCGCCGTGCGCTCGGTCACCGAGCGCTCGATCTCCTGCGTGCGGGTCTGCGAGGAGACCAGGTACTGAACCAGGAGCGCGGTCAACAGCAGCGTGATCGCCCAGAAGCCCCAGGCCGCTGAGTTCACGTTGTAGGTGAACTCGCTCGACACCGGCTTGACCACGATCGTCCACTTCCAGCCGGCCAGCTCGTGGGTCGTGGCGGTGAAC
>JAOUCL010000233.1 GCA_029859805.1 Rhodospirillales bacterium | reverse complement strand
GCGAGCCCTCGACGCTCTTCTCCTTCGGGCACGGGGGGGCTTACGACTTCGAAGACGACGTCACCTATCTGCCCATCGACCAGGTCCGGATCATCGATCTCGGCGACGCCGACATCGTCCATACCGACACCAAGCGCAGCCATGCCAATACCGAGGCCGCGGTCCGCAAGATCCTGGAGAGCGGCGCGCTGCCCGTCATCCTGGGCGGCGACCACTCGATCACGGCGCCTTGCCTCGCCGCCTATTCCGAGCAGCCGCCGCTGCACGTCATCCATTTCGACGCGCACCTGGACTTCGTCGACGAGCGCCACGGCGTGCGCTACGGCCACGGCAACCCCCTGCGGCGCGCCTCCGAGATGGAGTGGGTCACCGGCATGACCCAGATGGGCATCCGCAACGTCTCCTCCTCGAATCGGGACGACTACGACGACGCGCGCAAGGCGGGCTCTGAAATCCTCTCGGTCCGCGACGTCCGGCGGCTGGGTGCCGAGGGCACGCTGGCCAGGATCCCGGCCGGCCTGCGCTACTACGTCACCATCGACATCGACGGCTTCGATCCCTCGATCGCGCCTGGCACGGGAACGCCCAGCCACGGCGGCTTCCTCTATTACGAGGTGCTGGAGATCCTGCAGGGCCTGGCAAGCAAGGGCGAGGTCGTCGGCCTCGACCTGGTCGAGGTCGCGCCAGATTACGACCCGACGGGGATTACCTCTTTCCTGGCCGCCCAGCTGTTGATGAACGTGCTGGGCTTCGTGTTCCACGAGCGCAGCCGGAAGGGAGCCGCGTTATGAGAGCCTACGAGATACAAGGCGACGGCGGGATCGACGCGCTGGCACCGGTCGAGCGAGAGACGCCGCGGCCCGGGCCGGGCGAGGTACTGGTCCGCCTGCGCGCCTCCTCGCTGAACTACCGCGATCTCTCGACGGTGCTCGACCCGCTCTCGCGCGGGTTGAGCCTGCCGCTGATCCCCAATTCCGATGCCGCCGGGGAGGTCGTCGAAGTCGGACCAGGGGTCACCCGATTCAAACCGGGCGACCGCGTCATGGGCTTGTTCTTCCAACGCTGGACCTCCGGAGGCATCAGTGCCGAGGCCATGGCCAGCGCACTCGGCGGCGCGCTGGACGGCGTGTTGTGCGAGCACACGGTGCTGCGCGAGGACGGCCTCGTCGCGCTTCCCGATCACCTAGGTTTCGAGGAGGGCGCGACCCTGCCCTGCGCGGCGCTTACCGCGTGGCACGCCCTGGTAACCAAAGGCGGCGTCAAGGCCGGCGACACGGTCCTGCTGCTCGGCACGGGCGGCGTCTCGCTCTTCGCGCTGCAGTTCGCCAAGCTGCATGGCGCGCGGGTCGTCATCACCTCGAGCAGCGACGAGAAGCTGGAACGGGCGCGGGGCCTGGGCGCCGACGAGACGGTCAACTACCGTCAAACGCCCGCTTGGGCCGAGGCCGTGCGCGAGGCGACCGGCGGCCTCGGCGTCGACCATGTGGTCGAGCTGGGCGGCCCGGGCACGCTCGAGCAGTCGATACAGGCAACCCGCGTCGGCGGGCGTATCAGCCTGATCGGCATCCTGACCGGCATGGCCGGCGCCGTGAACCCGACGCCGGTCATGCGCAGCAGCCTCTGCCTCCAGGGCATCTATGTGGGCAACCGCGAGATGTGCGAAGCCATGAACCGGGCGATCGGACTGCATGGGCTGAAGCCGGTGATCGACCGGGCGTTCGACTTCGACGAGGCGCGCGCGGCTTTCCACCTCATGCGCTCGGCCGGCCACTTCGGCAAGATCGTCGTGCGGATCTGAGCCGGGATCAGGGACATGTTCTCCAGCGCGCCGACCGGCGCCTCCCCCCGGCTTCCGGCAGTCCGGACCGGCCAGCGGCACTGAACCTGGGAGCAGGGCCATGAACGAGCGCGATTCACGCTACGACATCCTGTTCGAACCGGTCAAAATCGGTCCGGTCACGGCGAAGAACCGTTTCTATCAGGTTCCCCACTGCACCGGGCTCGGTTGGCTGCGGCCGCGGATGCTGGCGGCGCTACGCGGAGTCAAGGCAGAGGGCGGCTGGGGCGTGGTCTGCACCGAATACTGCTCGATTCACCCGACGTCCGACGACCTGCCGTTCCCCTCGGCGAGCCTTTGGGACGACACCGACATCAAGGCCAACACGCTGATGACCGAGAAGGTGCACGAGCACGGGGCGCTGGCCGGGGCCGAGCTTTGGATCGGCGGGGCGCGCGCCGCGAACCTGCTCACCCGCGAGGTCTCGATGGACGTGGACAGCATGCCCAACCACGCGGGCAACCCCTACCAGACCAGGGCCATGGACAAGGCGGACATCCGGGCCCTCAGGAGGTGGCACCGCGAGGCCGCCTTGCGGGCCAAGACCGCGGGTTTCGACATCGTCTACGTCTATGCGACGCATCACTACATGCTGTCACATTTCCTGTCGCCGGAGACCAACTCCCGGACCGACGAGTACGGCGGATGCCTCGAGAACCGGGTCCGGCTGATCCGCGAGCTGATCGAGGACACCAAAGACGCGGTCGGCCACGCCTGCGCGGTGGCCGTCCGGTTCTCGGCGGATGACGGCGGCGGCGAGGACGGCGTTCCCGTGCACGGAGAGCGCCGCGACATGTTCGAGATGCTGGCCGAGCTCCCGGACCTTTGGGACATCAACATCGCCGACTATTCCTACGAAATGGGTGTCTCTCGCTTCGTCAAGGAAGGTGCGCTGGAACCCTACATGGATTTCGTCAAGTCGGTGACCTCGAAACCCGTGGTGACCGTCGGCCGCTTCACCTCGCCCGATTCCATGGTCGACCAGGTGAGACGCGGCATCGTCGACTTCATCGGCGCGGCCCGGCCCTCCATCGCCGATCCCTTCCTGCCGAAAAAGATCGAGGAGGGCCGCCTCGAGGACATCCGCGAGTGCATCGGCTGCAATGTCTGCTATTCGGGCGACGGCAAGGGCGTACCCATCCTCTGCACCCAGAATCCGACGGTCGGCGAGGAGTGGCGCCGCGGCTGGCATCCCGAAAGGATCGAGACGAGGGGTTCTGAGGCGAAGGTGCTGATCGTCGGCGCCGGACCGGCGGGGCTCGAGGCCGCGCGCGTGCTCGGCGAGCGGGGCTATGCCGTGGTGCTCGCCGAGGCGGGTCGTGCGCTCGGCGGCCGGGTCACGGCGGAATCGCGGCTGCCGGGCTTGAGCGAATGGGCGCGCGTCCGCGACTACCGGGTCCAGCAGATCGGACGCATGACCAACGTCGAGGTCTACCGGGAAAGCAAGCTCGCCGCGGACGACGTGCTCGCGGTCGCGGCAGATCACGTGGCCATCGCGACCGGCGCCACCTGGCGGCGTGACGGTTTCGGCCGCTTCCATCCCGCGGGGATCGCCGATCTTACGCCGGAAGAGCGGATCTTCACGCCCGACGACATCTTGGCCGGACGCCTGCCGGAGGGCCGGGTGGTCGTGTTCGACGACGATCACTACTACATGGGCGCCGTCGTCGCGGAACGGATCCGCGCCGAGGGGGCGCCGGTGACCCTGGTGACGCCGGAGGACAAGGTCGGGGCCTGGAGCACCTATACCGGCGAACAGATGCGCACCCAGCGGCGGCTTCTGGAACTCGGGGTCGAGATCGTCACGGCGCACGGGCTTTCGGCCTTCGACGGCCGCGAAGCGGTGCTCGCCTGCGCCTATACGGGGCGTGAGCGGCGGATCGCGGCGGACTCGGTCGTGATGGTCACGGCCCGGCGGCCCAACGACGGGCTCTATCGGGCGGTATCCGAATGCATGGCGGTCGGGGTCGAGGGCGCACCCGGGTCCGTGAGACGGATCGGCGATTGCGAGGCACCGGCGATCATCGCCGCCGCGGTCTATTCCGGGCACCGCTACGCCCGCGAGCTCGATATGCCGGAGAGCGACCGCTCCCGGGTTCCCCACGACCGCGTCTTCGACGAGACCCCGTGACGGACATGCGTTCGACCGGCCTATCTCCGTCAACGACCTTTGGTGCAAAGGCCCCTTATGAGGGACCGCCCCGGCCGGTGCGCGCGGCGATCCAGGCGAGCACCTGGTCGACGGTCTCGGCCATTTCGCCGGCCGGTGCCTTCGGGCGGCGGATCATGACCACGGGAAGACCCAGGCGCCGCGCCGCGGCGATCTTGGCGTAGGTGGAGTACCCGCCGCTGTTCTTGGCGATCAGCGCTTCGATGCGGTGGCCGCGCATGAGCGCCACCTCAGCGGCCTCGGCGAAAGGGCCGCGCGCGAGGATCAGATCATGCCGCGCCAACGGCAAGGCCGCCTCGGGTCGATCGATGAGACGGACGAGAAACCATGGGTCCTCGAGGCCGGCAAAGGCCGCAATATCCCGAAGCCCCGTCGTCAAGAAGAACCTTCCGCCGAGGCCGGACAGGCCGGCGGCGGCGGCCGCCGCATCGGCCGCTTCGAGCCACAGATCGCCGGGCGCAGGGCGCCAGGCTGGGCGGAGTAGCTTGAGCCGGGGCACGCCGGTGTCGTGGCAGGCTTGAGCCGCGTTGCGCGCCATGACCACGGCGAAGGGGTGCGTCGCGTCGACCAGCAAGTCGATGGCCTGCTCTTGGAGGTGGCGGGCGAGCCCCTCGGCGCCGCCGAACCCGCCGACTCGGACCTCGCCGGGAATTTCCGCCGGCCGGCGGGTGCGGCCGGCCAGAGAGGTAACCGTGTGGAGTCCCGGATCGCCTGCCGTACTTCGCGCCAGCTCCAGCGCCTCGGCCGTGCCGCCCAGAAGCAGGAGCCTAGCCATCCGAACGGCCTGCCAGTCGGCCCTCCCGATCGAACACCAACACCTCCACCTCGGTCTCGCCGCCCAGCACGCCCAGCGCCGTCGCCCGGGCGTGTCGAGCAACCGCATCGGCGAGCGGCAGGCCGGCGTCGCGTGCCAGGTAGAGCACCTCCTTTGCCGTGTTGGCCGCGCGGGTTTTCTCGAGCAGGTCGGATGCTCCGCCTAGCTCCACCAGCCGCTCGGCCAACCAGTCCAAGTCCACCTGGCTGCGCCCGGAGTGCAGGTCCAGGTGCCCGGCGCCGAGCTTGGAGATCTTGCCGAAGCCGCCGCCGATCGTGAGCCGGGGCAAGGGGTGGCGGCGCAGGTACTTGAGCAACCCGCCGGCGAAATCGCCCATATCGAGCAGGGCGACGTCCGGCAGGCCGTAGAGCGCCTGCACCGCCCGCTCGGAGGTCGAGCCGGTACAGCCGGCAACGTGCGCGATGCCGCCGGCCCGGGCAACGTCGATACCGCGCCGGATCGAGTGGATCCAGGCCGAGCAGGAATAGGGCACCACGACGCCGGTCGTGCCCAGGATCGATATGCCGCCCAGAATGCCCAACCGCGGGTTCCAGGTCTTCTTGGCCAGTGCTTCCCCGCCAGGCACCGAGATCTCGATTTCCAGGTCGCCGGCGTCGCCGTGCTCAGCCGCGACCGCATGGACCGCCCCGCGCATCATCGCCCGCGGCGCCGGGTTGATGGCCGGCTCGCCGACGGCCAACGGCAGGCCCGGTCTGGTGACCACGCCGACGCCGGCGCCCGCCCTAAAGACGACGCCGGCGCCGGGTGCGGCCTTGCGCACCCGCACGACGATCTCGGCCAAGTGGGTCACGTCCGGGTCGTCGCCGGCGTCCTTGACGATGCCGGCCAGGGCATAGTCCGGCCCCCGCCCCTCGCGCGCCAGCGCGAAGGCCGGCTGCTCGCCACCGGGCAGGGTGATCGCCACCGGGTCGGGGAAGGCACCGGTCAGAAGGGCCGTGTAGGCTGCGCGGGTCGCGGCGGTCGCACAGGCGCCCGTGGTCCAGCCGCGCCGCAGGGGTCCATCCGGTTTTCGGGCCATGCCGCCATTCTACAAAGGGGCGGCTTGCGCTGGCTAGGCGAAGAGGCTCGGTGTGCTTAGAATTCGCGCCATGGACAAGCGGATTCTCGAGTTGCCGGACCTGGGGCCCCGTCGGGTGAGACCGTGAGCCGCGGCCTGCTGATCGCCGCGCCCGCGTCGGGCAGCGGCAAGACCGTGATCACCCTGGCCCTGCTCAGGCATCTGCGCCGGACGGGCCTGTCCGTCGCCTCGATCAAGGCCGGGCCGGACTACATCGACCCGGCCTTCCACGCGGTGGCCAGCGGCCGGCCCTGCCTCAACCTGGACAGCTGGGCCATGCGGCGCGCGACTCTGGCCGAGCTCGCCGCGCAGGCCGGGGTCGGGGCCGAGTTGGTCCTGGGCGAGGGCGTGATGGGCCTGTTCGACGGCGCGCCGGGCGGCGCGGGTTCGACGGCCGAGCTCGCGGCGCTCACCGGCTGGCCGGTCGTCCTCGTGGTCGACGCCTCCGGCATGGCGGCTTCGGCGGCGGCGCTGCTGCACGGCTTCGTGAGCTACCGGCCCGAGGTGCCGATCGCGGCCGTGATCTTCAATCGCGTCGGCGGCGAGGGCCACGCGCGCCTCCTGCACGAGGCCTGCGACCCCCTCGGGCTTCCGGTCCTGGGCTGCGTCCCGCGCCGTGACGCGCTTGTTCTGCCGGACCGGCACCTCGGCCTGGTCCAGGCCTCCGAGCACAAGGACCTCGAGGCCTTTCTCGAGGGCGCAGCGACGCTGGTGGGCGGGCACCTGGATACCGAAGCCCTGGCGCGGCTCGCCCGGCCGGCGCGGCTGCCGCCCGCTGCCCCTGCCGGTCCGGCGGTGCCGCCGTTGGGCCAGCGCATCGCCGTGGCCCGGGACCCTGCCTTCGCCTTCGCCTATCCCTTCGTGCTCGAAGGCTGGCGCAGGGCGGGCGCGGAGGTCGTCTGTTTCTCGCCCCTGGCCGACGAGGCCCCCGACCCGGCGGCCGACGCGGTCTATCTGCCAGGCGGTTATCCCGAGCTGCACGCCGGCGGTCTGGCGGCCAACGGCCGGTTCCTGGATGGCCTGCGCGGCGCGGCGGCGCGCGGCGCGAGCGTCTACGGCGAATGCGGCGGCTACATGGTCCTGGGCCGCGGCTTGGTGGACGGCGCGGGCGCCCGCCATCCAATGGCGGGGCTGCTGCCGCTCGAGACCTCCTTCGCCGAACCGCGTCTCAGCCTCGGCTACCGCGAGGCCGTCGTGGTTGCGGACGGTCCCCTGGGGCCGGCGGGCGCTCGGTTCCGCGGCCACGAGTTCCATTTCGCCAGGGTGCTGGGCACGGAAGACGGTTCGCCGCTGTTCCGGGCGCGCGACGCCCGGGGACAGCCTGTCGGAACCGCGGGCCTGTGCGCCGGAACGGTCCTGGGATCCTTCCTGCACCTGGTGGACCAGGCGTGACGCGCCAGGCGGCAGGCAACAAACTGGCCAGGAAAATGACATCAGTTGATACACATCAATCACGATTGACGCCGAATTTGCTAGGAAGACAAGGTGCCGTGGCAGTGCGAATGCCCGCGCGGACGGAACGAAGGACCGGGAGGTGTCCCTATCTCCCATACGGGTTGTCGTTCGGTGGCATCGTGAAACGGCCATCGAAGCGCAGCAAGAGCCAACTGTGCTCCGGGGGTTGAAGGTTACGGCACTGATTGGGGCGAGCCCAATCGCAAGCCAACACCCCCCCTTTGCACCGTCCCTGGTCCAATCCAGGGGCGGTGATTTTTCTTTGGTTGACGGCAAGGGTGTCGTCGTCCCTCTTTGCCTATCAGGTCGACTGCCGCCCTTACCGGCTGAAATCCTGGACGAATCTCGCTATCATGTCGGCCGTCGCGGCGGCGGCCGCAGAGTGGGGAGGACGGCAAGCGAGCCGAGACATGGAGCAGCTGAGAACCGAACCCCCGGCCGGCGCGGCTCGGGCCTCCTGAGTCATGGCTAGCGATACCTCTCCTGTCCTGCTGGCCGATATCGGCGGGACGAACGCCCGTTTCGCCCTCGCACGAGCCGG
>JAOUCL010000232.1 GCA_029859805.1 Rhodospirillales bacterium | reverse complement strand
CGCTCGACGACGCCTTTCCGGACTGGGGCGAGAGCCGCTATTTCACCGTCGAACTCGAGACGTCGCAGAGCCTGGCGAACCTGCTCGCGCACCTCTACGTCCTCGTGCCGGTGCTCGACAGCGACAAGCACTACTGGGTCGGCGACGAGGAAGTGGACAAGCTGCTGCGCCGGGGCGAGGGCTGGCTGGCCGCGCATCCGGAAAAGGAAATGATCGCGCGCCGCTACCTGAAATTCCAAAAGCGCCTGACGCGCGAGGCTCTGGCGCGGCTGGCGGACGAAGACGAGCCGGATCCGGAAACCACCCGGACCCGACACGGCGAGGCCGAACAAGTGCTGGAGAAACCGTTGCGTCTAAACGACCGGCGCATGACCGCGGTGGTCGAGGCGCTACAGGCAAGCGGCGCCAAACGGGTGATCGACCTCGGCTGTGGCGAGGGCCGCTTATTGCGCAAGTTGCTGCGGCACAAGCAGTTCCAAGAAATTCTCGGTATCGATGCCTCGGTACGGGCCCTGGAGCTGGCCGCCGCCCGGCTCAGGCTGGACCGTCTCGCGCCCCGCCAGCGTGCCCGGGTCAGGTTGCTGCACGGCGCACTCACCTACCGTGACAAACGCCTGGAGGGCCATGACGCGGTGGCCGTGGTCGAGGTTATCGAGCATCTGGACCTGGCGCGCCTTGCGGCCTTCGAGCGCGCGCTGTTCGAATTCGCGCGGCCGGGTGTGGTGGTCGTCACGACTCCGAACCGCGAGTACAACGTGAAATTCGAGAACCTGCCTGCCGGGAATCTCCGCCACAGAGACCATCGTTTCGAGTGGACCCGTGCCGAGTTTCGGGATTGGGCTGATCGGACGGCCGGGGCCCACGGCTACCAGGTGGAAACCCAGGGCATCGGCGAGGAAGACCCGGAGCTGGGGACGCCGACCCAGATGGGGATTTTCGAGCGATGCGCATGACCTTTCCCGACTTTTGCTTGGTGGTCCTGGTCGGCGCCTCAGGCAGCGGCAAGTCGAGCTTTGCCGCACGCCACTTTCTACCCACCGAGGTGGTTTCCTCCGATGCCTGCCGGGCAGCGGTGAGCGACGACGAGAACGCCATGGACGCGACCGGCGATGCCTTCGACCTGCTCCATATCATAGTCGGCAAGCGTCTGGCGCGCCGGCGCCTGACCGTGATCGATGCGACCAACGTGAAGCGCGAGGACCGCGCGCACCTCGTTACTCTGGCAAAGCGCTACCACGCGCTTGCCGTTGCCGTCGTCCTCGACATGCCGGAGAAGCTTTGCCACGAGCGCAACCGCACGCGGCTCAACCGGGACTTCGGTCCCCACGTCGTGCGCAACCACGTCCGGCAGCTGCGGCGCAACCTGCGCAGGCTGCGCAAGGAGGGTTTTCGCTACGTCTACAGCTTCTCCGCGCCGGAGGAGCTGGAGGGGGTCGAGATCGATCGCCAGCGCCTCTGGACCGACCGACGTGACGAGCACGGTCCCTTCGACATCATCGGTGACATCCACGGCTGCTTTGCGGAACTCGAGACCCTGCTCGGCGAGCTCGGCTACGACATCCAGCCTGCCGAACGACCCGATGGCACCAAAGGTTACCAAGTTACCCATCTCGATGAACGGCGGGTCGCCTTCCTGGGTGACCTAGTGGACCGTGGCCCCGATGCCCCCGGGGTCCTGCGCCTCGCCATGGACATGGTCGAGTCCGGCACCGCGATCTGCCTGCCCGGCAACCACGAAGTCAAGCTGCTGCGCAAGCTGAACGGGCGGAATGTCAAGGTGAACCACGGGCTCGCCGAGACCCTGGAACAGCTCGAGGCCGAGCCGCTGGAATTCCGCGAGCGCGTCGCCGGGTTCATCGATTCCCTGGTCAGCCACTTCGTGTTCGATGACGGCAAGCTGGTGGTCGCCCACGCCGGGCTGTGCGAGGAGATGCAGGGCCGCTCGTCGGGGGCTGTGCGGTCCTTCGCGCTCTGGGGCGAGACAACGGGCGAGACCGACGAGTTCGGCCTGCCCGTGCGATACAACTGGGCGGCCGATTACCGGGGCCAAGCCATGGTGGTTTACGGCCACACGCCCGTGCCCGAGGCCGAGTGGCTGAACAACACCATCTGCATCGATACCGGCTGCGTCTTCGGCGGCAAGCTGACTGCGTTGCGCTACCCGGAGCGCGAGCTGGTGCAGGTGCCTGCCCGGGAGGTCTATTACGAGCCGGCCCGCCCCTTGCAGCCGCCCGAACCGGCGCTCAGCGCGCAGCAAGCACACGACGACCTGCTCGACCTTGCGGACGTGCTGGGCAAGCGGATCATTACGACGCGCCTGCACCACAACATAGCGGTGCGAGAGGAGAACGCGACTGCCGCACTCGAGGTGATGAGCCGCTTCGCGGTCGACCCCAGATGGCTGATCTACCTGCCGCCGACCATGGCGCCCAGCGAAACCTCGCGGGAGCCGGGCCTCTTGGAACACCCGGAGGAGGCTTTCGCCTACTACGAGAAGGCCGGCGCCGGACAGATCATCTGCGAAGAAAAACACATGGGCTCGCGCGCCGTCGCCATTGTCTGCCGCGACGCCGCGGCCGCGCGGCGGCGCTTCGGCATGGCTGATGAGGAGGCCGGCATCGTCTACACCCGCACCGGGCGCCGCTTCTTCAATGACGCCGAACTCGAGGCGGCAATGCTCGTGCGCCTGCGCCGGGCCTTCGAGGTCTCCGGCTTCTGGCAGAAGTTCGAGACCGACTGGGCCTGCCTCGACTGCGAGTTAATGCCCTGGTCGGCCAAAGCCCAGGCGCTGCTGCGCGAACAGTACGCGCCGACCGCGACGGCGGCGGAGGTGGGGCTCGGGGAAGCGGTGGCCGCGCTCCAGGCGGCGAGCGTACGCGGCGCGGAGACCGGCCCCTTGCTGACGCGACATGAAACACGACTGCGGTCGGCCCAAGCCTATCGGGAGGCCTATCGGGCCTACTGCTGGCCGGTCGCCGGCATCAACGACCTGAAGCTGGCGCCCTTCCACCTGCTGGCAACCGAGGGCGGGGAACACGCCGACAAGGACCATCTTTGGCACATGGCCGAGCTCGCCGCGCTTTGCCAGGCGGATGACGAGCTACTGCTTGCGACGGCCTACAGGACAGTCGACCTAGGCGATCCGGGCTCGCGTCGGGCCGCGGCGGACTGGTGGCGCGACCTGACCGAGCGGGGCGGCGAAGGCATGGTGGTGAAGCCGGCCGAATTCGTTCACAGGGAGCGCCGCGGCCTCGCCCAACCGGCCCTCAAGTGTCGTGGCCGGGAATACCTGCGGATAATATACGGCCCCGAGTACACCGCCCCGGAACACCTCGACCGACTGCGCAAGCGAGGACTGGGCAAGAAGCGTTCGCTGGCGCTGCGGGAGTTCGCGCTCGGAATCGAGGGTCTCGAGCGCTTCGTGCGGGGCGAGCCGTTGCGCCGCGTGCACGAGTGTGTCTTTGCCGTCCTGGCCCTGGAGAGCGAACCGGTCGACCCGCGCCTTTGAGCGCGGGCGGACGGTCGCAGACAAGGCCGCCACTCAGTCGTCTGCGCAGTCGATGCAGATCGGGACCGCCGGGTCGAACTCGAGGCGTCGCGCCGCGATCTCCTCGCCACAGTGGACGCAATGACCGTAGTCGCCCTCGGCGATGCGGTCGAGCGCGCCGTCGATGCGCTGCAATTCGACCTGCCGGCGCCGCTCGGTCTCGAGCGACATGGCTTGGTCCTGCAGCGCCTCCATGCGCGTCAGGCGGCCGACTCGGCTCTGGTCCAGCTCGACCGGCCGGCGCGACTCCTCGGTCACCTCCTCCAAACGCCGCAGCTCCTGGCGGCGCGCCTTGAGGCGGGCCTCGAGAGCCTCAAGGTCGATGTCGCTTCGCTTGGCCATGGCTTTCCCGATGTCGGCTGTCCAGGTCGCGAGTCTACTCCCCCGAGCGGCCCCCGGCAAAGCGCCCAACGCGCCGGAGCCATATTACGAAATTCTAATCTCCCGGACAGGTGCCCGTAAGGTGCTCCCCCCAACTATGGAGCATACCCCGGCAGAGCGCCGCCGCGTCCTGCCCCAGGCTGACCAATCAAGGAGGTAGAACTCATGACGCCTATTCCTGTTAGCGGGCACGAGCCGCGCATCGCAGCCGCCAACCTGAGGCTGCGGGCGGGCGGCACGGTATTCACGGTCGCGGTCTTGGCGCTCACAGCGATGATCGCGACAACTTCAGCGGTCCTTGCACGTCCTGTCCCGACGAGCTTCGCCGATCTGGCGGAGCAAGTGGCGCCCGCCGTGGTGACGATTATCACGACGCAGAAGAGCGGCACACCCATGGTCGGATTCGAGGACGACCGGCGCCGCCTGCCCTTCGCGCCCGACTCGCCCTTCCCGGAGTTCTTCGATCGATTCTTCGACCGTGGCGATCTCGAGGGCGGGACGCCGATGATGCCCAAGGCCCCCGAGCAAAGAGTGAGAGGTCTCGGCTCGGGCTTCATCATGAGCCCCGAGGGCTACGTGATCACCAACAACCACGTTGTCGCCGAGGCACAGGACATCGAGGTCACGCTGAAGGGCGGCGAGAGTTTCAAGGCTGAGTTGGTCGGGCGCGACGAGAAGACCGACCTCGCGCTGCTGAAGATCGAGAGGGACGAGCCGTTTGCCCACGTCGGCTTCGGCGATTCCGACAAGGTGCGGGTCGGCGACTGGGTCATGGCCGTCGGCAATCCCTTTGGCCTTGGCGGCACCGTTACCGCCGGGATCGTCTCGGCGCGCGGCCGCGACCTCAACGGCGGCGCGCTGATCGATTTCCTGCAGATCGACGCCGCGATCAACCGGGGCAATTCCGGCGGACCGTTGTTCGACGGTGACGGTGACGTCGTCGGCATCAACACCGCCATTTTCACGCCCAACGGCGGCAACGTCGGGATCGGCTTTGCCATTCCGTCCAAAATGACCAAGGAGGTCGTCGCCCAGTTGCGCGAGCACGGCAAGGTCGAACGTGGCTGGCTTGGCGTGCGGATTCAGCCGGTCACGCCGGACCTCGCCGAAGTCCTTGCTCTAGAGGAGCTGCACGGCGCGCTCGTCGCCTCGGTCGAAGAGGAAAGCCCGGCCGCGGCGGCGGGGCTCGAGGCCGGCGACGTGATCCTCGGCTGGGACGGCCGCGAGGTGGAGAGGTTCAAGGACCTGCCGCGCTTCGTGGCGGCGACCCGGGCGGGCGACGAGGTGAAGGTTGAGGTCTGGCGCAAAATGAAGGTCCGGACCCTCTCCGTCACCACCGGCACGAAGCCGGGCACGCAACGGATGGCCGCGCTCGGCGGTCCATCCAGGAACGCGTCCGGCGTCGAGGAGCTGCCGGGGACGGGCCTAACCGTAACCGATCTGACGCCGGAGTTGCGCGAGCGCTTCGGCATCGACAAGGAGCTCACGGGCGTCCTGATTACCGAGGTTGAGGACAACAGCGCCGTGGCCGAGCAGGGGCTTCGGCCCGGCGATGTGATCGAGAGCGTGTCCATGGAACCGGTCGCTACCGCACGCGAGGCGGCCGAGAAGGTGCAGGCGCTCCGCAAGGCCGACCAGGCGGCCGCCATGATCATGGTCTCGCGCCAGGGCGCCAAGACCTTCTTCGCCCTGCGCTTAGCCGACACCTAGTGGCCGCGACGCCCCGGTAACCCAGCCAGGAAAGCCGGGATCCGGGGCCGCTCGGGCCACGTCCGGCGCTTGTCCCACAATGCCCCGTTGCAGGACGGGCGCCGGACACCGACATAGAAGCTCGGCGCTGGCTGGGCTGTTAGACCTTCGGATCACAGCAAGCGGTTTCGTGAGTACGGATGCGATGCGGGTTCTGATCATCGAGGACGACGCCGAAACGGCGCGCTACATCGCCAAGGGCTTGAGAGAATCGGGCTATGCGGTCGATATTGTGACCGACGGCAAGGAGGGCCTGCTACAAGCCGTCGGCGAGGACTACGACGTGGCGGTCGTCGACCGCATGCTGCCGGGGCTCGACGGTCTGTCGGTGGTCGAGATGCTGCGCCGCGCCGGCAAGCACACGCCGATTCTGTTTCTCAGCGCCCTGGGCGGAGTCGAGGACCGAGTCGCGGGTCTCAGGGGCGGCGGCGACGACTATCTGGTGAAGCCCTTCGCGTTCTCCGAGCTGCTGGCCCGCATCGAGGCGTTGCTGCGCCGCCGCGGCGGGGCGGCGGTCGAGACCCTGCTGCGCGAGGGCGACCTAGAGATGGACGTCCTGGCACGCACGGTCAGGCGCGGCGGGCAACCGATCACGCTTCAGCCGCGCGAGTTCGCGCTGCTCGAATACCTGCTGCGCCACGCAGGCCAGGTGGTGACCCGGACCATGCTGCTCGAGCAGGTCTGGAGCTATCACTTCGATCCGCAGACCAACGTCATCGACGTGCACATCAGCCGGCTGCGCCAGAAGATCGACCGGGGCTTCGACAGGCCGCTGTTGCAAACGGTGCGCGGCGCCGGGTACTCGTTGCGTGCGACCGATCAGCCATAGGCTCGTCCGCTCGTCGATCTTCCGCGCGGCGCTAGTCTATATCTGCCTATTCGGCGCCGCGGTCTTGGTGCCGGTCGGGGTCATCTACTGGACGGCGGTCGGCTCGCTGACCCGACAGATCGACGCCACGATCGAGGCTGAGATCACCGGCCTCGCCGAGCAGTTCAACGAGCGCGGCGTGCTCGGCCTGATTCGGGCGATCCAGCGCCGCACGAAGCGCGCGCGCGAAGGCCGCGGGCTCTATCTTCTGACCGACGCCAACTACGCGCCGCTGGCCGGCAATCTGAGTCGCTGGCCCGACGTGCCGCCAGACGAGCAAGGTTGGATCACCTTCCCGCTGGAGAACGCCGAGGGCGAGGGCGGCGGCATCAATCTCGGCCGCGCGCGCGCCTTCGATCTGGGCGGCTGGTATCATCTGCTGGTCGGCCACGACGTGCGCGAGCGGCTGTTCGTCGCCGAGGAGATCCGTGAATCTCTGGCCTGGGGGATCGCGGCGGCCATCGTGCTCTCGCTGATCGGCGGCGTGCTGATGAGCCGCAAGCTGCTCGGCCGCGTGGATGTCATCAACGACACCAGCCGCGAGATCATGGCCGGCGATCTCGGCCGGCGGGTGCCGGTCAGCGGCCGCGGCGACGAATTCGACCAGCTGGCCGGCAACTTGAACGCCATGCTCGACCAGATCCAGCGACTGCTCGCCGGGGTCAAACAGGTCAGCGACAACATAGCCCACGACCTGCGCAGCCCGCTGGCCCGGCTGCGCAGCCGGCTCGAAGTCACTCTGATGGAGGCGCCCGACCCGGCGGCCTACCGCGAGGCGATCGAGCGGAGCATCGCCGAGGCCGACGGCCTGCTCAAGACCTTCAACGCACTTCTGAGCATTGCCCAGGCCGAGGCTGGCGCCCCCAGGCGGGACTTCGACGTGGTCGATCTCAGCGCCCTGCTAGGCGATGTCGCGGAGCTCTACGAGCCGCTCGCCGAAGCACGCGGACAGACCCTGACCGCGACGGCGAACGGCCGGGCCGAGATCCGCGGCGACCGCGACCTGCTGTTCCAGGCTGTCGCGAACCTGGCCGACAACGCCGTCAAGTTCGCCCCCGAGGGCGGCCAGGTCGGTCTCGCGCTTGCCCGCGAGGCGGGCGAGGCCAGGGTCACCGTGACGGACGACGGTCCGGGCATACCCGAGGCCGCGCGCGAGCGGGTGCTTGAGCGCTTTTTCCGCCTCGAGGCCAGCCGCAGCACGCCCGGAAGCGGCCTGGGTCTCAGCCTGGTCGCCGCCGCCGCCCGACTGCACCACGGCAAGCTCAGTCTCGAGGACAACGCACCCGGCCTCCGCGTCCGACTGTCCATACCGCTTCAGCCCAGAGCATGATTCGCCCGTTTGCTCAGGGCTGAAGCGGTAT
>JAOUCL010000231.1 GCA_029859805.1 Rhodospirillales bacterium | reverse complement strand
CTCTTCCGATCTGGTCCTGCAGGGCGCCGGCGACGATTTCGGAAGCCGAGGCCGAGCCGCCATTGATCAGCACGACGACAGGCAGTCCGTCGGCCAGGTCGCCCTGGCGCGCGTTGAAGCGCTGGGCGCTGTCCGGATGGCGCCCGCGCGTCGAGACGATCTCTCCCTGGTGAAGGAAAGCGTCGGACACGGCGATGGCCTGGTCGAGCAGGCCGCCCGGATTGTTGCGCAAGTCGAGGACATAGCCGACGAGCTTGTCGCCGATCTCTTCCTTCAATTTCCCGAACGCTTTTTCCAGACCGATGTCGGTCTGCTCGTTGAAGGCGGTAACCCGCAGGTAGCCGACATTGTCCTCGGCGCGGCTGCGCACCGAACGGATCTTGATCACGGCGCGGGTGATTGTCACGTCGAAGGGTTCCTGATCGCCGCGGCGGATAGTCATTTTGATGTCGGTATTGACCAGGCCGCGCATCTTCTCGACCGCCTGACTGAGGGTCAAGCCCAGCACGGGTTCGCCGTCGAGGTGGCTGATCAGGTCGCCGGCCTGGATGCCGGCCCGGAAGGCCGGTGTGTCGTCGATCGGCGAAACCACTTTGACCAGGCCGACCTCCATGGTCACCTCGATGCCGAGACCGCCGAATTCGCCTTTGGTCTGCACCTGCATATCGCCGAAGGAGTTGGCGTCCATATAGCTGGAATGGGGATCCAGCGAGGCCAGCATGCCGCGGACCGCTGATTGTATCAGTTCCTCGTCGGAGACTTCCTCGACGTAGTCGGCGCGCACCCGTTCGAAAACGTCGCCGAACAGCTTTAGCTGCCGGTATGTCTCGGACCTGTCGTCCTGAGGAGAGGCGGTTTGGGGAACCAGAAGAATCAAGGCGGCGAGAGCCGCTAGAAGTCGAAGCTTAGGCATTAACCTTGCACCTTGTCGTTTGTGGTTGCCAGCCAGGGCAGCGGGTTGATCGGTTGCCCACTCCGGCGGAGTTCGAGGTAAAGTATCGGATCGCCGTTCTCGCTGCGGCTCATCACGCCCACCGGCTCGCCGGCCAGCACCCACTGGCCGGCCACTGCGTCGATCCGGTCGAGACCCGCGAGCACTGTATGATATCGTTCGCCGTGCTGGATGATCAAGATTTGACCATAGCCGCGGAATACGCCGGCGTAGCGGACGCGGCCGTCGTAGGGCGCGACGACCTGGGCCGCTCCACGCGTCAGGATCGAAATCCCCCTGGACGTCGTGGCGGCTTTCTTCTCGCGGTCACCGAAAGCGGCCACCACCCGGCCACGCGCCGGCATGACCAGTGTAGATACGGCGGTTGATCTCGGGAAATCCCTTACGTTGTCGGGTTTTTCCAGGGGGCGCTTGGCTGGTGGTGTGGCGAGCAGGGCCTGCTGCGTCTCCTGCGACTGCGGTTCGGTCGGCGCCGTCGCTCGCCCGCCTGCGTCCTGGGTGGCGCGTTCGGCCGACTCCCTCTCCTGGCGCGCGGCCGCCTCCTGGGCTTCCTCTTCGGCCCGTTTCTGCGCGTCGCGTTCCAGCTTGGCCACGAAGTCGCGTAGATCCTTGGCTTCGCGGGCCAGCTTGCGGACCCTGGCGCGGGCCGCCCGCTGCTCGGCGCTGGTCACGTTTTCCAGCCCCCGTTTGCGCTCGATCAGTCGCGCCAAGCGCTTGCGCTCTGCCTCGAGGTTCCGGGTTTCGGCCGCCAGATCGCCTTGTTTGAGCGCGATTTCCCGGCGTAACCCGTCGAGCGCCACCAATTCGCCCCGCAGATCCTGGCCCCGGCGTTCGATGACCGGTACCGCGACGCTCAGCAGCATAGCACTGCGTAGGGTATCAACCGGCGCGCCCGGCGCGGCGAAGGCCACCTCCGGCGGTCGGAGGGCGATACGCTGCAGTGCGCCCAGCGTCCGGACCAATCGGCTCCGCTGGGTCTGCAAGGCCGCCTGCTTGTCCGCCCGCTCCGCTTCGAGCCCGGCGAGCGCGTGCTCCGTGGCCGAAAGCGCCTCCTCCGGCCCCTGCGCCGCGCGAGCCGCCGCCACCACGTCGCGCCGCAGGCCCTTGATCTCGTCCTTCAACGCCTGCGCCTGGCGGCCGAGCGCCTCGGCCTTGGCCCGGTCCTGCTCCAGCGCGCGCTCCACCTCCTTCAGGCGGGTGTCCTCCGCCAATACGACAGGGCCGGACAGCGACAACAGCAATGCGCTCAACATGCCGGTGAGCGGTCCGGCGGCAAACCTCTTTGTTCTGGATGGCCCTCGCACCACACTACTCCGCGGCATCGCTGGCCGTCGCATCGCTGGCCGTTGCGGCCCGACTCAACAAGGACCGGCCGGTCATTTCCGCCGGCTGGGCCAGGCCCATGAGATCGAGCACCGTGGGCGCGATGTCGGCCAACCGGCCGCCGGCCAGGGCGCATACGCCGGCCGGCGCGTTGGCAAGGATGACGGGCACGGGATTCATGGTGTGCGCGGTATGCGCTTGTCCGGTTCCGTGGTCCATCATCTGCTCGGCATTGCCATGGTCGGCGGTAATGATCAGGGCACCGCCCGCGCGGCCGACGGCGTCGGCCAGACGGCCGAGGCAGGCGTCCACCGTCTCGACTGCCTTGATGGCTGCGTCCAGGTCGCCCGTATGTCCCACCATGTCGCCGTTGGCATAATTCGCCACAATCAGATCGAAGCGTCCCGACCCGATAGCGTCGACCAGCCCGTCGGTTACTTCCACGGCCGACATCTCCGGCTTGAGGTCGTAGGTCGCGACCCCAGGCGAAGGCACCAGGATGCGCTCCTCGCCCGGGAAGATCGTTTCACGCCCTCCGTTGAAGAAAAAGGTGACGTGGGCATACTTCTCGGTTTCGGCGATGCGCAGCTGCTTGAGGCCGGCTTCCGCCACGACTTGGCCGAGGGTCTCCTGCAGCTTCAGGGGCGGGAACAGGGTAGCCAACCAGGCGTCCAGCGCCTCGGAATAGCTGGCCATGCCGGCGGCGGCTGCGAAGCGAACGACCTGCGGGCGTGCGAAACCCCTGAAATCCGGTACCAGCAGGGCGGAGAGTATCTCGCGCGCCCGATCGGCCCGGAAATTGGCCATGATTAGCCCGTCGCCGTCCCGCATGCCCGCGAAGCCGCCGACAACCGATGGTTCCAGGAATTCGTCACTCTGGCCGGCCTCGTAGCCCTGCCTGATGGCGGCCAAGGGGTCCGGGGCGGTCTTACCGCGCCCCTCGACCAGTGCGTGGTAGGCCCGCTCGACCCGCTCCCACCGCTTGTCCCGGTCCATGGCGTAGTAGCGACCGCAAAGAGTAGCGACAGGCACCTGGGCCGCCGTCTGGAATTCCGCGACGAAGTCCAGGGCGCTACGCGGCGGGGTGTCGCGGCCGTCCAGGAAACCGTGGATGGCGACCGGCAGGCCCGCCTCGGCCAGGACGTTGGCGAGGGCCGCCATGTGGTCCTGGTGCGAGTGTACCCCGCCGGGCGACAGCAGGCCGAGCAGGTGGGCGGTGCCGCCCGACGCCCTAAGCGCCTCGATGAAGCCGACCAGCGCCGGGTTGCCCGCCAGCGCGCCCTCGGCGATCGCCTGGTCGATACGCGGCAGGTCCTGAACGACAACCCTGCCCGCACCCAGGTTCATGTGGCCAACTTCCGAGTTTCCCATTTGGCCGTCGGGCAGGCCGACCGCCAGTTCCGAGGCGTCGATCAGCGCGTGCGGTGAGCTCTCCATCAGGCGGTCGAGCACCGGGGTGCGCGCCCGACCGATGGCGTTGTCCTCGCAGGTCTCGCGGTGGCCCCAGCCGTCCAGGACGCAAAGAACGACGGGGCGGGGGCGGGTTCCCTCGACCATGAGGCTCTATATAGGGTATCCGGACGGCAATCCATAGGTCTTTGGCGCGCCTCACGCGCGGTGGTAGGGGTGGCCCGAAAGGATCGTCTGCGCGCGGTAGAGTTGCTCCAAGGTCAGGGCGCGGACCAACAGGTGCGGCCAGGTCATGGGTCCGAGCGCCAGCACCAGGTCGGCCCGGTCGACGACCGCTTGCGATAGGCCCTCGGCCCCGCCGATCGCAAAAGCCAGGTCTTGCAGCCCCTCGTCGCGCCAGCGGCCGAGGAGGGCGGCGAAGGCGGTGCTGGTCATGTGTCGGCCCTCCTCGTCCAAGGCGATCAGCCGGGCGTCCTTGGGCACCGCCGCGAGCAGGCGCTCGCCCTCGCGCAGCTTCAGCGTTTCGGGCGCCAGGGCGCGGCGCTCCTCGACCTCCTTGAGGGTCAGGCGCCAGGCCAGCCGTGCAGCATAGGACTCGTAGAGATCGCGGGACGGTCCCGCCTTGGCGCGGCCGACAGCGGCCAGCGTGATCCGCATGGTTGCTTCACTCCGGAATCCTGCCGTCCGATGCTCCGACGTGCCGCCGCCGTCCGCTCAGGCGCTGGCCAGCGGGCGCTTCGGTTCCGACAGATCGAGCCCCCACATCTTCTCGAGATTGTAGAAGGCCCTGACCTCGGGGCGGAACAGATGGACGATGATGTCTCCGGCATCGATCAGAACCCAATCGCAGCGCCGGGCGCCTTCCACCGGAACGCTGCCGAACCCCTCCGCCTTCAGCTTTTCGCGCAGGTGCTCGGCCATGGCGCCGACTTGGCGCTGCGAGCGCCCGCTGGCGATGATCATGTAATCCGCGATGCTGGATTTTCCGGCGAGGTCTATGGTGACAAGGTCTTCGGCCTTGTCGTCCTCCAGAGATGCCGTGACAAGCTCCACCAGGCGCCGACTGAACGCGGGTCCCGGTGTTTGTTGACTGGCCGCGACGGCCTTGTCCTTGCGTGGTATGGGCGGTGCCCTCCGTTGTGCTGTTCTACCGTGAACCCGGTGGCTCAGCCTGCCTTCGCCGGGCCCGTAACTGCGTCGCCGACAGGGTGTTCAGCCGGCTGTGGACGAACACCCAGGCGGGCGGCGTGCGACCCGCCAGCCCCCTGGCTTGCTTCTCATCCAGGCGGTAGCGGGCAAATCGCCGTGCCGCCCCGGCAGCGACAGCCCTTAAAGAATAGGAGGGCCGATCGAAAACCGCAACGGCGACAACATGAAAGATTTCCCGCCAATCTTTCCATTTCGTTAACTGCACAAGGTTGTCCGCGCCCATGAGCCAGACGAACCGGACCCGCGGGAAGCGCCGGGTCAAGGCACGCAGCGTGTCCGCCGTGTAGTGGCTGGCGAGCCGACCTTCGATCCCCGTCACACGAATGCGCGGATGACGGGCCAGGGTGTGCGCCCGGGCGAGGCGGGACTCCAGGGGTGCCATGCCGGCCAGGGGCTTGAGCGGGTTCTGTGGCGAGACCAGCCACCAGACCTCGTCGAGCCCGAGGCGTTTGAGCGCCTCCAGGCTGATCTGCCGGTGGCCGTCGTGGGCCGGATTGAACGATCCGCCGAGGAGCCCGATCCGGGCGCCCGGCGGCGGCAGACGGTCGCCCAGGGCGGCCGCCAGGCGGGCCGGGGTGGGCAGGGGCCCGGTAGCGCTGTGGTGCAAGGCCAGTCGCCGGCTCTCAGGGCCGCACCTGGCCCTGCCCCCTGACCACATACTTTATGCTGGTCAGCTGTTCGGCGCCGACCGGGCCGCGGGCGTGCAACTTGCCGGTCGAGATGCCGATCTCGGCGCCCATGCCGAACTCGCCGCCGTCGGCGAACTGGGTCGAGGCGTTGTGCATGACGATGCCCGAATCGACCCGGGCGAGAAAGCGCTCGGCCGCGGCCGCGTCCTCGGCCACGATCGCCTCGGTGTGGTGCGAGCCGTAGCGGTTGATGTGGCCGATCGCCTCGTCGACCCCGTCGAGCACCTTCACAGAGATGACCGGGGCCAGATATTCTGTGACCCAGTCCTCCTCGCTGGCCGGCGTCACCCGTTCGTCGAGGGCCCGCGTGTCGGCACCGCCGCGCACCGCGCAGCCGGCGGCGATCAGGGCGTTCAGGATGGCGGGCAGGTGGCTTTTCACCACCGGACGGTCGACGAGCAGGGTCTCGGTCGCGCCGCAGATGCCGGTGCGCCGCATCTTGGCGTTGACCACGATCTCGCGCGCCATTTCCAAATCGGCCGAGCGGTCGATATAGGTGTGGCAGATCCCCTCCAGGTGCGCCAGAACCGGGATCCGGCTTTCGGCGAAGACCCGCTCGATGAGGCCCCTGCCGCCCCGCGGCACGATCACGTCGACGTAGTCGTTCATGGTCAGCAGCAGGCCGACCGCGGTCCGGTCTGTGGTCGGCACGCGCTGGATCGCGGCCTCGGGAAGCCCGGCCTCGGCGAGCCCCTGCCGCAGGCAGTCCAGGATGGCGCCCGAGGAATGGAAGCTCTCCGAGCCGCCACGCAGGATCGCCGCGTTGCCCGCCTTGAGGCAGAGCCCGCCGGCGTCCGCCGTCACGTTGGGCCGGCTCTCGTAGATGATGCCGATCACGCCGAGCGGCACCGAGACCCGGGCGATCTTGAGGCCGTTGGGCCGGTCCCACTCGGCCATCACGCGGCCCACCGGGTCGGGGAATTCGGCGATCGCCTCGAGGCCCGCAGCCATGGCCTCGCTGCGGCCGGCGTCGAGCTCCAGGCGATCGAGCAGGGCGGCGCTGAGGCCCTTGGCGCGGGCCGCCTCCACGTCGCGCCCGTTTGCCTCGAGGATCTTGTCCCGGCTCTGGCGGATCGCCTGCGCCGCGGCCTTCAGCGCCCGGCTCTTGGCCTCCGGCGCGGCCAGCGCCAGCTCGTGGGCGGCGCTCCGCGCGGCGCGGCCCAGATCCGCCATCTGCCGACACAAGTTGGTGTCGGTCGGCCGAACGTTGCTGCCGGCATCAGGCGCTGCTGTGCTTTGAGCGACCGTCATGACTAGCCTCCGTCCTGCTTTTTCGGAAACAGGTAGGCCGAGATGCTGAACATGATGGCGCCGACCTGAATTGTCGTGGCGCCAAGCAACGCCATCAAGACCTCCTTGTCCACCACCCTCTGATCCACCTTCGCCAGTCCCTTGCCGATGAGAAACCAGTCAGCCAACAACAGCACGACGACAAAGGCTAGCACGAAGCCATTGGCGATCGTGAACAACTTGAGGATGCGTTCGGCGGTAGTTATGCGCAGTTGCAGTTCGCGGAGCGCGATTTCGTCTTCGACGTTGAGTTCGCGCTCCTCGTCCGCCAGGGATACCCTCGTACCTTTCCCGTCGCCCCCCTGCGCCATGGCAGATTTCCTCGGATCTTAACCCGCCAAGAGGACCTTCTGCTCCCGTTTGCTCTTGTCGAGGATCGTAATGGTATGTTCGCTGTCCGCGTTTTCCGCGGCCACCTTGGCCAGCGCGAGCGCGCGGCGGATGACGGCGGCGTTGGTCGAGACCCCGAAGGTCTCCTTTAGGTCCTCCAGCGCTTTTTCCGTCTTTTCGTCGACCACGAAACTGGTTTGCCGCATGGCTTTCTCCTTCTCGCCAATCCGGGGGCTCACAGGGATTATTATACACAAACCACATAAGAACTATATAATTTCCTGGGGGCCTCGGGCAAGGCCTTGCGTGATCCGCTCACGCGGTATGTCCCTCACATCAAGACCAGGTCGTCGCGGTGGATCAACTCTTCGCGGCCACGGTAGCCCAGACGGGCCTCGATTTCACTGCTCTTGTGACCCAGGATGAGCCGGGCCTCCTGGGCCGAATAGGCGCACAGGCCGCGCGCCACCTCGACGCCGTCGGTGCCGAGCACGACCACCGCATCGCCGCGCTCGAATAGGCCTTCCACCGCGGTGACCCCGGCGGGCAGGAGGCTTCGGCCGCTCTGGAGCGCCCTGAGCGCGCCGGCGTCGACCACCAACCGGCCCGTCGGCTTCAGCGAGCCGGCAATCCAGCGCTTGCGCGCGGTGAGCGGCTCGACTTCGGCCAGGAACCAGGTGCAGCGCGCGCCGTCGGCGAGGGCGGC
>JAOUCL010000230.1 GCA_029859805.1 Rhodospirillales bacterium | reverse complement strand
GGAAGGCTCATTCCCATCCCGGCATCACCCAGCTCTATCAGCGTCCTGTCGCGCAGCCAGGCCATGACCTTCTCGAGACAGGGCACCGCATGCTCGGGCGGCACCGGGTTATAGATGGCGTCTTCCTTCCCGCCGCTGCCGGCGACCTGCACGACATCACCCGGCAATCCCGGCCTGCGCAGGCGTCCGGCAACGCCGTGGAAATCCGGGTCTTTGCTCGTGACCAGCTCGTGCAAGCGGCAGACGAGTTCCGTGGTCAGAGCCTCTATTCCCCGCTCCTCGACCTGTCCCAAGCCGTACTCGAGGGCGGCGGCATAACCCCGCACGGAAAGATCCGCGGACTTGCCTTCGTACTGATCGTAGACCTCGCCGGGGGTCAACACATTATCGATAGTGGACCACGTGCCCTCCATGCGCGACGACGACACCGCCTCGCGCCGGGCGAAAAGATAGGCCGTCAGCCGGTCCAGTTCGGAGGCGTCAGTCGGATTCGGGCGGCCTTGCAGGATGGCGTTCGCGCGGCTGATCGGTCCCGCCGCAAGGCCCGCCGGGATTTCCTCCGGAGGCGGGGGCGGCACAACGAACCAGATGTGCTCGTAGCCTTCCTTGGCCACACGTGCCGTTCCGAACCCTCGTTCCGGGGTGTAGGGCTGTCGCAATCGCCCTGCGAGTTCGTCTCTTCGCACGGGAAATCCTTGAACTCGGGATATTGAATTCAAGGATATATCATAATACTTGAATTTGCTAGGGCGTATTCAAGCTTCGGCCGAAAAGGGCTCGAGACCGATCCCCTTTCCTGCGCCCCTTTCGGTAACTGAGCTTCTCCACGAATAGGATCAGTACGTTCTGTCATCATGCAGGGCCGAAAATCGCCTTCGCCTGGGCGAATGCGGGTGCGAGCCCCCTGGCCGCATCATTCCCCGGACGTTTCAGTCCTTCGAGGCCGCCGGGCGCGCGTGGTCGCGGCGCTCCAGCCAGGCCGTGATCAGTCTTTCGACCTTCTGCCAGGACTGATAGCCGGGCGTGACGACGGCATAGCCTTCGTCGTTGCTGCCGGCCAGCAGCGTCGGAAAGCCGGTGATGCCCGCGCGGCGGGAAATCGCAAAGTCCCGTTTTGTCTCCTGGAGAGTTTCCTCGTCGTCGAAGGCCGCCGCGAAGCTATCGCGGTCCAGGCCGAACTCCGCGGCCAGGGCGCAGAGCGTTTCGCGGTCCGTGACGTCCTGGTTCCCGGCGTAGAAGGCCTGGTGGAGGTGCTTCAAGAAGGCCAGCGCCATCCCGGGGTCCAGGCGGCGCATTGCCACGACCGCCCGGCAGGCCGGTCCGGTGTCGTAGACGAAGCCCTCGCGGTCGAAGAACGCGAAGTCGAAGGGCTGGCCGCTGGCCTCGTGGACATGGTCCCAGTGCTCGCGGATCATCTGCTTGGCCGCCTCGTCCATGACCTCCTTGGTCCCCGGGCGTAGGCCGCCGAGGATCAACCGCACGGGGAGCTCCTCGCCGAAGCGGCTCCGGGCCGCCTCGATCACCGGCGAGAAACCCCAGCACCATGAACACATGGGATCGGCGAAATAGACCAGCTGCTCCGACATCGTCCTGCTCCTGTCCTAAACCGCTGCTTACTGCGGCGAGCGATCGACAAGCTCGTCGAGCTTGCCCGACTCGTCGAGCAGCTGAAGGTCCTCGTAGCCGCCGACGTGGCGGCCGGCGACGAAGATCTGCGGCAGCGACCGCGCGCGCGGCAGCCGTCTCAGCAGCTCCTCCTTGTGACCGGCCTCGCCCGCCACGTCGAGGTCCTCGTAGGCCCATCCTTTGTCGTCGAGCAGCGCTTTGGCCCGCTCGCAATAGCCGCAGTTCGGGCTCGAAAAGATTTCGATCTTCGCCATCGTCGCCTCCGCGATGGTTTCTGGACCGGAGGGGGAAGCCGCGAGGGCTGGGCTTCCCCCGATCGACAAACTCAGTGGGCCACTTCCAGAATCGGCTGGATGCCGGAGAACACGGGCTCCAGCGCGACGCCGAGCGCGTCGCCGAACTTGCTCACGGCGATATAGATCGTGATCGTGAACACCGCCTCGACGATCTGCGGCTCGGTGAAGTGCGTGTGCAGCCGGTCCCACAGGTCCTTCGACACGCGGTTGGCGTCGATGCCGATCTGGACCGTCAGGTCCATCAGCGCCTTTTCGGCCTCCGTGAAGTGCGGGCTCGCCTTGTAGCGGTCGTCGCCAATGTCGTTGATCTTCTCCTCCGAGATGCCGAGCCTTTTCGACAGGGTCTCGTGCTGGACCACGCAGTACTGGCAGTCGTTGCGGTGGGTGGCCTTGAGGATGATCAGCTCCTTGGTCGTCCAGTCGAGCTCGCCGTCTTTCAGGATCGCCATGATCAGGTCGGTGAAGACGGTGCCGAGCTCCGGCGTATGGCCGAACACCTTGAAGATGTTCAACAGCATCTCGAAGCGCGCCTCGGCCTTGTCGTAGAAGGCGAGCGTCTCGGGCGTGGCTTGTTCGCGTTCGACATAGGATACGGTCATCGATTTTCCTCCCGGTTGATGTTCAGGCAATTCAATGGACTGGAACGTTGACTGTTCGTTCCAGACCTTTCAAAAAAACTCACTCGAGCAGCGCTTTCGCCTGCGCGGCGATGGACTCGAGCAGCGATTCGTCCGGCCGGCTCCTGGCCAGCACGCGCATCCCGATCATCAGTCCGAGCAGCGCGCGGGACACCTCGACGGCGTCGACGCGGGCCGGGATGTCGCCGGTCTCCCGGCCGCGCTCAATCGTGTCCCGGAAGAAGGTCTCGATGCCGCGCAGCCCGTCGGCGACGATCTCCGCGATTTCCTCGTCGTGGGGGGCGAGCTCAAGCGCCGTGTTCACCAGCAGGCAGCCGCAGCGCTCCGTGTCGCCGAGCGCCTCGGACACCAGGCTGTCGAACAAGGCGCCGATGGTCTCCCGGGGCGTGCGGCCGCGCGCGGCCGCGGCTATTTTCGGCCTCTGATAGGTCGCCTGGTAGTGCCTCAGGGCGTCTAGGAACAGACGGCGCTTGCTGCCGAAGGTGTCGTAGAGGCTGCCCCGGTTGATGCCCATGCGCCCGAGCAGGTCCTGCGTCGAGGTCGCCTCGTAGCCCTGCGACCAGAAAGCCTCCATTGCGCGGGCGAGCGCGGCATCCACGTCGAACTGTTTTTCCCAGGGCATCCGGCACCATCTCCCGTTCGTGCGCGACGATGACGAGTTTGGAACGATCAGTCAATTAAAAACCGCCAGGGGCCCTGCTCGCTTGAAGCGCAAATCGGTTCGTAAGCAGCCCCGACAAGCGGCGGCGCCTCCGGCCATCCGTACCTTGCGTCGCGCCAGTTCGAGTTTGCGCCCTGACACCCGGCCGCGTCCAAGATGGGCGCCCGGGCTCTCCTGCTCTCGGATTGACACCACAAACTATACGGTTAAGACTACTATACTTAGTATTGCAAGTAAGCGACTTGTCAATACGGCACACACTTGACGCGCGGCACGGAGCACCGCGCGAGCGAATAACCTGGGTTGGCCGGGACGAAGGTTACTAGCGAGGTCTTCGTATTTGACTGCGGTTTCGGCCCTGAATGCCGGGATGTCGACAATGCAGAATCGCAGCGAGCAAGCGGAGCAGGAGGTTCAAAAGGCGTACCACTATGCCGAGAACATAGTGGCGACCGTGCGTGAGCCCCTCGTTGTCCTGGACGGCGACCTGCGAATTCTCCTGGCCAGCCGGTCGTTCTACCGGACCTTTGGCGTGGCGCCCGAGGAAACCGAGGGTGAGCTGCTGTACCGCATAGGCGGCGGCCAGTGGGATATTCCAGCCCTGCGCCATCTCCTGGAGCAGATCATTCCCGAGAATACGACCGTCGATGACTTCGAGGTCGCGCACGACTTCCCGAACATCGGGCACAGAATCATGCTGCTCAACGCGAGGAGGATGCATGAGCAGCGCAAGAACACACCAGCGATCCTGCTGGCCATGGAGGACGTCACCGAGCGCAGGCAGGCGGAGCAGGCCGTTCGCAAGGCGCGCGAGGCCGAGCTCGCCAACCACGCGAAGACGGCCTTCCTGGCCATCATCAGCCATGAGCTGCGCACCCCGCTGAACGCCATCCTCGGCTTCTCGGAGATCATGACGAACCGGATGTTCGGTCCGCTCGGCCACGACCGCTACCGGGAGTACGTCGAGCACATCCACGCCGGCGGCCATCACCTGCTGCACATCGTCAACGACCTGCTGGACGTGTCCAAGTTGGAGGCGGGCGAGATCGAACTGGAGGAAGAGGAGGTCGACGTGGCGCATGCGATTCAAGACAGCGTGCTCCTGGTCGAGGAGCAGGCCCGGCGCGCGGGGGTCGAGATCCGCACGGACATCGCGGGCCCCTCGCCCCACCTGCGTGTCGACCGTCGCAAGCTCAAACAGATCCTCATCAACCTCCTGTCCAACGCGGTGAAGTTCAGCGCCTCCGGCGGGCAGGTATTGGTACAGGCCGGGCTCGATCGGTCGGGCGCCTTCGATATCGCGGTGCGCGACCGCGGCATTGGCATCAGGCCCGAGGACCTGCCCAAGGTGCTCGCGCCGTTCGGCCAGGTCAGGGACGCGATGGCCGCCAGGCTGGAGGGGACCGGGCTCGGCCTGCCTCTGGCCAAGGCCCTGTGCGAACTGCTCGGCGGCACCTTCGATATCGACAGCAAGGCAGGCGTAGGCACCAAGGTGTCGATCCGGTTTCCCGAAGAGCGCGTGGTGCGTTAGCGGCCGTCTGGACCGCCGTCGGATCCTTCTCCGTTGCGTCCGGGCCGGCACATCGACCATTATTCCCGCGCGCGCAGGAAAACCGGAGAAACAGCCATGGACACGATCGAACGCAGGGCGTCCCGGCGAACCGGACGCCTGACCGTCCGCAACCCCTCCGGCGGAACGGCGCCGGCGAACGACTGGGGCGTCGACTCCGAGTACGGCGTTCTGCGAGACGTGCTTCTAGGCCCCGTCGAGAGTTTTCGCTGGGTGGTCTCGAGCTCGATCTCGGCGGCCACGGCGCGCAAGGGCGAGGTCCTCGACAAGGATCTCGCCCTGCGCCAGTACCGCGAGATGGTCTCCGCCTATGAGAGCGCCGGTGTCACGGTGCACAGTCTGCCGGTCGACGAGCACCTGCCGATGCAGGTCTACGCCCGTGATTCGAGCTTCATGACGCCCTACGGGGCGGTCGTCACCCAGATGGCCAAACCCTGGCGCCGCGGCGAGTACAGCTCGGTCCTGCGCTTCTACCTGGAGACCGGGATCCCCATCTACGACATGGTCTCGGCTGGCAGCTTCGAGGGCGGCGACTTCGACCTCATCGCGCCCGGCTGCGTGTTGATCGGCTATTGCGGCGAGCGCACGCAGGAGGTGGCCGCCAAGCAGGTCGGCGCCTGGTTCGAGGCCGAGGATTGGGAGGTACGCTACGCGCCGCTCGACCCTTTCTACGTCCACATCGACCTAATGGTCTGCATGCTGGCCGAAAAGCTGGCGGCCGTGTGCCTCGACACGACGGACCCGGAGATCGTCGCCTGGCTGCGGGCAAAGCGGATCGAGATCGTGCCGGTGAGCTTTCGGGACACCGTCAACCTGGGCTGCAACGTGGTGGCGCTGGGCAACGACCGGGTGCTCTCGACGGCGGCGAGCCAGGACCTGAACGCGCGGCTCCGTGCGCTGGGCTTCGAGGTCTACGACCCGGACGCCAGCATGTTCACCAAGGGTGGCGGCGGCGTACATTGCCTGTGCCAGCCGCTCAGACGCGATCGCGTGTGACGGCCGCGCGGCGGAAGGATCCTGCAATGGCCTATCTCCCGTCCCTGCCCAGGGACGCCAAGCTTCCCGATGTCTTCCGCGCTTTCCCGTCGAGCGCCGCGCCCCTGCTCGAGCTTCACGAGGCGCTCATGCGCGGGCCCTCGCCCTTCTCCATCGGCGAGCGCGAGCTGATCGCGGCCTACGTTTCGGCGCTCAACGCCTGCGGCTACTGCACCGGCGTGCACGGCGCCACCGCCACCGCCTTCGGCCTCGAAGAGGGCCCGCTTGAAAGCATGATCGACGGCCTCGAGACCGCGCCCGTAGCAGCAAACTGCGCCCCGTGCTGCGCAGCGTCGCGAAGCTGACGAAGACGCCGGGCAGAATGGCTCCGCGGGACGCGGAGGCCGTGCTCGCGGCGGGCTGGCCCGAGCAGGCGCTCTACGACGCGGTCGCGGTCGCCGCGCTCTACAACTTCATGAACCGCCTGGTCGAGGGCCTCGGGATCCGAGCCGAGGCCGACTACTTCGCCGCAGCCGGCCGGCGCCTGCACGAGTCCGGTTACGCCGCGATGATCGCCATGCTGGGTCTGGCGCGGTGACGATGCGGCCGTAGCCGAGCCGGCACGACGAACACGGATCCGCGGGCACCCCTCTGCGGGAAAAGCCCGGCGATCGGGGCCGCCCCCCGGCACTCACACGCAATTGAACCGGGACCATCTTCATACCTCGGAATTTTCCGTGCCATGGCATTCCTGCGCGGGTACCTTTGTGGAGTCACAGCCTCGAGCAGGCGGATCCGTGGATTGGTTGGACGCCGCGATAGACGCCATGCAGGAAAGACCTAGAATGATCCAAGGCGTAATTTGTTGGGCCAGACCGGCAATGGCGCCAGCCTTGGCCATCGTTCTGGCGGCCCTGCTCGCACCGCCCGCGCTTGCCGACGGCGACCCGTGCGAGGCAGAGGTGAGAGAGCACCTCGCGCGCATGAACATCGATCCCGGCGACGTTCGCAGTATCAGCGTCGCGGCGCGCGTTCGCTCACGCCGCGGCGGCAGCTCGGTGAGCGGCTACGACGCCTGGGTCAGCCTCGGGTCCTGCCGCGGGTCGATCGTCATGCGCCTGGGCCGGCAGTGCCGGATCGAGGACGTCTACGGCAAAGGCGACTGCAAGGTGCCCGAGCAGTAGCATTCCCAGGCGGTCCCACGGCCGTTGCGCTTGCCATAGCGGTGGCCGACCCAGGCCCAGCGGCCGGAAGGGCGTGCGGCTCCGGTGACTTGCGCCCGTCAGCTTAGCAGCAGGCTATCGCTGTCGAGCTCCTGGCCGCGCACCTCGGCGAAGAGGGCGACCAGGTCGGCAGGGCCCAGGCCGGCCCGTTCCTCGTCCGCGACGTCGAGCACGGCGCGGCCCTCGTGCAGCATCACCGTGCGGCCGCCGAGCTCGAGCGCCTGGCGCATCGCGTGGGTGACCATCAGGGTCGTGAGCCGCTCGGCCTCGACCAGCTCGCGAGTCAGGCGCTGCACAAAGTCCTGCATGCGCGGGTCGAGCGCCGCGGTGTGCTCGTCGAGCAGCAGGATCTTGGTCGGGCGCAGCGTCGCCATGACCAGGCTGACCGCCTGGCGTTGACCGCCGGACAGAAGCCCCATACGGTCGCCGAGCCGGTCCTCCAGGCCGAGGCCGAGGCGGGAGATCTTCTCGCGGAACTCGGTCCGCCGCGCCGCTTGCAAGGCCGAGGCCAGGCCGCGCCGCGTCCCGCGGGCGGCGGCGAGGGCCAGGTTCTCCTCGATGGTCAGGGCCTCGCAGGTACCCGCCAGGGGATCCTGGAATACCCGCGCCACCAGGGCGCTGCGCCGGGTCGCGGGCCAAAGGGTCACGTCGGTGCCGTCGATCAGGATGCGCCCCTGGCTCGGCGGGACCTCCCCCGTGACGCAGTTCAGCAGGGTCGTCTTGCCGGCGCCGTTGGAACCGATCACGGTGACGAACTGGCCGGCCGGGATTTCCAGATCGAGACCCGCGCGCTCAGGGGCCTCGATCGCCGTGCCCGGATTGAAGGTGACGTGCAGGTTCTCGATCCGGATCATTTGCCGCCCCGGGTCAGCAAGGCCTTCAGCGGGTTGCGCGCGCCCGGCAGGATCAGCGCCACGGTGACCAGG
>JAOUCL010000513.1 GCA_029859805.1 Rhodospirillales bacterium | reverse complement strand
GTTCAGACTGCTGGATGGTTGCGAGTTATCCCAACTCAGAGGGGGAAATTGTTAGATACGACTACGAAATCAGAACTCGATTTGGGCTTAAAGAATCTTTCTTTTGGACAGACCCTTTGGAGGAACCGGAAGATCAATTCAAATGGATCGCATATTCATCGGCGTGCGTGTGGCGAGAACGCGACTTCGATGCAGCGATCAAGAGAGTAGCAGACGATATAGAACCGGCCGTTCTATGGATTTCGAGAGGTTCAAAAGCTGTTTTTGCTCCCTATGATGGCGGTTTTGATATAATTCTGCCGACATTGGAGGACGTGGATGTTCTGAGTAATGAATTCTCGGATTGGCTATCTCCGCATCACGACGGTTTTTGAATCGATAGGTACTCCGGGTGCAGTCCACCACCACCCCGCTGCCCTCGGAATTCGGATAAACCTGGGGGCGCCAGACCGCACAATCGCCCGGCAAGCAGGGCGCCCGCTCAGGTTCGATCTCCGGACTCTCCAGCGCCGAGGTCCGAACTCGAACTAGGGTCCGTCTGCCACGAAAATGCGCCGCGCCAACGATTTGAGCGTCTCGATATATCTCTCCTGCGGCCAAGCGCATTCGAGAGTCAGCTGTTCCCAATTGCGGACGGACAGCATCGTCCAAAGAATGTCGGTTGCCTGATTTGGCGAATGGTCGGGCGAGAGCATGTTGTCGCGGTTCAGGGCGTCGATCGCGGCTTCGCAGCCTTGCCGCATGTCCTGCATCCGCTCGTCCCAGGCCTTCGCCGCCGCATCGTCCGTGTCCCTCATGGCGAGAAGCGCCTTGGCGATGCCATGGATTTCCGGAATGTAAGCGCCCCAGGCCTCGATATAGGCGTCGAGCCGCTCGATGCCGGACCGCGCCGTGCGGCTCGGCACCAAACGTTCTTCAGCCCCTTTCACCTCGTCGAGATAGAACGTCGTCGCAATCAGAAGCTCGGCCCTGGTGCTGAAATGAAGATAGAGCGCCTGGCGGGTGATTCCCGCCCGTTTGGCGATATCCGTCATGCGCACGCCCTTGCCCCGGCTCGCTTCCAGCAGCGTCAGGGCGGATTTCAGAATTCGCTTTCGAGTTTCGGGATTATCGCTTGACATGGTGTCAAGTAGCACGTACTTGTCATCGTGTCAATTGACACGGTGTCAAGTGAGAAGATCTCGGTCGCCTTTGGAGAACCAGGATGACCTCAACGCCCAAACAAGGAGTCATTAACTCATGCAGAAATCACCCATCCTCGTTATCGGTTCCACTGGAAAGACCGGTCGACGAATCGTCCAGCGGCTCTCGGAGCTAGGCCACGCAGTCAGGGAGGGCTCGCGGCAATCCGAACTGCCCTTCGACTGGGAGAAGCCTTCGACCTGGCCGGAGGCGCTGCGCGGCGTCGAGGCCGCCTACATCTCGTTCTTCCCGGACCTCGCCGTGCCCAGTGCGCCGGCGGCGATCGAAGAGCTGACGGCCTGCGCGGCCGAGGCGGGCGTCAAGCGGCTGGTGTTGCTCTCGGGGCGGGGCGAGGTCAATGCGCAGCGCTGCGAGAACATCGTCCGCGCCTGCGGCGTGAGCTTTACGCTGATCCGCGCGAGCTGGTTCTCGCAGAACTTCAACGAAGGTCACCTGCTCGAGCCGGTGCTCGACGGCGTGGTCGCGCTGCCGGCCGGCGAGGTGCGTGAGCCCTTTGTCGATGCCGACGACATCGCCGATGTTGCGGTCGCCGCGCTCACCGACGACCGTCATGCGGGTCAGCTCTACGAGCTCACCGGACCGCGTCTGCTGAGCTTCGCCGAGGCCGCCGCCGAGATCTCGAAGGCCGCGGGTCGCGGCATCGAGTATGCCGCGATCTCGTTGGAGCAGTTTCGCGCCGCCCTCACCGAGAACGCCGGGCCCGAGTTCGCCAACATGCTCACCGACCTCTGCAAGGAAGTGCTTGACGGTCGTAACGAGTCGCTCGGAGACGGTGTTCAAAAGGCGCTTGGTCGCGCGCCTCGCGACTTTGCCGGCTTCTGCCGCGCCGCGGCCGCGTCCGGCGTGTGGGACCTGCCCAACTGAGCCGGCGTGGCCGGATTCATGCTGCGGCAACTGACCGGCGACAGCTATCTGCGCCGGTCAACCGGCCTGTCTTGCTAAGCCCTGAGAACGGAATTAAGGGGACGAATTAAGAATTAAGGGGACAGGAATTAAGGGGACAGTATACTTTTTTGATATTGCGCAGGCGGACACTGGAAACCTATTTAGTATACTGAGCTGCTTGCAAAATTGCAGAAGCGCGTTGAATTATCCGCGTTTCGCGGTTGATTTTTCGGTGAATATCGAGGCGGCCGCAGCCGCTTTCC
>JAOUCL010000229.1 GCA_029859805.1 Rhodospirillales bacterium | reverse complement strand
GCGATCTCCGCGCCCTCCCGGCCGATCGCCGCGACCAGCTCGATCTCGTGATGGAGATCCTGGGTGAAGGGCGGATAGGGGAGCTTGGCGCCGCTCGGCACGATGGCCTCGGCCGGCTTCATGAAGAAGAACGGCGGCTCGCGGTCCGGGTCCTTGCCCATCTCGCGCGCATGGGCCGCGTAGTTGCGGCCGACGCAGAAGATGCGGCGCACGGGAAAGCGCCCGCCCTCGCCGACGACTTCGAGCGAGGGAGCCTCGGGAAAGGGAACCACGTAAGTCATGCCGGCCTCTTTGCTGGTCGATCGGAACAGACGGGCGCCCGGCGTCCATACGCCGGAGCGGCCCGCCCGCGCCACATTACCGGGCGCGGGCCGCCGGCGCAGCACGAATCTTCGGCTTACCGGTCCTTGGAGCGTGCGGAAAACGGCAACACGGTTTGGTCGGCCGGACGGGCGGGGTCCGAGACCGCCGCCTCGCGGACCGGCTCGGCGCGGGTATCCAGCCAAGTCTGCCGCCAGGCCTCCGACCAGTGAAGATAGACCGGCCGTTCGTTGCGCAGCATGTCCAGCACGGCGGCGAGCTCCTCGATCGGCATATGGCCTTGCGGGCGGCCGAGCGGGTCGATCCAGTCCTGCCGGGACTCCAGCGCCTCGGGCCGGTAGAAGCCGATCGTCCCGACCACGCCGGTCACGTGCCCGGAGCCGTAGAGACTGAGCCACGCCTTCAGGTCCTGCGGTCCGTAGGCGCTCGTCCCGTGGTGCCGGACCCGGTAGTGATCCACCCTGTTGACGACGTAGTCCATTTCGAATCCCCAAGCGCCGACGTGTCACGGACACGGACCGGCAAGCTCCCCCGCACGGTCTAGCCCGGCGCCGTGCGGAGGGCTGTGAGTTTTCGCACATCCGCGCGAAGCCTTGGCGGCCCGCTCGCCTGCGCGACCGGCCCAGTATCGCCCGCCCAGGCGGCAATCCAAAACGCTCCGGATTTCAAATAAAGGAAAAGCGTCCGCCCGGCCGCATAGTGCCCTTGGCTACGAAGCACTCGAGGCTTACGCCCGTCGAACCAAGAACCCAGCCCACGCTATCAACCCAACGACCCGCTCCCTGACTGGGCCTAATTCAGGGGAAAGGCCACTTCGGCGTCGCACAAGAATTCCGTCGTTTCGCGGTTGCCCCTGCGGCCGAAGACATCCGTCGCCTGAAAGGGGCGTTCGTATGTCGCAGTCGGTTTTTGCCGGACCGCCGAATTTCTGTGGCTGGACGATCGAATCCATGATCTGATCCTGATTCGGCGGCCCGCCCAGGGTGTTTTGAAGTGCTCCTAGAATGGACGAAAAGCATCGCGCCGTGCCGTTCCGTGAGACGTCCCTGCTTGGCCGTCCGTCCGTCCTCGTCCTTGTCTACCTGTCGCCGGTGTTCTTCGGCGCGCTTCTGATGTTCTGGTCGGAATTGCTGATCGGCAAGATGGTATTGCCGTTCCTTGGCGGCGCACCAATGGTGTGGACAACCTGTCTGGTCTTCTTCCAGACTCTGCTGTTGGCGGGCTACGCCTGCGCCCATTGGTCCATGCGCCTGGGGCCGCGTCTGCGGGTGATGTTCCATCTGGCGCTGATCTCGGTATCCTTGCCGTTCCTGCCCATCGGTGCCGATGCCGCGCACCTGCCGCCGGCAGACGCCGACCCCAGACCGTGGTTGATCGTCTGGCTGACGGTCGCCGTCGGAGCGCCGTTCCTGGTGCTCGCCGCTGCCGGGCCGCTGCTGCAGGCCTGGTTCGCGCGGACGAGTCACCCCCGCGCGGCGGATCCCTATTTCCTTTACGTTGCCAGCAACGCCGGCAGCCTGATCGGCCTGCTGGCGTTCCCCGTGCTGGCGGAGCCGCAATGGGCGCTGACGCAGCAGTCCGCGCTGTGGAGCTGGGCCTATGGCTCCTTCGCGGCCTTGCTCGTCCTGGCGGCCCTGGCGGCAGCCCGCGGCCTCCCTCCGGCCGCCGCCGATCAGCCGCTGGGCGCAGCCCCTTCGGCCCGGGATCGGGTTCGGTGGGCGACCTTGGCCTTCGCACCGTCCAGCCTGCTTCTCGGCCTGACCAGCCTGATCACAACCGATATCGCGGCGGTACCGCTGCTCTGGATGCTGCCGTTAGCGGCATACCTGATCACGTTCATGATCTCGTTTGCCCGTCGTCCCCCGGTGCCGCATTGGATGGCCACGACCCTGCACCCGGCGGCGGCGCTTCCGGCGCTGTTCTTCTGGTTCTGGGATATCGGGGCGCCGAGTCTCATGATGATCGGGCTGTTGTTCGCGGGATTCTTCGCGACTGCACTGGTCTGCCACGGTGAGCTGGCGCGTACCCGGCCGGCGGCAGGGCATCTGACCGATTTCTACCTCTGCCTTTCCTTCGGCGGCCTGCTGGGCGGAATCTTCAACTTGCTCCTCGCGCCGCTCGTCTTCACTCGGGTGTTCGAGTTTTCCCTCGTGATGGTGCTGGCTCTTCTGTTGCGGCCGGCGGCGGAACACGTTGCCGGCAATGATCGCCGCCTTGACCTTCTGGTCCCGGCCGGCTGGTTCGCGGCCATGCTGGCGGTGCTCCTGATCTATCGCGAGGAGATCATCCCCCAGCAACCCGAGGTCATCGGGATCCTGAGCATGTTGATGGCCATGTTCTTCATCCTGTCCCAATCGAGAAGACTCCGATTTGCGCTGATTGCCGCCGGGTTGTTGTTCGCCAACCAGATCGTGCCACCGCACAAGGGCAATGTCGTTTACGCCAGCCGGAATTTCTTCGGCGTGTTACGGGTGATCGAGGACCGGCTCGAGAATGTGCGCTATCTCTATAACGGCACCACGCAGCACGGCGCGCAACACACGGACCAGCGCCGCCTCCTGCCGATTTCCTACTACTCCGAAGACGGCCCCCTCGGACAGGTCTTCGCATTGCCGAGCATAGACCGCGCCGATGCGGTCGTGGCCTCCGTCGGTCTCGGCACCGGCGCGGCCGCCTGCCACGCCCGCAAGGGCCAGCGCATAATCTTCTACGAGATCGATCCCGCGGTGAAGCGCATAGCAGCGGACCCCGAGCTGTTCACCTTCCTCAGGGACTGTCCCGCGAAGTCCGAGGTCGTTCTCGGGGATGGCCGGGTCATGCTGGCCGAGGCGCCTGCGGAAAGCCTGGACCTGATCGTTCTCGACGCCTTCAACTCCGACGCAATCCCGGTCCACCTGCTGACTCGGGAAGCGATGGTGCTTTATCGTTCACGCCTCAAGTCGGACGGCATCATGCTGGCGCACACCTCGAACCGCTATCTCGACCTGACACAGGTGCTGGCGTCCTTGGCCCAGGACGCGGGGCTGTCTGCCTTCGTCCGAAATTACGATCCGCCGGCCGAAGCCGTCTCCAAATCGTTGTCGGAAGCCCAGTGGGTCTTGCTCGCCCCGGCGGGGTCGTTCGCCGCCCGCATCTTAGGTGCTGACGATGAATGGTCCCCCCTCGAGGCCGATTCGGAGGCGCCGTTGTGGACGGATTCCTTCTCCAGCCTGCTGGGCATCCTCCGGTGAGCCGGCGGGTGTGGTTTCTTGCGCGAACAGGATTAACGGCCGACAGGAGGCTTAATCGGATAGCTCTTGGACAGATTGTTGCCGCCCTGCCCAGCCCTACCGTTAAGTGCTTGATTTATTTGGCGTACCATCGGGGACGAAAATGAGTCCTGGGTGCTGGTGGTGCCGTTAGTGCGTGATAGCAGCTATTATCCGGTTGGATAGGCTTAAGGATGAAACAGCTTTGGTTTCGGCTGCGCGATATCTGCTTGACACGATGGACAACGGAGCCCATTTGGCATATGCTTTGACATATGCCTGTGGAGGAACCTGTGATCCCTGAACGCCACGTCAAGCTGTTCAAGAACGGTCGGAACCAGGCGGTACGGATTCCTCGCGAGTTCGAGCTTCCGGGCGACGTGGCCATCATGCGCAAGGAAGGCGACCGCCTGATCATCGAGCCCGCCCAGCCGAAATCCCTGCTGGCGGTACTGGCGACGCTTCAACCGCTCGCTGAGGAGTTCCCGCCGATCCCTGAGTTGCCTGTCGATTCCGTCGAGCTCTGATGCGCTACCTGCTCGATACCAACATCGTCTCGGACCTGGTCCGCAATCCTCAAGGCCGAGTGACGCAGCGCATTCGCGAGGTTGGCGAAGCGCAGGCTTGTACCAGCATCATCGTCGCGGCGGAGCTTCGCTACGGGGCTACCAAGAAGGCTTCGCCGCGGCTCACAGCGCAGCTTGAGGCGGTGCTCGGCGCCTTCGACGTTCTGCCTTTCGAGGCGCCCGCCGACGACGCCTATGGGCTACTCCGCGCCCGTCTAGAACGGGCCGGCCAGCCGATCGGTGGCAACGATCTGCTCATTGCCGCTCAGGTCATGGCACTCCGCCATACCATCGTCACCGACAATGAGCGCGAATTTGGCCGGATTGAGGACCTTCCCTGCGAGAACTGGTTGCGTGAGGAGTGAAGCACTCTTGAGAGAGATGGCCGATGGTCCTGAGTCTCAATCAGGCGTAGCGCGATACACCGAAGGCACGCGTCACATCCTGCCGGAAAACGTTCTATCATCGCGTGGTCCTGGGGGACGCTGCGCAGGGGGAACCCGCTGCGGATATGCGGTCTTGGCGGCGAATGCGTCGGCGCAGGATCAAGGTTTGGCTTCGAAAGCTCAAACCGATATATAGTGGTTGATCCGAGCCACTGCCTACTACATATTGAAATTGTATGCGGTGGCTCATTCGATCAGCGCCGCAATCAACCCTCTGGTCGAGGGCCTTTCAGGGAGTCGTTGTATTGTCCGGAAAGCAACGCATGGCGAGAGCGGCGGGCGACGGCAAGCGCCGCGCACGGCGGGTCATCGCGCGCGCGCCCAGTTTCCTAGGCTGGAACACGACGGACCAGGAGGAGATCGAACGCCGCCGCTGGCGCGGCCGAGCCGAGATCATAGCGGTCGAGGCGCAGGGGCCGGATGGCGAGTTCTTCGGGACTTTCCGCGTGCGCTCCGCAAGCGGATCCCGCTACGACGTCGAGATCCGCGCGCTCGCCTCGCTCGACAATTCCTGCGGCTGCATCGACCACAAGGTCAACGGCCTCGGCACATGCAAGCACATCGAGGGCGCCCTCTTTACCCTGCGCCGGGGACGGGCGCGGCTGTTCGATCGCACGGCCCGCCGGGGCAGCCCTCGGGCGGAGGTCTATCTCCGCCGACACGGCGAAGCCGGTGTACGCGTCCTCTGGCCGGCGATAGAGCGGGCCGGGGCCTTGCGCGAGGCCCTGGGGAACTTTTTCTCGGACGAAGGCGGCCTGGTCGGCGATGCGCTCGCCGTCCTGCCGGCTCTGCGCAGTGCCATCGCGGCTCTGCCCGAGGACCTACGGGATCTGGTACGGCTCTCGCAGCACCTGGAAGACTGGCTCAAGGAGGAGCGCGGGCGGATTGCACGCCGGCACGAACGCGAGCACTACATCGCCGAGGCGGCGGACGGTCGAGCCGAGCCCGAGCTGTTGCGCCATCCCTTGCTGCCCTATCAGCGCGACGGGATGGTTCATCTGGCCTTCGGCGAGCGCGCGCTGCTGGCGGACGAGATGGGCCTGGGCAAAACGGTGCAGGCGATCGCCGCCTGCGAGTTGCTGCGCCGTAGGCGCGGAATCACCCGCGTCCTCGTGGTCTGCCCGGCCTCGCTCAAGGCCGAGTGGCAGGAGCAGATCGCCCGATTCACTGACCTGTCGACGCGGATCGTCGAGGGCGGCCGCGCCAAGCGGCTGCAGGCCTACCGGGACCCCGCCTTCTTCAACCTGGGGAACTACGAGCAGGTCATCCCGGACGGTCCCGAAATCAACGGCATACTCGAGCCGGATGTCGTGATCCTCGACGAGGCGCAGCGCATCAAGAACTGGCAGACCAAGACGGCGCGCGCGGTCAAGGGCCTCAAGAGCCCCTACGCCTTCGTGCTCACCGGCACGCCGCTGGAGAACCGCATCGACGAAGTCTACTCGATCGTGCAATACCTCGACCCGGGTCTGCTCGGGCCGCTGTTCCGCTTCAAACGCGACTTCTACCAGCTCGACGAGCGCGGACGTCCGGTCGACTACCGCAACCTGGAAGAGCTGCACCGGCGCCTCGGACCGGTCATGCTGCGCCGGCGCAAGCGCGAGATCGAGGACCAGCTGCCCGCGCGCACGGTGACCAACTACTTCGTGGCCATGACGGCGGAACAGCGTCTGCGCTACCAGGACTACGAGGCGCGGGCCGCCCGCCTGCTGGCGGTCGCGCGCCGGCGCAGCCTCACCAAGGAGGAGTTCGACCGTCTGCAGAAATGGCTCGCCTGCATGCGCATGACCTGCGACACGCCCTACATCCTCGATAATGACTGCCGGGACTGCCCCAAGCTGGAGGAGCTGGAGGGCATCCTGGCCGACTTCCTGGCCGAGCCGCACTGCAAGGTCATCGTCTTCTCCGAGTGGGTGCGCATGCTCGAGCTGGTCGGCGAGCTGGCGCGCGAGATGGACCTGGACGCGGCCTGGCACACCGGCGATGTGCCGCAGGCGCGGCGCCGCGCCGAGATCAGGCGGTTCAAGGACGACCCGGACTGCCGCCTGCTGCTGTCCAGCGACTCGGGCAGCGTCGGCCTGAACCTGCAGGCGGCCAACGTGGTGATCAACCTCGACCTGCCCTGGAACCCGGCCAAGCTGGAGCAGCGCATTGCGCGCGCCTGGCGCAAGTACCAGCACCGGTCGGTCAGCGTCATCAACCTGGTCACGGAGGACTCGATCGAGCATCGGATGCTGCATCTCCTGGCGCAGAAGCAGGGCTTGGCCGAGGGCGTGCTCGACGGCCGGGGCGACCTGAAGGCGCTGCGCATGCCTTCGGGCCGCAAGGCCTTCATCGAACGCCTGGAGGCGGCGATGGCGGCCGCGACGGACGACGCACCGCCGGCCGGCACCGAGACCGTCACCGAACGCCTCCACGCGGACCTTGTGGCGCGGCACGGCGACGGCCTGCTGCTGCTCGAGGCGCACCGCGACGCCAGCGGCCGGGAGAGCGTGCTGGCGGTCATCGACGGTGCACCCGGGACCGCGGCACAGGAGATCGAGCGGCTGGCGCGCGAACTCGCCGGGACAGAACACGACCCCGACGTTGCCGCGCCGCGCGTCGAAGTCCTGGACCGCGCAGGCTTCGCCGCGCTCAGGCGGCTGGCCGACGCCGGCATCGTGAGCTTCGCCGGCGAGCGGCGGCAGCTGCACCGCGCGCCCTCGCTGGACGACACCACCGAATGCCGCCGGCAGCAGCTGGCGCGTGCCCGCACGCTCTACACCGAAGCGGAGCGGAAGCTGCGTATGGCCGCGCTTCTGGCAGGCGGCGGCTTCGCCGTCGAGGCCGGGGCACCGCTGCGGGACGCGGTTACGGCGGCCGTAACCTCCATGGCTGTTCTGAACAATGGAAACGGGGCGGGCGATACCGAGCCGGCCGCGTCGCTGTCCGAACGCACGGAGGATTTCGTCGCCAAGGGCTTGCTCGGCGGCGAAGCCGTTGCCACCGTAGCCTCGATCCAAGCCTGCGGCGCCGACGACGAACCGGCCGCCGCGCACATTCCCGCCCTGATCGACTCCGCCGAAGGAGTCCTCGCGCGCGTCGGGACCATGCTCGAGTCCGCCCTTGCGCCTTGAACGAGGTTCGCACCGCCACGCAGCGCGCGTAAATGTGGGCTTTGCACTTTGATGTTCGGCACCGGAAAAGTCTGGCGTCCCCTAGGGGAGTCGAACCCCTGTTTTCGCCGTGAGAGGGCCCTTTGAGCATCCATAGCTGTCCAAGATCATCTAGATAAGTCATTGGCCTTCTTGCAAACGTGTTCGCCGTGACCTATTTCTGTCTAAGGGTGTCTACGCCTGTTTATTGGACAGAAATTGGACACAGCGAACACGTTTG
>JAOUCL010000228.1 GCA_029859805.1 Rhodospirillales bacterium | reverse complement strand
TTCCAGCGGGATGTTCAACTCCGGCCCTGCGTACTCGCCCCGGGACGGGTCTGCTGCTAGGGGTCGAGCAGAAGGAAACTGTCGAAAGCCGACCTTCAGGCTCGTGCTTCAGCTATCGGGGGCATTGCTGTCGCGGCCGGCGGCATCTCAGGTCGGCTCTTCATAGCCACAAGCTGAACTACGAACGTCAGCTGGCACCTCGATAACCTCGAAAATTGGGTGTGCGGCCAGCCACCAAGGACCCTCAACTAGCCCTGTTGGCTTGATCGAGATCATTGCGCCCTGGAATTAGTCGTGTCCAGGATGCGAACTTGGAGGAGTTTTTCATCCGTGAACGTCCGAACATGGAAAGGTTCCACATTGGGAATCCCCGTTAGGACTACAAGTGGGAGGCTTCACAATGAAGGTACCAGCATCGGTAAAGCCCGCGGCATGGGGCGCGATCGGTGGCGCGATCGCTGCAATCATAATCGGTTTCGCCTGGGGTGGCTGGGTAACGGGCGGAACGGCCGGAAAGATGGAGGCGGCAAGCGCAGAGGCGGCTATCGTCCTAGCATTTACGCCACTCTGCGTTGCCAAGGCGGAGCAGCAGCCGGAAAAGTTCATGTCCCTGAAGGAAATGAGCAGCTGGGGGAGCCCGCGCGGCGACTTTGTCATTGAGGCCGGCTGGGTCAATAACGTGAGCGAAGAATATCGCTCCACGGTCGCAAAGGCGTGCGCGAAGATAGTAGTGGAAGGTATGAAAGCAGAATAATATCGATCGGCGACCTGGTGAAAAGTGTCATCGCTGATCGGGAATTCACCCTAATAGCGGGTCCAATTGGGTCCGCTCAGAGTCACGAACCGCCATAGAAAGATAGTCGTGGGAAGGGCCGGAGTCGGGGGAACAGCGGAGATCCGCCGCGACAACGCCGACGATGCGTTTATGAATCCGCGACCTAATCCCTCCCATACGCGATGAAGAACGGGTTCTCGAAGCCGGGCTTGGCGTAGGCGAGGGGGGCGCCCTCGGTCGTCAGGACCTTGCCGCCGGCCGCCCGCAGTACCGCGTGGCCGGCGGCGGTGTCCCACTCCATGGTGCGGCCGAAGCGGGGGTGGAGGTCGGCCTTGGCGGGGCAACCGGTTTCCCGGGCCCGCCTGTCGATCCCGGACAGCGGCGAAGGCTCGAGCCTGGGCGGACTCCTTACGCGCGGTTACCGGCTCCGGCCCGAGTTTCCCGAAATTGGGCCGCTCTCGCCGCGGCGCCTGGTTTCCTCGTGTCGTTCCGGAATGCCTGTTTTTGTGGTAGGGTTATTCAGGGTCCCGCCGCGCGATCCCGGCGGAGAGAAGCTGAGAGAGGGGAGGGGGAACATGACGAAAGCGAAATCCTTATGGTGCCGTGCAGCCGTCTCGGCATTGCTCGCGCTGCTGGCGCTGGCGCCCGTCGCGGCCAGCGCACAGGTGCCGCAGACCATCAGCTATCAGGGCTCGCTCACCGATGCCGAGGGAAACCCGGTCGAAGGCACGGTCGCCATGACCTTCAATCTCTATGGCGATCCGGATACCACGAGCGGGCTGCTGTGGTCGGAAATGCACATCGTCACGGTGACCAACGGCACGTTCGACGTGATCCTCGGCGCGGATGTCGCGAACCCGCTCGGCCCCAGCCTGTTCGAGAGCCCGCTGTTCCTGGGCGTCAAGGTCGGCGAGGACGCCGAGATGACGCCGCTCCAGCCGCTGGCCGCCGCGGCCTACGGCCTGCGGGCCAAGACGGTCGAAAGCGATACGCTGAGCGCCCTGGACTGCGCCGAGGGCGAGGTCGCGAAGTTCGTGGCGGGCGCCTGGACCTGCGCGCCGGACAACATCAACGAGGGCGACATAACGGGGGTCCTGGCGGGCAGCGGCCTTGCGGGCGGCGGCCTTGCGGGCGACGTCACGCTTTCCGCGGACACGAGCGTCGTGCAGAGCCGGGTCGCCGGCATCTGCGCCGCCGGCTCGTCGATCCGCGAGATCCTGGCCGACGGCGCGGTGATTTGCGAACCCGACACCGACACGACCTATACGGCGGGCAGTGGCCTGCTCCTGATCGGCCCCACCTTCTCGGTCGGCACGGAAAGCATCGGCGCCGGCCACATAGCCGCCGACGCCGTGGGCCAGAGCGAGATCGCGACAGGCGGCGTGGCCTCGCTCGAAGTGGTGGACAACTCGCTGACAGCAGCCGATCTCGCGGCGAGTTCGGTCGGCACCAGCGAACTCCGACGGTGCGGTGAGCGTGGCCGACCTGTCCGACCTTGCCAAGGGCGTCGGCGTCAATGGCTCGATCACCCTGTCGGGAGTGGCGTTTGGGCCGGACTCGAGTACCCGCACCTATGTGAAGACTCAATCCGGTTACATAAACCCGGGCCAAACCAACGCGACCCTCTGCATTCTGGCGCCGCTTTCCCTGCCGCACGGGGTGACGGTCACGCATTTCGAGATCTTCGCCTGGGACAACTCGGTCGACGACATGGGACCGTTCATTCTGCGGAGGCTTACGCCCGGCACCGGCGATTGGTTGGCGATGGCAGAGACATCAACCACGGGCGAGTCGGCCAGCGTCCGGACCTTCACCGACACAACGATCACGGGCCCCGTTGTCGACGGGTTCTCACACAGCTACATCATCGACGGGTGCTTCAGGGACGACGGTGCCGGCAAGCACAACACCCGGGTCTACGGCGCGCGGATCCGCTACAACTGACCGCGTTCCGGGACTCACGGCCCGAGCCATGACCGGAGCAGCGATCCGGGGCCGTCCGCGCGCGGCCCCGGGTTCCCGGCCGAATTCGGCGGACAACTGGGGGAACAGGATACCGACCTTTACCCCCGCCCATAGGCAATAAAGAACGGGTTCTCGAAGCCGGGCTTGGCGTAGGTGAGGGGGACGCCGTCGGCGGTCAGCACCTTGCCGCCGGCGGCGCGCAGGACGGCGTGGCCGGCGGCGGTGTCCCACTCCATGGTGCGGCCGAAGCGGGGGTAGAGGTCGGCGGTGCCGTCGGCGACCAGGCAGAACTTGAGCGAGCTGCCGGCGGTGATCCGTTTCGTGACGATGTAGTCGGCGAGGAAGGCGTCGAAGATCTCGCCGCTGCCGTGGCGGCGGCTGGCGACGACGACGGCGCCGCCGGCGGGGAGCGGGCGCGCACAAATGTCTCGGCCCGGGCCGCCGGTCTCGGCGACGCCGGCGGTTGCCGGGGCGCTCTCGTCCAGGGGCTTGGCGCCGGTCCAGGTCAGGGCGCGGGCCGGGGCGTGGACGACGCCCGCGACGGGCACGCCCTGCTCGACGAGCGCGATGTTGACCGTGAACTCGCCGTTCCTCGACAGGAACTCCTTGGTGCCGTCGAGCGGGTCGACCAGCCAGAAGGTGCCGCCCGAGACGTCGGGGACGTGCCCCGCCGCCGCCGCCTCCTCGGATACCACGGGGATCTCCGGGGTCAAGGCGGCCAGCGCTTCGAGGATGACGTCTTCGGCCGCCTCGTCGGCCGCGGTGACCGGCGAGGCGTCGGCCTTGGCGCGCACCTCCACGGCCGCGCCCTGGGCGTAGTGCTCCAGGATGACCGCGCCGGCCCTCTCGGCGATCTCCGTGATCGCGGCGAGCAGGTCGCCGGCCGGGTCGCGGGGCGCCGACCGGCTCATGGCGAAGTCTCGGCCGCCCGCGCGTCGCGGATCGCGCGCCAGACGCGCTCGGGCGTGGCCGGCATGTCGATGGTCCGCACGCCGAGGGGCGCGAGCGCGTCCACGAGCGCGTTGATCAGGGCCGGGGGCGCGCCGATGGCGCCGGCCTCGCCCGCGCCCTTGACGCCCAGCGCGTTGGTCGCGCAGGGGAAGTCCTCGACCAGCGTGACCTCGAGCGCCGGCAGGTCGTCGGCGCGCGGCAGGCAATAGTCCATGAAAGAGCCGGAGAGCAGCTGCCCGCTCTCGGGGTCGTAGACGGTGTGCTCGAAGAGCGCCTGGCCGAGGCCCTGGGCGATGCCGCCGTGGATCTGGCTGGCGCAGAGCAGGGGGTTGATGACCGTGCCGAAGTCGTCGACCACGACGTAGCGCTCGACGTCTACGGCGCCGGTCTCCGGGTCGACGGTGACTTCGCAGACGTGGCAGCCGTTCGGAAAGGTCCGGGCCTGCGGCCCCTGATGAAAGGCGCCCTCGAGCGAGCCGGCGAGGTCCTCGGGCAGGGGCCGGCCGTCGGGACCCGTGCCGCCGGCCGCGGCCTCGGCGAGCGCGGCCAGGCCGATGCCGAAGTTGGTGCCGGCGACGGTGAAGACGCCCTCCAAGAATTCGATGTCGGCCTCGGCGGCCTCGAGCATCTGCCCGGCCAGCCGGCGGGCCTTGTCGATCAGGACCCCGCCCGCGCCCTTGATCGCCTGGCCGCCCATGAGCAGCGAGCGCGAGCCGCCGGTGCCGCCGCCCTCGGCCAAGTCGTCCGAGTCGCCCTGGCGCACGCGGATCAGCTCCGGCGCGAGGCCGAAGCGCTCGGCCAGGAGCTGGGTATAGGCCGTGGCGTGGCCCTGACCGTTCGTCTGGGTGCCGACATAGACCGTGAGCCCGCCGTCCGAGTCGAGCCGGACGCGCGCGTCCTCCTCGCCGACGCCGCCGCAGGACTCGATATAGGTTGCCAGCCCGATGCCCCTGTAGAGGCCGCGCGTGCGCGCGGCCGTCTTGCGTTCGGCCGCGCCAGCCCAGTCGGCTTGGCTGAGGGCCTGGTCCAGGATTTGCGCGAAGTCACCCGAGTCGTAGGCGAGGCCCGTGACCGTGGTGTGCGGCAGCTCTTCCGGCGCGATCATGTTGCGTTGGCGCAGCTCGACCGGCGACAGCCCCAGCTGGCGCGCCGCCGCGTCGACCAGGCGCTCGACCACGTAGGCCGCCTCGGGCCGCCCGGCGCCGCGGTAGGCGTCGACCGGCACGGAGTTCGTGAAGACGCACTTGACCTCGGCATAGACCGCCGGCATGCGGTAGAGCCCCGGCAGCATGATGGCCGAGACCTCGGTCGGGATGACCGGCGCGAAGGGCGAGAGGTAGGCGCCCATGTCGGCCAGGGTGGCGGTGCGGATGGCCAGGAAGCGGCCCTCGGCGTCGAGCGCCAGCTCGGCCGTGGTCACGTGGTCGCGCCCCTGGGTGTCGGACAGGAAGCCCTCCTGGCGCTCGCCGGTCCACTTGACCGGCCGGCCCAGCCGGCGCGCCGCCCAGAGCACCAGGACCTGCTCGTTGTAGCAGAAGATCTTCATGCCGAAGCCGCCGCCCACGTCGGGGGTCAGCACGCGGATCCGCTTTCGAGGAACGTCGAGGATGCGGGAGAGGGAGCCGAGCAGGCGGTGCGAGCCCTGGGTGCTCGTTGTCAGGGTGAAGCGGCCGCTTTCGGCGTCGTACTGGCCGAGGGCGGCGCGCGGCTCCAGTGCCGCGACCACGATGCGGTTGTTGACCAGCTCGATGCGCGTGACATGGGCGGCCGCCTCGAAGGCCGCGCTCGCGGCCGTGGCGTCGCCCAGCTCCCAGTCGACCGCCAGGTTGCCGGGCGCCTCGTCGTGGAGCCGCGGCGCATCGGGCGCGAGCGCCCGGGCGCTGCCGACGACGGCCGGCAGGTCGACGTAGTCGACGGCGACCAAGTCGGCGGCGTCCTGCGCCTGGGCGCGCGTCTCGGCGACCACCAGGGCAACCGGGTCGCCGACGTGGCGCACCCGGCCGCGCGCCAGCACCGGCTTGGGCGGCTGGATCGTGCGCTGGCCGCCCTTGCCCTTGACCGGGGCCAGGCACGGGATGTCGCCGATGCCCTCGGCCGCCAGGTCCTCGGCCGTGAAGACGCCGAGCACGCCGGGCGCCGCCCGCGCCTCGGCCGCGTCGATCGCGCCGAGCTCGGCGTGGGCGTGAGGACTGCGCAGCAGCACCGCGACCGCCTGGCCGGGCAGGGAGATGTCGTCGCAATAGCGGCCCTCGCCGGTCAGGAACCTCTGGTCCTCGACCCGACGCAGCGCCTGACCGACGCCGAACTTGCCCATTTCGTGCTGTGTCTCCGTGGTCTACCGGCGGGTGAATCGTCGAGCCCGAAGATAGGCGCGGGCCCCGCGCCGGGCCAAGCGGAAAGTGACTCCGGGGCAATCGCTCGAACGCCAGGAAGCCTTCCCCCTCGACGGGGGAAGGTTTGGATGGGGGTGGACAAGGTCGCCCGTGCCACGCTCAGAGGTGTCATTCCGATCGAACGAGCCTGCCCCCCTCCTCGGTCCTCCCCCGCGAGGGGGGAGGAAGAAAAAGGGCCCGCCTCAAGCGATTGCCCTGAAAGTGCGCGCCTTCACGATCTCCGGCATTTGGCGAAAATTGGGCCTTAAGGGACGCGCAACGCTTGCATGCTATGCCCTGGGTCTCGATTTTCGATCGACCCGGGGGTTAAGATGAACGACATGAATCCCTTCGACCGGCCCGGCGGCCCGCCCGGCGGCCCGCATGACGCACCGCCCGGTGGAACGCCCGGTGGAACGCCCGGCTCAATGCCAGCCGCACCTCCGGCCATCCATACGGTGACCTATGACGGCCGGGCCGGCGATCTCGGCCGCATAGCGGTCTCGAACGGCCTGCTCGGCCTGCTCACCCTCGGCATCTACCGCTTCTGGGGCAAGACCCGGCTGCGCAGCTATCTCTGGAGCCGCGTGGACTTCCTGGGCGACCGCTTCGAGTACAGCGGCACGGCCAAGGAGCTGCTGATCGGCTTCCTGGTCGCGCTGGCGATCCTGGCGCCACTGGTCGGCGCCTCGATCGCCGTGGGGATGTTCTACGAGAACGACCTGGGCGCCGTGGCCATCAAGGAGCTCGTCCAGCTGGTCGTGATTCTCTTCCTGATCCAGCTGGCCATCTACCGGGCGCGCCGCTACCGCCTGACGCGCACCCAGTGGCGCGGCATCCGCGGCGGACAGTCCGGCTCGGCTTTCAAGTACGGCTTCCTGGCCTTCGGCTGGATGTTCGTGGTCTTCGTGACCCTGGGCCTGGCCTATCCGGTCTACCGCACGCAGATGCAGCGCTACCGCACGGAGAACACCTGGTTCGGCGACCGCCGCTTCGAGTTCGACGGCCGGGCCTCGGACATCTTCGGGCGCTGGTTCGTGACCTGGCTGTGCTGGCTGCCGACCGCCGGCCTGATCTACGTCTGGTACCGGGTCCACGAGCTGCGCTACTTCGTCTCGCGGACCCGCTACGGCGCGCTGCGCTTCAACTCCGAGCTTTCGACGGGCTCCGTCCTGGGCATCTATCTCCTGTTCTACCTGGCCCTGAGCCTCGTGGTGGGCGTGGCGACCGGCCTGGCGACGGGGCTCATGCCGGCGCTCTCCTCGGCCTACCGGGACCTGGCCTCCGCGGACACGGCGGCGATCCTGGCCAACGACCTGACGGTCAACCTGGTCCTGATCGCGGTCATCGCGCTGGTCGTGGTCGCACTAGGCATGGTGCGGATCCTGGTCTACGTGCACCCGCTGTTCCGGGTCGTCTGCAACTCGCTCAAGGTGGCCGGCGAGGAGGACTACGCCGCGATCGCGCAGAGCCAGCAGCTGATGCCCGGCCGCGGCGAAGGCTTCGCCGACGCGCTCGACGTCGGCGCATTCTAGCGGAACATCGGGTCAGGCCCCATATTTTCACCACCACCTCCCTTCGCCCGCCGAAGCGGGCTTCGCGAAGGCGGGAGGCACGAAAGCACAAAGAGAATTGAACCCCTTCGTGTCTTGGTGTCTTGGTGGTGAGACCTCGGTGATCGGGAGAGGGCCTTTTCACTTGGCAAGGGAGCATCAGGGAGCGGGATGAGCGGCTTTGCGGGCAGTTTCAACGACGGGCAGAGCGCGGCGCGCATCGACGTCGATGTGAGCCTGGACGTGGCCGGCCTGCGCCTGAGCGACGGGACGGGCCGGAGGGTCGCGCTCTGGCCCTACGAGGACCTGCGCTATCTGGGCGAGGTCTTCGGCGAGGGGCCC
>JAOUCL010000039.1 GCA_029859805.1 Rhodospirillales bacterium | reverse complement strand
CACGGTCAGAAGATTGTCCAGTGCTAGGGCCACGCAGCCCTCTGTCGGCGCGTAATCGGGCCGGGCGACATGCAGGAACACGGCGCTCCCGGCACCGGGCCGCGGCGGGTCGTCGTTGTGCCCCAGCGCCACGACGACGTCGTAGATCCCGTCGTCGCGCCACAGGCGCTCGTGCCGGCCCGGATAGGGCAGCAGGACAGACCGGTTGTACCGGGCGTCCGCGGGGTCGTCGCACCAGCCGTCGTCCGGCCCGATCTTGGCCACCGGCAGGCCGACTCCCGCGATCGGCGGGTCAAGACGGTCGGCGCGGTACAGCACCCGCCTGAGTGGCCAACGGCCGGCCGGCGTGGCGCCGTCGCCCTCGCGCTTGTCCCGGCGCACGCCGCCGCGGCCGACGGCGCAGCGCCACCGGTGAGCGCCGAAGCGGGCCCGCCAGCCCTCCCCCGCGCGCACGAGCATCAGGTCCATCGCCGCCCCGCCGATATAGGGTCTGACCCTATTTAATACGTCCCATGTGCGGGCGGGCCTATCCGGCCGCTTCCAACGGTCGGTCAGGTGAAATGCCCGAACCGCCGGACCTTCGTCGCCAGATAGAATTCGTTGTGACCGTTGGAGGGGAACGACAGGGGCACCCGCTCCTCGACCGCGATGCCGCAGCGCGTCAGGGCGGCCACCTTCTCGGGATTGTTCGTCATCAGGCGGACCCGGCGGAACCCGAGCTGCCGCAGGATCTCCGCGGCCGGCAAATAGATGCGCTCGTCCGCGTCGAAGCCAAGCTGCTGGTTGGCTTCGAGGGTGTCGGCGCCCTGGTCTTGCAGCCGATAGGCGCGCAGCTTGTTGACCAGGCCGATGCCCCGCCCCTCCTGGGCCAGATACAGCAGCACCCCGGCCCCGGATTCTGCAATCGACGAAATGGCGCCGCGCAGCTGCTCGCCGCAGTCGCAGCGCAGGCTGCCCAGAAGATCTCCGGTAAAGCACTCCGAGTGCACCCGGGTCAGCACGGCCTGGTCGGGCGCGGGTATCCCGATGATCACGGCGAGGTGCTCGAATCCGCCATCGATCGGCCGGAAGGCGACGATCCGGGTGGCCTCGGCGCCCGCCAGCGGAACCATGGCCTCCGCGACCGGCTGTAGCGAGCGCGCGGCCGAAAACCGGTACTCGGCGATCTCCGATGCGCTGACCGAGAGCAGGTCCTGCTCCGCGGCCCAGCCCTCCGGGTCCGCCAGGTCGGGCATCGGCACGAACAGCGCGGCCGGAAGCAACCGGGCCAGCTTCGCCAGATCGACCGCCGCCGTGTCCAGGCCGGCGGGCGCGTCGGTTAGTCGGGAGCCGGCAGCCAGGGACGCGCTCCGGCGGCAGGTCGGGTCCGCCAGCTCGGCCACGGCCTCGGCCCGAACGCCGGTGAGATCGAGCGCGATGACGCCGCCGGCCGACGGTGCCGCCTTGACGAGGCCGAGCACGGCCGCCCGCTGCACGGTCAGCAGCAGCAGCGGAACCCCCCGCGACAGATCCCGGATTGCGCTCAGATTGGCGGCCGTCGCCCCCTCGGCCGCCTGGACCAGGGCCGCCGAACGGCCCGACCCGCGGACCAGGACGATACCGCCGCGCCGCAGCTCGGCCGTCGCGCGGTCAACCGCCTGCAAGACCGAGGCGTCGACATTCGTCTGGTTGGCCAGTGATCCGGACATCGTGCTGAATATTATAAGGGTTCCGCGGTTTCGTGTCAGCTTTGGCGATCTGCGTCAAGCGATTGATCGATAGCGCCCGCAGGCCTGCGGCCCGGCGCGACAAGCCCAATCGTGCCGACCCTCGTGAATGGTTGCAAATCGGCTGCCGCCATAGGATTTTGATGTCTGGCGCAACGAACAGAGGGCGCCCCGGCGATCGGGCCGGTGGGCAAATACGAGGAGATCCCGGCGATGACGCAGAAGCTATACCGCGGCTACGACCAAGCGGAGTTGGACGGACAGCTCAACTTGCGCGCCCGCTGGCCAGAACACGAGGAGTATTTCGCACGCTGGGCCGAGGACAGCGCCGAGGTGCGCCGACAGCTCGGCGACCATGTCGACCTCGCCTACGGGCCGAGCGCGGGCCAGAAGCTCGACCTCTTTCTGCCCGAGGGGGCCGCAGGAAGCCCCCTGCTGGCGTTTATCCATGGCGGTTACTGGCAGTCCCTCGACAAGTCCGACTTCAGCTATCTTGCGCCGCCCTATCTTGAGAAGGGCATCGCATTCGCGTCGCTCAACTACGACTTGGCGCCCCAGGTGGGAGTCGCTGAGATTCTGCGCCAGGTTCGCTGCGCCCTGGCATGGCTTTACCGGAATGCGGCGGACTACGGCGTCGATCCCGGGCGCATTTACCTGGCCGGCCATTCGGCCGGCGGGCACCTGAGCGCCATGGCGTTGGCGACGGATTGGCAGGCCGACCCGGCGGTCGGGCCAGGTCTGCCTGGGGACTTGGTGAAGGGCGGTTGCTCGGTTTCGGGGGTCTACGACATGGAGCCGATCCGGCTCAGCTACCATCAGGCGGTTCTCGACCTCGACGCGGAGACGGCGGCCCGCATGACGCCGCTGCACCACCTGCCGCCTCGCGCGGTGCCTTTGATCCTGGCTGTCGGGTCCGAGGAAACCGACGAATTTCACCGCCAACAAGGGGAATACCTCGCGGCTTGGCAGACTGCGGGCCTGACAGCGACGGTCGTCGAGCTGCCCGGACGAAACCATTTCACGGCGGTCGACGCCCTGGGGGAGCACGATCACAGCCTGTTTGCGGCCACGTCGAACCTGATGCTCACCGGCGCGTGAAAGCACCCCCCGCTTGAACCGGCCACCCGCCGATGTTATCTGAAGATCGATCGGAATATTAACGAGTGAGGCAAACCAGCCTCCAAGAGGGCCCCGGGCTTGAATTTGACAGGATGTGCCGAAACTGAGCGATGCCCGGGGGCGACGCGCGGGCGGACGCCCCGGGCCGCGAGCCGGGTACGGGCATGAGCGGCGGCCGCTCCCTGGCCGGCATCATCGGCAAGAAGATCCTGCTGGTGGATGACGACGACGCGCTACGCGAATCCCTGAGCGAACAGCTGCGGCTTCACGAGGAGTTCATGACGGTCGAGGCGGACAATGGCGGGCGCGCCCTGGATCTCGCCAAGGGGGAGTACTTCGACGCTATTCTGCTCGATGTCGGCTTGCCGGACATGGATGGCCGCGAGGTCTGCCGGCTGATGCGCCGCGGTGGCGTCAAGTCCCCGGTCATCATGTTGACGGCGGCCGAATCGGATGCGGATACCATTCTGGGCCTCGATGCCGGGGCCAACGACTACATCACCAAGCCGTTTCGCCTGGGCGTGCTGCTCGCCCGGCTGCGCGCCCAGCTGCGCCAGCACGAGCAGAGCGAGGACGCGATCTTCACCATCGGTCCCTACACCTTCCGACCCAGCGCCAAGATGCTGATCCATGGCGAGACCAAGAAGAAGGTGCGCCTGACCGAGAAGGAAACTGCGATCCTCAAGTACCTGTACCGCAGCGGCCATCTCGTGGTCGGCCGCGAAACCCTGCTGGGCGAGGTCTGGGGCTACAACGCCGGGGTGACCACCCACACCCTGGAAACCCACGTCTACCGGTTGCGTCAGAAGATCGAAACCGACCCCTCCAATGCCAAGATCCTGGTGACGGAACCCGGCGGCTACCGCCTCGTGCCCTAGAACCCGGCGGGTCAGGACCGCGGCAGGCGCAGCGCCAGCAGCAGACCGATTGCGACGGCGAGGCCCGTCAGACTCCCGAAAATCGGTGCCGAAACCTCCCAGGAACCGGCCAGCTTGAAAGCCTGGGCCAGCAGCACCGGGCCGACCAGCACGCCGATGTTGCGGCCAGTCATCAGAACACCGAAGGCCGTGGCCGCGCGGGCCGCTCCCGCTATGGTGCTGGGCAGCGCGAAAAGGCACGTCGGCGTGATGCCGGCGCCGACCCCATAGGCGACCAGCAGCGCGACCCCGACCCAGCCGCCGCCGAGGGCCGGGTGCAGTCCCCACACGGCGGCCTGCAAGGCCAGGGCCGCCGCCATCAAAGGCCCGAGAGGAACCCCGGCGCGCAGCAGACCTCCGGTGATCACGTTGAAAAGCATCAGGACCGCGACCGGGAGCATATAACCGGCAAGCGCCCAGGTGACCGGCAGTCCGTGAACCTCGACCAGATACTGGGGCAGCCAGGTCATGTAGGCGAAATACTGGCTCGACCAGAGCATGAATATCATGGCGGCGAGGAGGAGGTCGGTCCGGGCGCGGCGGGACAATGGGCGGATCGCGGCCGGAGTCGCGCCGCTCGGCAATCCGGACCCGAATTGGACCCTGCCGCTCCTGTGCAGCCGAACCGTCCAGAAACCCATCAGGATCGAGAGTACCACGGCCACGATCCAGAGCGTCCGCCATGCCTCAAAGGTCGCGCCGGTCGGTACGATCAGGCTGGCGATCAGGCTGGCGCTCAGTTGCCCCACGGGGATCCAAGTGGCGGTCAAGCCTATGACCAGAGGCAGGTGGCGCTGGCTCGCCCCCGTGTTCGCCAGTGTCGGACCGGCAATGGCCAGCACGGCAAACGCGACGCCCTCGAGCGCCCGGGCGCCCAACACCAGAAATCCATGGCCGGGCCAGATCAGGACCAGAAGGTTTCCCGCGACCATGAGCGCCAACGCGGCAAGGACCGGCCGGCCAGCGCCCTGGCGCTCGAGAGTCCGAGCAAGCAAGACGGAAAGACCCAGTCCCGCAATTGCGTAAACCGACATGAACCCCCCGGCCATGACCCGGTCATAACGGAAGGTTTCCAGCAACACCGGCAAGACCGGCGGCAGCTTGAAAAGCTGGTAGGCCGCCAGGAAAGCCAGGCAGAGACCGAATACGACCCTGGTCCAGTTGGTGTGGCCGACCGTCATGCCCCTTGCGATTCCCTGCCGTCGCGCTCCGCAGTCTCGCCGAGCGGCCCCCGGCCGGCAAGCGCCCGGCGATGCGCCGTTCCAGCCGGGGCGTCGCACTTTTCATTTGGGCGATAGCCGGAGGTGGCGTACATCTATAGCCGGGCTTTCGAGGCGACGTGGACAGTAAAGCGATTGGGAGATCAAAGCGACTTTTCCGTCAAGTTCTGGGGGGTGCGCGGCTCGATAGCCTGTCCCGGGGACCAGTATCAGCGTTACGGCGGCAACACCTCCTGCGTGGAGGTGCGCTGTGGCGAGGAGGTGCTGATCCTCGATGCCGGGACCGGGCTCCGCGGCCTGGGCGACTCCCTGGTCAAGGACGGTCAGGTCATCAAGGGCAACCTCTTCCTGACCCACACCCACTTCGACCATATCAACGGCCTGCCCTTCTTCGCTCCCCTGTTCAACCCCCAAAACCGGCTCAAGATCTGGGCCGGCCACCTCCTGCCGGAGCTGACTCTGCACGAGGCCCTGGGAAAATTCATGGCCGCCCCGTTGTTCCCCGTGCCGCTACAGATATTCGCCGCCAATGTCTCGTTTCACGACTTCACTGCAGGGGAGGCCATCGAGCCGCATCCGGACATCAAGATCCGGACGGCGCCCCTGAACCACCCGAACAAGGCCACAGGCTACCGGCTGGAATTCGGGGGCCGGGCGATCTGCTACATCACCGACACGGAACATAAGAAGGATCGGCCCGACGAGAGCATATTGAGCCTGATCGACCGGGCGGACATGATGATCTACGACTCGACCTATACCGAGGACGAATTCCCCCGGTACGTGTCCTGGGGCCACTCCACCTGGCAGGAAGGTGTGCGGCTCTGCGACCTCGCGGGTGTGAAGCAGCTGGTGGTCTTCCATCACGATCCGGGCCACGACGACGATTTCATGGACCGCGTCGCCGAGCAGGCCGAGCGCGAACGCCCCGGAACCGTGGTCGCGCGCGAGGGCATGGTTCTTCGGCCGTGACGGCGCGGTTTCCGGGCCGGGCGTGGCGCCGTCGCGCCGGGTTCGGCCTGCGCACGGTGCTGGGCTTCGCGCCACGCGGCTTTTTCCTGCCCTACCGCTATGCGGCGACCTTGCCCGGCCCCGGGTCGCGCCAGCCCTACGCGGCCGCCGAGACGCTGTTCGACTCCTGCCGTGGCCGGTTTGCTCAGGCTCTCTCGAGCCTGGAACCTTTCGCCCCCGACCTTCGGCGCATCGGCGACGAGCCGCCACCGGCACCGCGCTGGTCGCAAGCCTGGTTCCCACGGCTCGATGCTGCGGTCGCCTACGCCTTCGTGCGAACCCTGAAACCCGAGCGAATCGTCGAGGTGGGCTCTGGCCACTCAACGCGGTTCCTGGCCCGGGCGGTGGCCGACGGCGGGCTCGAGACGCGGATCACGGCGATCGATCCGGCGCCCCGTGCCCAATTGGACACCCTCCCCATGGAGCTGAGACGCCAGACCCTGCAGTCCGCCGACCCGGCCCCGTTCCGGGATCTCGGATCCGGGGACATCCTGATGATCGACTCGAGCCACATCCTGATGCCCGGCAGCGACGTGGATTTTGTTCTGGGCCGGGTCCTTCCGGCCCTTGCCGACGGCATATGGGTTCATGTCCACGACATATTCCTACCAGACGACTATCCGGCCGACTGGGATTGGCGCGGCTACAACGAGCAACTCGGGGTGCTGGCGCTGCTCCTTGGCGGCGGCTGGGAGGTGCGGTTCGCCAGCCGCTACGTCGCGACACGGATGGCCCATGACCTGGAGCGTTCCGTCGTTGGGGACCTCCCGCTCCCCGAAGGGGCATTCGAGAGCAGCCTCTGGCTGGTCAAGGGAGGCCGGTAACAGCCGCTCACACCATTCTGAAGACGGCCGCCCGAACGATGCCCTATGATGGGCGCCTGACCTCCGACCGATATCGACGGTAACACCATGTTGAAGTGGATCTTTTACGGCGCGGACGGCGGCGCTTTGCCGGAGCGTGTCCGCTCGGCCATACGCGATCAGCAGGACCGCAGCGAGATACTGATCGGCTGGTTTCAGCTCGGCGTTCTGGTGCTGATCGGAAGCCTTTACTTCGCCGCCCCAAAGACATTCAGCGAGGATGCGGAGTTCGCGCCCGTGCCCTGGGCGCTCGCGACCTATCTGGTGCTCACCGTGATCCGGCTCGTCTGGGCCCATCTCGGCCGTCTGCCGGACTGGTCGCTGAGGCTCTCGGTCGTCTTCGACATGATGCTCCTCATGGGCCTGATCTGGAGCTTTCACCTTCAGTACATGCAACCGGCTTCGTTCTATTTGAAGGCGCCGACGGTTCTTTGGGTGTTCATCTTCATCGCCCTGCGGGCGCTGCGTTTCGAGGCACGCTTCGTCGTCTTGGCAGGGTTGGTCGCGGTGGCCGGCTGGATCCTCATGGTGCTCTACGTGGTCTTCGGCGATCCGGACAACATGATGATCACCCGCGACTACGTCACCTACATGACGTCAAACGCCGTCCTGATCGGCGCCGAGGTCGAAAAGATCTTCTCGATCCTGATGGTCACCGGCGCCATTGCACTGGCGCTGGTGCGCGCGAAGAACCTCTTGGTCCGGGCGGTCGCCGAGCAGACGGCGGCCCAGGACCTCTCGCGGTTCTTCGCGCCCGAGATCGCCGCCAGAATCAAGGCTTCGGAGCAGGAGATCCACGCCGGTACGGGCGAGGTGCGCGACGCCGCGGTGCTCTACCTCGACATGCGCGGCTTCACCCGCTTCGTGGCCGGAACGACCCCGGATAGGGCGATGGGGCTGCTTTCCGAGTACCAGGCGCGCATGGTGCCGATCGTCCACAAGCACGGCGGCAGCATCGACAAGTTCCTGGGCGACGGCATCATGGCGACCTTCGGGGCCGCGGCGCCGTCCGACACTTATGCCGCCGATGCACTGCGCGCGCTCGACGAGGCGGTCGCCGCGGCCCAACGGTGGCGGGAGGCCTGCGAGGCGGAAGGCCAGGCCTGTCCGCGGGTCAACGGCTCGGTCGCCACCGGTCCCGTCCTCTTCGGCGCGGTCGGGGACGAGACCCGTCTGGAGTACACCGTGATCGGGGACGCGGTGAACCGTTCGGCGAAATTTGAGGAGCACAACAAGGTTCTGAGCGTCGCCGCCGTCACGGACCTTGGCACCTATGAACGGGCTCTGGCGCAGGGCTTCGAGCCGTCGTCGGTCCTGCGCAACTTGCCGGGAACGACCGTGGCGGGCCTCGCAGAGCCGGTCGACCTCGTCGTCCTGGCGTCGTGAAGCCGGTTCCTATTTGTAAGGATCGGCCGCGTCGCGCAGACCGTCGCCCAGGAAGTTGAAGGCGAGCACGACGAGGATCACCGGCAGAACCGGCAGCATGAGCCAGGGGTAGATCGCGACGACGTTGATGTTCTGCGCTTCGTTGAGCAACACACCCCAGGAGGTGATCGGCGGTCGCAAGCCCAGGCCGAGGAACGAAAGCGCGGTTTCGCCCAGGATCATAGACGGTATGGAGAGGGTCGCCGAGGCGATCAGATGGCTGGCGAAGCTCGGCAGCAGGTGGCGGGCGATGATCCGGCCGGGCGAGGCGCCCATCAGCTGCGCCGCCGTCGTGAAGTCCTCTTCGCGCAGCGCCAGCAGCTTCGAGCGGACCGCGCGGGCCAGGCCCGGCCAATCGAGCAGGCCGAGAATGATGGTGATGCCGAAGTAGACCAGGAGCGGGCTCCAGGTCACCGGCAGGATCGCCGAGAGCGCCAACCACAAGGGGATCTCCGGAAACGAGCGGACGACCTCGATGAAGCGCTGGATAAGGTTGTCGACCCAGCCGCCGTAGTAGCCCGCCAGGCCGCCGATCGTGATGCCAAGGAGGAAGCTGATCGAGATTCCGAACAGCCCGACCGTAAGCGAGATGCGCGCGCCATAGAGGATGCGGCTCAACATGTCGCGCCCGAGGCGATCCGTGCCGAGCAGGAAGAGTGTGCCGCCTTCGGCCGCACAGATCAGATGGAACCGCCCGGTAAAGAAACCCCAGAAGCGATACTCGTCGCCCTGGCAGAAGAACCTGACGCGCTGGATCCGTTTCGGATCGGGCGTGTACTCGCGTTTGAGGGTCTCCATGTTGAGCCGGGACTCGAATCCGTAGACGAAGGGTCCGACGAAGCGGCCGTCGTGGAACAGGTGCAGGCTTTGCGGCGGGGCGTAGATGAAGCCCATGTGGCGGCTGTGCAGGTTGTAGGGCGCCAGAACCTCGCTCACGAGGATCGAAACGTACATGACGAGCAGAACCAGACCCGAGGCCACCGCGAGCCTGTGGCGGCGGAACTTCCACCACACCAGGCGCCACTGCGGCGCCATGTAGTAGCGCTCCATCTCGGGCGTCATCCGCTCGATCCGGTGCGGGTCGAAGGGCGCCGGATTGACGTAATGCTCTACCGGCGAACCGGCCTTGGCGCGATCGTTCATTTGGTCGCCCCTCCCTCGAGCCGAATGCGCGGGTCGAGCACGGCGAGCAGCAGGTCGGAAAGGAACACGCCGATCACGGTAAGCAGGGCCAGGAACATTAGGAACGAGCCGGCCAGGTACATGTCCTGGCTTCTCAGCGCCTCGATCAGCATCGGTCCCGTGGTCGGCAGGTTGAGAACGATCGACACGATGGCCGCACCCGAGACCACCTGCGGCAGCAAGCTGCCGATATCGGCGATAAAGGGGTTCAGGGCCATGCGCAGGGGATACTTGAGCAGCAGTCGCCCGGGCGGCAGGCCCTTGGCCCGCCCGGTCATGACGTACTGGCGCTGCAGCTCGTCCAGAAGGTTGGCGCGCAGGCGGCGGATCATGCCCGCGGTGCCGGAGGTGCCGATCACGACGACCGGAACCCATAGGTGCTCGAGCACGGAGAGGAACTTTGCCCAGCTCCAGGGCTGGTCGATGAACGCTTCGTCCATCAGACCGCCGATCGACGTGCCGAAGTAGACGTTCGCGAGGTAGAGCAGGACCAGGGCCAGTAGGAAGTTCGGCGTGGCCAGGCCGAGGAACCCGAGCAGGCTGAAGGCGTAATCGCCGAAGCTGTATTGCCGGATGGCCGAGTAGATCCCGATCGGGAAAGATACTGCGTAGGTGAACAGGATCGTGCTGACCGCGACCAGGAAGCTCAGCCACAGGCGGTCGCCGACGACGTCGTTGACCGGCAGCTGGTGCTCGAAGGAATACCCCATTTCGCCCTGCAGCAGGCCCAGGACCCAGAGGAAGTACTGCTCGTAGAGCGGACGGTCGAGGCCATACTGCCGCCGCAACGCCTCGATCTTCTCCGGGTCGACCGCTTCGCCCTGGCTTTGCAGTTCGGTAATGTAGGTCTCCAGGTAGTCGCCGGGCGGCATCTGGATAATGACGAAAATGATCAGGCTGATCGCCAAGAGGGTCGGCACCATGATCAGGATTCGGCGGGCGGTATAGGCGAGCATCTCGGGCCGTCCTAAGACTTGCTGCCGGTGCGGCGGGGCGTCATGACGCCGCCCTCGGGTCTCCGGCGGCCGGGTCGGCGCGCACGAAATGTCCCTCGCCCAGGTCGACCAACTGCAGCCGGGCCGCTCCATTGACCGTGAAAGGCTCGGGCCAGGCCGCGGGGTCCGAGGCGCGTCCTTCCATCAAGGCGGTCAGATCGAGGCGGTGGTCGAGGCTGGGTTCGGGCACGGCCGAGACCAGTGCCTTGGTATAGGGGTGCGCCGGCTCGCGGAAGAGCGCCTCTCGCGGCGCCACCTCGACAAGCTGCCCCCGGCACATCACGGCAATGCGGTCGGCGATGTAGTCGACCACCGCCAGGTTGTGGCTGACGAAGAGATAGGTCAGGCCGAGCTCGTCCTTGAGATCCTTGAGAAGGTTCAGGATCTGGGCCTGGATCGAAACGTCCAGCGCCGAAACCGGCTCGTCGCAGATCAGGAGATCCGGCCTGAGGGCGAGCGCGCGGGCGATTCCGATACGCTGGCGCTGACCACCCGAGAAACTGTGCGGATAGCGTTTCAGGTGGCGAATATCGAGGCCGACCACGCGCATCAGTTCCTTGACCGTTTCCGCCCGGCTCTGCGCATCTCCGATGTCGTGAATGACCAGCGGCTCGCTGAGGATGTCCAAGACCGTCATCCGAGGATTGAGCGAGCCGAAGGGGTCTTGGAAGATGAACTGGATGCGCCTGCGGATCCGCTTGAGGTCTCCGCCCTCGAGCGTCAAAAGATCGCGGCGCGTGCCGTGGTCGTTAAATGCGATGCTGCCGGCGTCCGGTGTCAGGGCGCGCATGATCATCTTGGACAAAGTGGTCTTGCCGCAGCCGCTCTCGCCGACCAGGCCCAGGCACTCGCCCCGTTTGATCGAAAAGCCCACGTCGTCGACCGCCGGCACCTGCCCGCCGGCCCGCGAGGCAAAAAGACCGCTCTTGCGAATCGCAAAACTCTTGGAGAGATCCCGCACGTCCAGCAACGGGCCCGCGGCATCGGCGCCCTCGGGCCAGGGATCCTTGGCCGCGAGCAGGCGGCCCCCCGGCTCGTGCTTGATTTCGCGGATCGGTTTGAGGCGCTCGCCGGGCGCCATGTCGAAGCGCGGCACGGCATGCAGCAGTGCCGTTAGATAGGGGTGCCGGGCGCGCCGGAAGATGTCCTCCAGGCTGCCCCGCTCCATCACCTCGCCGTGGTACATAACGACCACCTCCTCGGCCGTGTTCGCGACCACCCCGAGGTCGTGGGTGATGATCAGGACCGCCATGCCCAACTCGGCCTGCAGGTCCTTCAGAAGCTTGAGAATCAAGGCCTGTATCGTGACGTCGAGCGCCGTGGTCGGCTCGTCGGCGATCAACAGGGCCGGCCGGCAGACCAGTGCCATCGCGATCATGGCCCGCTGGCGCAGCCCGCCGGACAGCTCAAAGGGATACGTCCCGAGCGCTCTCGCCGGGTCCGGAAAGCCGACCAGGCGAAGCATTTCCGCGGTGATCTCGCGGCCCTCTGGCTTGCCGATTCGCCGATGCAGGTGCAACGCCTCGCCGATCTGGTCGCCCACGGTATGGACCGGCGATAGCGACGTCATGGGCTCCTGGAATATGATCGATATGCGGCCGCCGCGGATTGCACGCATGTCTTTGCTGTTGGGGTCCAGGCGGGCGATGTTCGTGACCTGCCCGTCCTGCGCCGGATCGGCGAAGAGAATGTCTCCGCTCTCGATGGTGGCTGCCTTGGGCAGAATGCCGGTAATGGCCTGGCTGACCACGGATTTGCCGGAGCCGGACTCGCCGACCAAGGCGACCGTGCCGCCGGGCGCTACCCGAAAGGAGATGCCGCGCACGGCCTCGAGCCGGCCTTCGGGCAGTTCGAAAGCGACCTTCAAATCCTTGACCCGCAACAAGTCCGGCAAACTTCCCTCCCCCAAATGGCCCGGCGCGCGGTCTAGATCTTGGGCGGCGGGGCCTCGCCGTCGGCGTCGAGGCCAAGGGCGAGCAGGTTGCCGGCCGAGGCCGGGTCGACCGACAGGTCGTTGTCGCGCGCCGCCTTGGCCGCCCGCCAGGCGATGTATTTGAACCCCTCGATTCCGGAGTCGTAGGTCATGGACCGTCCTCCGCCCTTCAGCGTCAATTGCATGAACCCGCCCTCTCCGCGCTCTTGGCGCTTGGTACCATAATAGCGCAGTTTAATCTGTCCCAGATCCCCCCAGCACAGTGCGCTCGTCCTGAAACCGACGTTGCAGATCTCGGCATCCGTCACCGCGACCTTGGTGACGTGGCGCTGCACCGTCCGCAAGCCGAACAGCGAAAAAACGCCGGCGACGCCGCCGAAGACCATGATGATGGCAGGTGTCGGAGGGACAGACAATAGCACCCCGAAGCCAAGGGACATTCCGGCGACCGAGCGAATATAGTCGCCGGCCAGGGTCCGGCCAGGATAGCGAAAGACCCTCAAGTCGATCCCTCGCTGACGCTGCTCGGCATAGTGTTGAAAACGTCGAAAACGGGTATCGCACTGGCGGCGGGATGCCGGGTCAGCACGGGCAGCAGGCGCTCGAGAAATTCCCAGGCAGGCTCGTCGTGGGCCAAGTGGTGGGTCAGCAGGCCGGTCGGTTCCGACGGATCCGCATCGGCGCGGCCGGTGCCCGCGCGCCGCCGGGCCTCCAGATGACCCCGAAACAGACCGAGCGCTTCGGATTCGCCCAGAAAGCCCCGCGGCGCGTCCCAGCGCATAATGTCGACGTGGGTGTTGACCTGCGTCAGGCCCGGGACCGGTGCGGATGCCGCGCGCGCGCCGTAGGTCGAGAGCCCGGTCAGGCCGAGTTCGGGCAGCATCGGAACCAGCTCGGGCGCGATCCGGTTCCAGGGCGGCACCAGCACCGGCAGGGCCCCGGGTCCGAGAATCGCCGCCATCCGCGCGGCGCCGCGCATCAAATCTTCGCAGACTTGTGCGCTGGGCCGGTGGTCCCCGAGTTCCGCCTTCTTTTCGCCGGCGGGCGCATGGTTGCGGTGGAGATAGCCGTGCTGAAGCGGGATCGCTATGTCGGCTGCCGCGGCGAGCCGGCGGCCCAGCGCGATACAGCTGCGGCCCGGAACGACGGCCGTCGCGACGGGAACCTCTTGGGCGGCGGCAAGGGCCAACAGACGGTCCAGGGCCGCCGTGGGCTCGACCGCGTCGTCGTCGCGCCACCAAAAGGTCGCACTCGACCCGGCCTCGGCCCAGGCATCCAATTCCTGCTCGAATTCGCGCCAACTCGTCACGCGGCCACTATAGCAAGCATGCGGGCGAGCATGTCTGCCGTCCTCGCGGCCCCGTCTGTTGCCAGGGCGACCGAGGGGCGCGTCGCGCCGCTCCGTGCCAGGGCCCGGTCGATGCCCGCGGCCAGGGTGGGACCGTCCAGCTCCGCCTCCTCGACCACAGTGAGCAGCCCGCGCTCCGCCAGCAGGCCGGCGCGCAGGGACTGCTCTGTCTCGGCACCACCGGCGAAGGGCACCACGACGGCCGGCGTACCGGCGGCCAGGACTTCCATGACAGTGTTGTAGCCGGCCTGGCTGATCGAAAGCTCCGCGCGGGCCAGAAGGTCGAGAAAATCGGGCCGCGCTCGCTCGAGGATCACGCCGTCCCCGGCCCGCTTTCGGTAGGCGCCAAAGGTCGCCTCGGGAAGGTTGTGACCGGCGAGTATCCGCCAGGTGCGGGTCTTGAGCGGGGTCAAGGGCCGCGCGGCCAGCACCGCGTCGATCAAGGGCTCGGCGACCGCGCCGCCGCCGGTCGAGACCAGCACTTCGCCGGCGCCCTCGCCGGTTGCGTCCGTCGACTCCGGGAGCGAGTTCACCACATAGCCCGTGTAGTCGAGCATATCGGCGATCTGCGCGGCTTCGGGAAAGCTGGCCTCGAGGGTCAGGAAGGACGGGTCGCCGTGCACCAGGGCCCGGTCGAAATGGCGCCGTAACGTTTCGACGATCCAGTCGGCCTTGCCGGGCTTGCCCGGCCGGTTGATGACATCGCGTACCGAAGACACGACCAGGGGCCTCGGCCTGCGGGTTCCTGCGGCCTCGAGCAAGGGGATCAGCTCGAAGCGCAGCTGTCGGCGGCCGAAGGGGAACATCTCCGTGAGCAGCATCCGGGGCCGCACCGCCTCGAGCAGCGCCAGCAGGCGGTCGCGCCGCGCGCCACGCCACGCGTCGTCGATTGGGCGGCCGGTGGCGTCGACAAGGGCCGAGAAATACTGGTCGGCCGTGCGCAGGGGTGGCAGTTGCACAAAGGCCGCACCGCCGATGTCCAGCCCCGGTACCGGCATGCCACCGGAGACGAAAGCCACCGACACCCCGGCCCGGTCCACGGCCTTGGCAATCAGGGCGGCACGCCGCAGGTGGCCGATGCCCAGAAGGTGCTGGACGTAGAACAGGATGTCGGCGGATTCGGTCATGATACGAGAGACAGGTTCAGCTGTCCGACGGCCGGTGTGCCGCCGGTGCCCACCAGAAAACGGTGGGCCGCGGCGTCGCGCAGCTTTTCGGGCGGCGGCCCGGTCATGTCCCAGCCGCTGGCCAGCGCGGCGAGGGCACGAATCACCCCCTTGTGGCAAACCGCCACGCAGGGCTGCCCGTCGGCCGCGACACGGGTGAGCCAGGGCGCCAGACGGACCTGTACGTCGCGCGGACTTTCCCCGCCCGGCGGCCGGAAATCGAGGCCCCGGGCCTCCATTTCGAGCATTTCCGGTCCAAGGCAACCGCGCAGCTCGGACAAGGTCCGCCCCTCCCACTGGCCCCAGTCGGTCTCGATGATCGCCGCCTCGACCGCCGCATCGCCATGGCCCATCAGAGCCGCGGTCTCTCTTGCGCGGAGCAGCGGACTCGTCATCCAGTCGTAGCCGGCGCACTCGACCGGCAGGCTCCAGCTCCGCACGGCTGCCCGCCCGGCCTCGCTCAGCGGTCGGTCGCTGCGGCCCTGAATACGCCGCTCGGCGTTCCAGTCGGTTGGGCCATGGCGCAGCACGACCAGCGGGATGGGGCGCGATATCATGTCGGCGCCACCGCCTCGGCAAGGATCGCGTCCAGTCGCCTCGCCGTGGCCGCGAGCCCGTGTTCCGCCCCGACCACCTCCAGCGCCGCCGCAGCCATGCGGCTCCGGCGCGCCCGGTCCCCGAGAAGGCCGCTCAAGGCGGCCGCGAAAGCATCCGCTTCGCCGGGTTCGGCCAGCAGGCCCGTCAGGTCGTGACGCACGATCTCCGATACGGCGCCGCTCGCCCCGGCGACGACCGGAAGGCCGCTCGCCTGGGCCTCGAGCAGCGCCATGCCGTAGGCCTCGTTGACCGCAGGCCAGACCAGCAGATCGCAGGCCGCGTAGAGCGGCGGCAGGGCCTGCAAGGCCATTTCACCGGCGTAGCGGACCCTGTCGCCTCCAATCTCGGAAAAAGCCGCCGTCACCTGAAAGCGCGCGGGACCGTCGCCGACGATCACCAACTGCCAGGGCGCCTCTCTCAGGTTGTTCAACGCGCGGGCCAGCAGACGGTAGGACGCGAGCTTGTCCCCCGGCCGCATCATGGCGACCGCCGCGAGCCAGGGTTGCCCGGGGTCCATGCCCAGGCGGGCCGCCAGAGCGGCGCGGTGCTGGTGTCTTTCGGCTGCCGCCGTCCGGTAGGGTATCGGATCCAGGAAAGGCTTAAGCGCGCGGACCCGGCGAAGGTCCGGCAGGCATTCGCTGTCAACGGGATTGAATGCGATGACTGCGGCGGCTTGCTCCAGCGCGGCCAGGGTGGCCCAGTGGCCCCGGTCCCAGGGGCCGCCGGCCCGCTTGGCCGCCACCGAGGCCTCGGCCACCAGATAGGGGATGGCGAGCGCCTCGCAGACCGCCGGGCCGATCCAGTCGGGCGCCTTGTAATAGAGATGGTAGGTCAGCCACGCGTCGGGGCGCTCGCGTGCCGGCCGCGTTTCGATGCGGCGCAGGAGGCGGCGTCCCAACGCGACGCCCAACGTCTCGATGCGCGCCTGGCGCAGGGGGTCGCCGGCGCCGTCGCGGCTGCGCAGCCGGCTGGACAGCTCGACCTCATGGCCGGCCAGCGACAGCGCCTGCATCAGCAGGGCCGCCATGCGCCGGTCGCCCGACGGCACCGGGTGGTCGGGCGGTTTCATCGGTGCGTAAAAGGCCACGCGCATGCTCGTACCTAGAACGCTGCATGGGCCGGTGCGCTCGCGGCGAAGCGCTCGGCCAAGACCGCGATGCCTTCGGCCATGGCGAAGCGCTCGCGGACCCGTGTCGTGCCGGCCGCGCCCAAGGCCGCGCGGGTCGACGGGTCCCGGATCAACTGGTCCAGGGCGGCAGCGAGCGCCGCCGGGTCGCCGGCCGCGGCGAGCACGCCGGTGACTCCGTCTTCGATCAACTCGGGTATAGCCGAAACACGCGTGGCGAGGCAGGCCAAGCCCTGGCTCTGGGCCTCCATCAGGACGTTGGGGAGGCCATCGCGGTCGCCGTCCGCGGCCACGCGGCTGGCCAGGACGAAAAGGTCTGCGGCGCGGTAGTTGCTGAGCACGACCTCCTGCGGCTGGGCGCCGAGCCAGGTCAGGCGCGGGGTCAAACCGAGGGCCTCGGCCCGCTCGCGCAGGAGCGAGGTCAATGGGCCGCCACCGATGTGTATCAAGCGCCAATGTAGTGACGCGGGCAGAAGCGCAAGCGCCGCCAGAAGGTCCTTATAGCCCTTTTTCTCGACCGCCCTGCCGACCGAGAGCAGAACCACCGGATCGTCCGGCCGTGATCCGTCTCGGGCGGGACGCCGTCCCGGCGGCCGCGGCCAGCGGTCGAAATCCAGGCCATGGTAGATCAGGCCGACGCGGCCCGGTTCGGGCGCCAGCCCGGCCAGGTGATCGCGCCCGACCGCGGTACAGGTGACCAGCCAGTCCAGTTCCGCGAGCTTTTCCCGTTTCTCCCAAGCGGGCGTGGTCCAGATGTCCTTGGCATGGGCCGAACAGGACCACGGCAGACCGGTCATCAAGCCGGCATAGCGGGCGACCGAGGCCGGGGTGTGCAGGAAATGCGCGTGCAGTCGGGTGGCGCCGGCCGGCAGCTCCGCGGCCAGGACACAAGCCTGGCCGAACCGCCGCACCCGGTTGCGCGTGAAATCCCGGCGCAAATCCTTGAGCCAGGTCCGGAGGGCCGGCCGATAACGGGGCAGATGGCGGGCCCTGCGCCAGGCGCGGTACACCCGAAGGGGCTCGTGGTGCAAGTACTCCGGGAGGTAACTCACCGGCGAGACGATCTCGCGATGGACCGGATGGATCGCAGGATCGGTGGGGTGCCGCAGCGAATAGATTCGCAGGTTCAGGCCGCACTGCTCCAGGGCGCGAATTTCCTGGGCAATGAAGGTTTCCGACAAGCGAGGATAGCCTTTCACCACGACCGCGACGCAGAGCGATATGTGAGAAGGGTCTTTGGCGGGAGAGATCCCAGGCATGGCGCGACGTTAGAGAGCCGACCGGCCGGCCGTCAAGCACATGGCCTGGTCCTGGGGCGCCCGGCTAGCGCCCGAGGCGCCAAGCGGCGCGGGAGTTCGCGGCTGCGCTCGCCACGCGTAGGCCGCGTTGCCGGTGGCGCAGCCATTGCCGGGCGAGCTTGATCACGTTGTCCCGACCGTCCAGCAGACCTGGCACGACGGTTTCGCTGGGCGGGGGTTGCTGCGGCAGCGTGCGCAGGGCCGTCGCCATGATCTGGGCCTCGCGGCGGCCGTCGTCGGGAAGAACGCTGACCAGGCCCAGCTGTGCGGCCCGTGTGGCGCGGATGTACTGCTCCATTCTCGGCTCGGTGCGCGGCACCACCAGCGCCCGCTTGTTGAACGACAGGATCTCGCAGAAGGTGTTGTAGCCGCCCATGCAGACCACACCGAGCGCGCGCTCCATGAGGCTTTCGAGGCGGGCCTCGAAGGTGATCGCTTCGATCCGGGGCAGCTGGCTTGCCCGCTGCAGGAACTCGTTCTGCAGGTCGGAGGCCATGAAGGGTCCGAGCACCAGGAGCGCCGGGTAGGGTATGTCCGGGTCGCTCTCATAGGCGCGCAGCACCCAATCGACGATCTGCTCGCCGTCGCCGCCGCCGCCGACGGTGATCAGCAGGTAGGGCTCGTTGATCTTCTCGAGGGTCAGCCCCGGCGCGGCCAAGGGCACGCTGCGCGGCAGGTAGCCCGTGTAGGTCACCTTCCGGCGCACCGAATCGGGCATGGCCACGCCTTGGAGAGGATCGTAGACCTGCGGCAGTCCATAGACCCAGATATCGTCGTAATACTTCATCAGGGCCGGAACGGCTTGTTTGCGCTCCCACTCCGGGATCAGCAGCGCCGGCTCGTCCATCACGTCGCGCAGGCCCAGGATGCAGGGCGTACCCCGCGCATTCAGCATGGCAAGCGTGTTTTCCGCCTCGCCACGCAGCCCGAGCGGCTCTTTGTCGACAAGAAACAGGTCCGGATCGTAGATCTTGGCCGTGTGCTCGATGATCGAGGTCCGCATGGCCATGGTCTGTTCCACGTCGATGTGGAGGGCGAGCGAGGTGTAGTCTCCGTTTCGCAGCTTGATCACCCCGGGCACGCGCACGAAGTCGACCCGGGCCCGGAAGTCGAAGCTTCCGATGATCGGCGATCCCGAGAGTATCAGGACCGAGAGATCCTGCTCGGCCTCGACCAGCGCGTGCGCGATTTCGCGGCAACGGCGCAGGTGGCCGAGGCCGAAGCTGTCGTGGCTGTATATCAGCACCCGCTTGTCCCTGCGGACCCCGGCCATGCTAAAACCCCCAATTTTCTCGGATACCCTCACCTGCAAGAGCCCGGATCATGCCACAGGCTTTCATGATGTGAAAATAGTCTTTATGAGCCAGGAGCGGTGCCGGCGCAGCTGCGTTTACGCGCCAGGGTCCATTGGTTAATGTGGCTCGACCGCGGCGGATTCGGTCATCTTGAGTGGGGCGTGAAAATCCGGTTTTCCATGGAACCGAATCTCTTCAAATACGTCTGGCGGCATAGCAAGCGCGAGCAGGTGGGGATCCTTTTTCTCGTGCTGATCTCCCTGCCGTTCTATTTCGTCTCTCTCGACCTGCCCAAGTCGATCGTCAACCAGGGGATCCAAGGCGAAGGCTTCGAAGGACCCGGATCGACCCAGCCGTTCCTCCAGTTCGACCTGCCGTTCCGCGCGGATCCGGCCGGCGGGCCGGCCCGGCTGTTCGACGGCTTTCGATTGGAGCAGGGCGATTACCTGCTTGCGCTCAGCTTTGCCTTCCTCGGTTTCGTGCTCGTCAATGGCATGTTCAAGTTCGTCATCAACACCTTGAAGGGCCGGATGGGCGAACGCATGCTGCGCCGGCTGCGGTACGAGCTGGCGGATCGCATACTCCGCTTTCCGGTGCCGTTCGTCCGCCGGGCCAAGCAGGCCGAGATGGCGACCATGGTCAAGGACGAGGTAGAGCCGCTCGGCGGCTTCATCGGCGATGCCTTCGTGACCCCGGCGTTTCTCGGTGGCCAGGCCCTCACCGCCATGTTCTTCATCCTGACGCAGAGCCTCTGGCTCGGCCTGGCCGCGGCCGGCATCGTCGCCGTGCAGGCGATCCTGATCCCCAAGCTGCGCAAGCGCATCCTCAGTCTCGGCAAGGAGCGTCAGCTGACGGCCCGGCAGCTGGCCGGGCGGATCGGCGAGCTGGTCGACGGCGCGGTGGAGATCCATGCTCACGACACGTCGAATCTGGAACGCGCCGATATCGCCGCGCGTATCGGCCACATATTTCGTATCCGCTTCGAGATCTATCAGCGCAAGTTCTTCGTCAAGTTCCTGAACAACTTCCTGGCCCAGCTCACTCCTTTCTTCTTCTATTCCATTGGCGGCATGCTCGCGTACTGGGGCCGGCTCGACATTGGTGCGCTGGTCGCCGTGATCGCCGCCTACAAGGACCTGCCCGGGCCGATCAAGGAGCTGATCGACTGGGACCAGCGGCGCCTCGACGTGCAGATCAAGTACGATCAGGTGATCGGGCAGTTCCAGCCGCCGGAGATGCTCGATCCGGCACGGCAAGACGTGGCCGCCGATCCGGGCCCGCCGCTCGACGGCGATATCGTTTGCGCGTCGGTCAGCCTCATCGACGAAACCAACACCAAGCTGGTCGATTCCGTCAACTTCACGATTCCCGTGACCGCCCACCTGGCCATCGTCGGCAACAGCAGCAGCGGCAAGGAACACTTGGGCATGCTGTTGGCCAATCTGGTCCGGCCGGGCGCCGGATCGATCACGGTGGGAGGGCGCGACCTCCACGACCTGCCGGAGGCCGTGACCGGCCGACGGATCTCCTATGTCGGCCAGGACGCCTATCTGTTTCCGGTCTCGGTCGGCGACAATCTGCTCTACGGCCTGAAGCATCGCCCCCTCAAGGAGCCCACCCTCGACGCCGGCCAGCGTAAGGCCAAAGCGCGGCAGGTTGCAGAAAGCCGGCGCGCCGGCAACACGACGCTGGATCTGGAGGCCGACTGGATCGACTACGCCGCTGCGGGTGCCCGGGACCTCCAGGGCCTGCAGGCGAAAATGGTCGAGGCCCTGTCGCTGGTGGATATGGACGAGGACCTCTACCGCTTCGGCCTGACCGGAACGATAGATCCCCTGGCGCAGCCCGAGGTCGCCGAAGGCATCCTGCGCGCACGCGCCGCCCTGATCGACCGCTTGGCCGAGGAAGGCGCGAGCGACCTCGTCGTGTGCTTCGACCCCGAGCGCTACAACCGCAATGCCACGCTTGCGGAGAACCTGCTGTTCGGCACGCCGACCAAGCCGGAGTTCGCCGACGAGGCGCTGGCGGAAAACCCCCTGATTCTCAGGTTCCTGCGCGAAGAGGGGGTCTTGGGCAACGTGCTCAGGATGGGCGAGACGATCGCCAAGACCATGGTCGAGCTGCTCGGCGACCTGCCGCCCGGCCACCCGTTCTTCGAGCAGTTCGGCTTCATCGAGGAGGACGAGCTGCCGGATTATCGCGCGCTCGTGGCGCGCGCGGAGAAGATCGGTCCCGAGGCCCTGTCCGAGGCCGAGCAGCTGAAGCTCCGGCGACTGCCGTTCAAGTATGTGGAATCCCGCCATCGCCTGGGCTTGATCGACGAAGCCCGGGCTGAGAGGATCCTGGCGGCGCGGCGCCGAATCGCCGAACGGCTGGAGCGGGACGATCCCGGTGCCGTCGAGTTCTACCGGCCGGACAGCTACAACGCGGTTGCCTCGCTGCAGGACAATATCCTGTTCGGCCGCCTCGCCTACGGCAAGGCCCACGCGAGAGAGATCGTCGGCCAAGCCGTGACCGAGGTGCTCGACAGCCTCGAACTCAGACGGATCGTGCTCGCCGTGGGCCTGGACTATCAGGTCGGCGTCGCCGGCCGGCGTTTGACGAGCATACAGCGTCAGAAGCTGGCCATTGGCCGCGCGCTGTTGAAGGATCCCGACCTTCTGATCATAAACGAAGCCGCGGCGGTCATGGACAGCGCCACGCAGCGGGAGATCGGATCGAGAGTGCTCGAGGCGCGCCGCGGTCGCGGCGTGATTTGGACGCTGCAGAAGGCGGCCTGGGCCGAGTTCTTCGATCGTGTCGTGGTCATGCGTGCCGGGCGCCTGGTCGAGCAGGGAACGTTCCATGAGCTGAACGCGCCGGGGTCGACCCTCGGCGAACTCGTGGCCGCTGGTTGAGGCGCCGCAGAAGGAGAGACCGATTATGAGCCTGGATCAGGAAGTCGAGATCCTTCGGCATATCCCGCTTTTCGCCAACATCGAGACGGCGAAGCTGAAGCTCATGTGCTTCGCCAGCGAACGGCTCACGTTCAAGCCCAGCCAGACGCTGTGCCGGCAAGGCGAGCCTGGGGACGCCGCCTATATCATCGTCGATGGCGAGGCCGAGGTCTCGGTCGATACGCCCGACGGACCGCTGGCCGTTGCGGTGTTGAAGCGCAACGATATCGTCGGCGAGATCGCCATCCTCCGCGACGTGCCGCGCACCGCCACGGTGACGGCGAGCAGCGAGGTCGTGGCCCTCAAGGTGACCAAGGATCTGTTTTTCCGGCTGATCATGGACTTCCCGGAGATGGGCGTGGAGATCATGCGCGTGCTTGCTCATCGCCTGGAGCAGACGACGGCGCAGCTGCGCGAAGCGCGCGCTGGCGCCAAGGACTGAAGGGCGGGTCGGTGTGAGTCGCCTCGACAGCTTCATTCGCCGCCTCGAGGCGCAACGCGCGTGCCTGGAGCAGGCCGTGGCCCTGGTCCGCAACCTGAGCGGCCCGATCTGCGAACTCGGCCTGGGCAACGGCCGGACCTACGACCACCTGCGCCAGCTTTGCCCGGACCGCCAGATCTTCGTGTTCGAACGCCAAGTGGCGGCCCATCCCGACTGCGTTCCGGACCCGGCCCATCTCCTGCTCGGTGATATCCACGAGACCCTGCCCCGAGCGGTCGCCCGTTTCGGCCGCAGCGTCCCGATGGTCCATTCCGACATGGGGACAGGCGACGCGGCATCGAATGCGGGGCTCGCGGCGTTTATCTCGGGGCAGCTGTCTCGGCTGCTGATGGCCGGGGGGGTTGTGATTTCCGACCAGGCCCTGGCTCTTGCCGGGGCCGAAGCTCTGGACTTGCCTGCGGGCGTCAGTCCGGGGCGCTATTTCCTGTACCGCATGGGTTGAAGGCACCCTAGGGACGGTCAGCCGACCTCGATCACAACGGGAACGTGGTCCGAAGGCCGGTCCCAGCTGCGCGTCTCCTTGACGACCCGGAAGCCATGGAGCGCTGGCAGCAAGGGCGCGCTGACCCAGATGTGATCGAGGCGCCAGCCGTAGTTCTTCTCGAGCGATTGGGGGAAGCGGTAGCCCCACCAGGTGTAGAGGTGTTCGCCGGGGGGCACGAAATGCCGGGCGGCGTCGATCAGGCCGGAGTCTTGCAGGGCCCTCTGCAGGTGCTCGGACTCGACCGGCGTGTGCCCGACGCTGCGAAGCAGCTTCTTGTGGTTCCAAACGTCGGTCTCCAGCGGCGCGACGTTGAGATCGCCCACCAGGACCAGAGGGCGGCCGGCCGTGCGGCCGCGCCGGCCCCAGCCGGCCATCTCGGTGAGGAACTGGAGCTTGTGCGCGAACTTCTCGTTGCGCTCCGGGTCGGGGACGGGACCGCCCGAGGGAACGTAGAAGTTGTGCAGTTCGATACCGCCAGGCAGCCGCACGGAGGCGTGCCGCCGGTCGTCGCGGCCGCACCAGGTTTCCGTGCCCTCCTCTTCGAAAGGGACACGAGAGAGAATGGCCACGCCGTTGTAGCCCTTCTGCCCGTGAACCAACTGATGCACATAGCCGAGATCGCGAAATTCGCGGGCCGGAAAATCCGCGTTTCGCACTTTGGTTTCCTGCAGGCAGAGAACATCCGGGGCAGCCGCCGTGCAGAACCGCGCCAAATGCTCCAGGCGCTGTCGGACCGAATTCACGTTCCAGGTGGCCAGTCGCACTGTCGAAATCCCCTCCCGCGCCGTGCCGCGCGGCACACTAGGCCGCCGCCGCGCCGGCTGGCAAGACGGTCCGGCGGCCGCTATTGCCGGGACTGCAAAAGAACGGAACGCCCGGTCGGGGGGGAGCCGGGCGTTCCTCTTCTCCGCGGAGAGGTGGAGGTACGGCAGGGGACCGTAATCTCCACGAGGGCCGGCAACCATTGCGGCGCTGGCTCTTAACCATAAGATTTAGTGACTTGTTCGTCGGTTGCAATCCTCGTTTGTACCATGCCTATGCAAGAAACGTATGGCAGACCCGAGCGTTGTGCATTCCTCCGGCTGAAAATGCTAGGCGGTAAGCGGTGCGCCGGGCACCCAGTGCAGGGCCAAATCCCCCTTGGCGCGCGCTTCGGCGCGCCGGCGCGCGGCCGCGCCGAAGGTGGCAAAGAGCTTGGCCGAGAACGCATCGTCCAGGACCCGGTATTCCGGGTGCCACTGAACGCCGAGGGCGAAATCCTTGGCGTCCCTGACGCTAACCGCCTCGATTGTCCCATCCGAAGCCTCGGCCTCTATCCGAAGGTCCGGATGGGACAATCGAGGCGGT
>JAOUCL010000511.1 GCA_029859805.1 Rhodospirillales bacterium | reverse complement strand
TCAGGAGCTCCTCGGGTACGTGCGGCTCGTCGGCGAAGACGTCGAGGCCCGCGGCGCCCAGGCGGCCCTCGACCAGGGCCGCGACCAGCGCCGGCTCGTCGACGACGGAGCCGCGCGCCACGTTGATCAGGGTGCCGTCGGGACCCAGCGCGTTGAGCACCCTGCGGGTCACGATGTTCCGCGTCGCCGCGCCGCCCGGCGTGATGACGATCAGGAAATCGCTGTCGCGCGCCAGGTCCACCAGGTCGGCATAGTAGCGGTAGGGCTGGTCCGGCTGTTCGTTGCGGGCGTGGTAGAGGACCTCGCCGCCCAGCGCCTCGACCCGCCTGGCGATCGCCTTGCCGATCCGCCCGAGGCCAAGGATGCCGCAGCGCCTGTCGACGACGCTGCGGGTCAGCGCCATCGGCGCCTCCAGCCACCGGCCCTCGCGCACGTAGCGGTCGCCGTCGCAGATCCGCCGGGTCACCGCGAGCAGCAGCGCGACCGCCGTGTTCGCGACCTCGTCGTTGAGCACGTCCGGCGTATAGGTCACGGCGACGTCCCGGCTGCGGGCGTGCGCCAGGTCGATCGCGTCCACGCCGACGCCCATGCAGGCGACGATCTCGAGCGCGGGCAGCGCGTCCATCAAGGCCGCGTCGGCGCCGGCATCACCGGTCGTGGCGATGCCCCGCGCGGCCCGTGCCTGCTCCAGCAAGGCAGCCGGGTCCTCGGCCTGCCACAGCCGATGGACCACGTAGTCCTGCTCGAGCGCGGCCATGATCCGCGGCACGTAGGGCCGCACGACGACGATTTCCGGTTTCAAGGCCCCTTCCCTTCCGCTTTCCGGAACGCCCGGTTTCGCTTCCCACCATCAATAGCACCGGCGTCTTGCGGAACCAAGCAAAGCCATCGAAGATACGTCTCTCAACACGGATCCGGGAGTTGCCGCGCGATGGACCTCCGTCTCGATGTCGCGACCTGCCTGCCGGCCGACGGCACCGCGGGCCTGCTCGTCGGCCGCGCCTGGCAGACCGGGAACCTGCCTGGGCCCGCCGTCGTCGTGCTGAAGGGCGAGGAGGCGATCGATGTCACGGCCAACTTTCCGACCATGGCCCATTTGCTGAACGCCGAGGACCCGGCCGGACAGGCGCGTGGCGCCGCCGGACGAGGCGCCTCGCTTGGCGCAATCGACGCGCTGCTGGCCAACAGCGCGGCCGCGCGGCGCGACCCGGAACGCCCCTGTTTCCTCGCGCCCTGCGACCTGCAGGCGCTCAAGGCCTGCGGGGTCACCTTCGTCAAGTCGATGCTGGAGCGGGTCATCGAGGAGCAGGTCAAGGGCGACCCGGCCGCCGCCGCCGCCGCGCGCGAAACCATCGAGGGCGAGATCGGCGGCGATCTGGCGGCCGTGGTTCCCGGCTCCGAGCGGGCGCAGCGGCTCAAGGCGCTGCTGATCGAGCGCGGCCTCTGGTCGCAGTACCTCGAGGTCGGCATCGGCCCCGACGCCGAGGTCTTCACGAAAAGCCAGCCGATGTCGGCGGTCGGCACCGGCGCGGAGATCGGGCTGCACCCCGCCTCGACCTGGAACAACCCGGAGCCGGAGGCCGTGCTGGTGGTCAACGCCCGGGGCGAGACCCTGGGCGCGACGCTCGGCAACGACGTCAACCTGCGCGACTTCGAGGGGCGCAGCGCGCTCTTGCTCGGCAAGTCGAAGGACAACAACGGCTCCTGCGCGATCGGCCCCTTCATCCGGTTGTTCGACGACAGCTTCGGCATCGACGACCTGCGCGCCGCCGAGATCCGTCTGAGCGTCGAGGGCGACGACGGCTTCACGCTCGAGGACACCAGCAACATGGCCGAGATCAGCCGCGACCCGCTCGACCTGGTCGCCCAGACGATCGGCGCCGTGCACCAGTATCCCGACGGCCTGATGCTCTTCACCGGCACCATGTTCGCGCCGACCAAGGACCGGAGCGTGCCCGGCGAGGGCTTCACCCACAAGACCGGCGACCTGGTGACGATCTCGAGTCCCCTCCTGGGGGCGCTGGTCAACACGGTAGGGCTCAGCACCGAGATCCCGCCCTGGACCTTCGGCGCCGCCGCCCTGATGGAGAACTTGGCCGCCCGCGGCCTGCTGCCGCGCAAAGGTATCTCGAAATGAGCCGGCCACCCCAGGTCGAACCCCTTCGGCCGTCGGCCGACGCGATCCATCACCATCGGGTCAGACCCCGGGCCGCCTCGCCCAAATTACCCCTCGCCCATCGGGAGAGGGAGGGGCCCACGCGGCCTTGGCCGCGTGGGAGGGTGAGGGCAAGTGGGTTTCGTATTATTCTTCTGAGCACTGGTGGCAGCGGGCAAGCGGCGAACCAACAGGCCCTTGTGT
>JAOUCL010000512.1 GCA_029859805.1 Rhodospirillales bacterium | reverse complement strand
GATCACGTCCTCGAGGGGCCCGGTCCGGCGCGCCACCACCGTGCGACGGTAGAGCGTCACGGACTCGAGGAACAGGCCGTGCTTGTCGTCGAAGGTGTCGTAGAGGCTGCCGGGGTTGAGACCCGTCGCCTCGACCAGGTCCCGGACCGAGGTGGCGGCATAGCCCTTGCGCCAGAACACCGCCATGGCGCGTTCCAGCACCTCCTCGCGGTCGAAGCTCTTCGGTCTCGCCATGACGCGCCCAGATTTTTGAACGATCGCTCAAATATGGGTGCGAGGCCGGAAAAATCAAGGGCCCTTCAAGGGCCCTTGTAGAGACGTCGATGCCCCGAAGTCGCCGGGCGTGCTTGCCCGGTCGCTCAGGCGTCGCCGCGGTAGACCGCCATGGCGAGGCCCTGGGTCTGGCGCTTGTTGTCGTAACCGACGAGGCGCACGTGATGACCCGCATTGGCGTTGTGGCAGGCGGTCAGCTCGTTCATCAGGGTATCGACATCGCGCTCGCCGAACATCGGCAGCTTCCACATGTACCAATAGGTCTCGGCGGCGCGCGCCGGCTCGACGTGCTCGATGGCGCAGTTCCAGCCCCGCTCGACCATGTATGCGACCTGCTTGCGGATCTGGCCGGCGTCCATCGGCGGCAGATAGGAGAAGGTCTCGAACCGCTGGCTGGCCGGGTCGCCCACGCGCGAAGGATAGTCTTGTATCTCAGTCATCGTCTCTTGCTCCCGTTGTTGGGACTCCTAGCGAACGCCCGGGTCACCCCGCAGCCGTATCGAGCTTGTCCACGGTGTCGAACTCGAACTTGATTTCCTTCCAGGTCTCCATGGCCGCGGCCAGCTCCGGGCTGTGCCGGGCCGCGGCGCCCAGGATGTCCTTGGCCTCGGCCTCCAGCTGGCGGCCCTGGTTGCGCGCCTGGACACAGGCCTCCAGGGCCACGCGGTTGGCCGCGGCGCCGGCCGCGTTGCCCCAGGGATGGCCCAGCGTGCCGCCGCCGAACTGCATCACCGCGTCGTCGCCGAAGATGCTGACCAGGGCCGGCATGTGCCAGACGTGAATGCCGCCGGAGGCGACCGGGAACAGTCCCGGCATGGTGCCCCAGTCCTGGTCGAAGAAGATGCCGCGGGCCCGGTTCTCGGGCACGAAGCGCTCGCGCATGATGTCGATCCACCCCAGCGTCGCCTCGCGGTCGCCCTCGAGCTTGCCGACCACCGTGCCGGAGTGCAGATGGTCGCCGCCGGACAGCCTGAGGCACTTGGCCAGGACGCGGAAATGGATGCCGTGGTGCCGGTCGCGGTCGATCACCGCGTGCATGGCCCTGTGGATATGCAGCAGCAGGCCGTTGTCGCGGCACCAGTTGGCGAGCGATGTGTTCGCCGTGAAGCCGGCGGTCAGGAAGTCATGCATGATGATGCGCATGTCGAGCGACTTGGCGTGCTCGGCCCGCTTGTACATCTCCTCGACCGTGGGCGCGGTAACGTTCAGGTAGTGGCCCTTGCGCTCGCCGGTCTCGGCCTCCGCCCTGTGCACCGCCTCGGCGACGAAGTCGAAGCGCTGCTTCCAGCGCATGAAGGGTTGGCTGTTGACGTTCTCGTCGTCCTTGGTGAAGTCGAGCCCGCCGCGCAGGCACTCGTATACCGCCCGGCCGTAGTTCTTGGCCGAGAGGCCCAGCTTCGGCTTGATCGTGCAGCCGAGCATCGGCCGGCCGTACTTGTTCATGATGTCGCGCTCGACGTACATGCCGTTGGGCGGCCCGCCGCAGGTCATGACGTAGTGCAGGGGAAAGCGTATGTCTTCGAGCCTGAGCGCCCTGAGCGCCTTGAAGCCGAAGACGTTGCCGACCAGCGAGGTCAGCACGTTGACCACCGAGCCCTCCTCGAAGAGGTCGATCGGATAGGCGACGAACGCGTAGAAGCAAGTATCGTCGCCGGGCACGTCCTCGATCCGGTAGGCGCGGCCCTTGTAGTACTCCAGGTCGGTCAGCAGGTCGGTCCAGACCGTGGTCCAGGTCCCGGTGGAGGACTCCGCGGCGACTGCGGCGGCGACCTCCTCGCGCGGCACGCCCTCCTGCGGCGTCACCTTGAAGCAGGCCAGCAGATCGGTTTCCTTGGGCGTGTAGTTGGGGTCCCAATAGGTCTCGCGGTATTCCTTGACGCCGGCACTGTAGCTTTTCACTGTCATGACGCTCTCCTTGCCAGGCGACGGCCGGGTATCGGCCGTGCCGTTGGCTTCCTGTGGTTCCAAGCCGCTCAGGCGGCCTTCAGTTCCTGCTCCATCTGCTCCGTATAGGCGCCCCGGCTTGCGGCGCTGTTGAACTTGGCGCGGCAGTGGAGAGCCTGCTGGGCGTGGCCCACGTTCTCCG
>JAOUCL010000227.1 GCA_029859805.1 Rhodospirillales bacterium | reverse complement strand
GGCCCGAGACCGCGCTGCGCAAGGCGCTGTCCGCGGCCGACGTCGCCTTCCACCTCGCCGGCGTGTAGTGACTCGATTTGAAATCCTACCAAGAAATAGCCCGGAGCGTCCGTTTTGTAGCCGATCATGTTTGCCCTCTACCAAGCGGCAGATCTCGGCGCAAAGCCAAAAGCACGGCTGCTCGTGACCCCACCTCGGATATTAGAGCCGCCAAGGACAACGAAGGTTTTTCGGATGCTGGCGCTTTTCGGTGCAGCTGCTAGCCTATGCTGTCGTCCATTGCCATACATCTGTAAGATCCACGCTTGAGAGGCCGCTCTCCTCTGGATAGGGAATAGGCGATGAAGCGGAGACTCTCCGCCATTCTCGCGCTCGATGTCGTCGGCTACAGCCGCATGATGCAGGACGATGCCACCGGCGTTATGGCGGCGCTGAATGCGATCTTTCGATCCGTCGTCACTCCCGCTGTCGCGGCCGACGAAGGCCGGGTGGTGAAGCTTCTGGGTGACGGCGCTCTGATTGAATTCCCAGCGGCCGCTCAGGCGCTCCGGTGCGCCGTCCGAATTCAAACCGAGGCACTGCCCGCTGGCGAGGGTGTTTGACGCCGCTTCGCATTCAGAGCGGCAGGACCTCCGTCAGCTCGCGTTTGAACGGCGGGTCGTCGCCTGTTTCGGGGCCGTCGAGTTCGCGCGCGTAGCGGTGGCCGGCGTAGACGGCGACGGCGATGGTCGCGGGGGCGAGCGCGTCGCCGATCGCCTTGACGGAGAGGATACCGGCATCCTTCCAGGCGTCGCGCTTGGCCGTCAGCTCCTGAATGAGCGACTCGTTCGGCAGGCGCGCGGTCACGAGGACCAGAGAGTCGCAGGCGAGTTCGGTCTTGCGTCCGGTGAACACGCAGGCGGTCTCGATGCCGCCGGCCCGGACCGCGGTGACCGCGCGATGCGGTTCAATGGCGATGCCCAGCTCCAAGAGCCGGGTCTGAATGCGGCCCTGCTCCAGCGTGTTGTGGGTCCAGTTGGAGACGTCGGGCGCCGGGGTGACCAGCGTGACCTTGCGGCCCTGCGCGACCAGGAGCTCGGCCAGCACGCCACCCATGTAGTAATGGTCGTCGTCGTAGAGCACGACGCGCTTGCCCGAGGGCGCCTTGCCCGCCATGAGGTCGTCGGGGGTCAGGACCTCCGCGCCCTCCGCTATGGAGATCGGCCGCAGAATAAAGCGCGCGACGCCGTCGCGCCGCCATGAGGCGCCGGTCGCGATCGCGACGTGCTCGAAGCCGAACTCCAGGATCTGCTCGGCAGTCAAGCGGCTGTCGAGGTAGGTCTCGACATTCGTCATGTTCTGCATCTGCTGCACGCGGTGGTCACGCACCCGGCCCCAGGCGGAGAGGCCCGGCAGGCGGCATTCCTTTGCGACCCGGCCTCCGAGTTCCATTCCCGCCTCCGCAAGCGCGACCTCATAGCCGCGTGCGCCCAGGGCGCGGGCGCATTCCAGGCCGGCGGGACCGGCCCCGACGACCAGCACCTTGGCGTCGGATGCCTTGGTCGCGATGCGTTCGGGGTGCCAGCCGCGGCGCCATTCCTCGCCCTTGGTCGGGTTCTGCGTGCAGCGGTTCGGCGACATGGTCATGTCGCCCGAGACGCAGATATTGCAGCCGATACATTCCCGGATATCCTCAATCCGCCCCTCCTCGACCTTGCGGGGCAGGAACGGATCGGCGATCGACGGCCGCGCCGCGCCGATCAGGTCGAGCACGCCACGCTTGATCTGCGCGACCATGGCGTCGGGCGAGGTGAAGCGGCCGACGCCGACCACGGGCTTGCTGGTCAGGCCCTTGATGCCGGCGACGAAGGGCTCCTGCGCCCCTTCCCCACCGAAGCGCGAGGTCTGGGAATCATTCGACCAGTCCGACAGGGTAATGTCCCAAAGGTCTGGGATTTCGGCCAAAAGCCCGATCATGTCGTGGGCTTCCTCGCGGTGGAGTCCCTCCGGGCCGAGCAGCTCGTCGACCGAGAAGCGCAGGGCCACCGCGCAGCTGTCGCCGACCGCCTCCTTGGCGTCCTCGGTCAGCTCGCGGACGATCCGCACGCGGTTCTCGAGGCTGCCCCCGTACTCGTCGCCGCGGTCGTTGTGGCGGCGTGACAGGAAGTGCTGAAGGCCGCTGAGCGCATGGGCGGCATAGACGTAGACGATATCGAAGCCGGCGCGCTTGGCCCGCAGCGCCGCCGTCCGGTGCCAACGGCGCAGGTCCGCGATGTCCTGCTTGTCCATCGCGCGCGCCTGCACCGGATCATAGGTGAAGCTCGCGACCGGCAGGTGCGAGGGGCCCATCGGCACCTCGCGGGAAGACAGATTGGGTGCGTTCATGCCGTTGTAGGCGAGCTCGAGCCCGGCCAGCGCCCCGTGCTTGTGGACCGCCTGCGCCACGCGCTCGAGCGCCGGGACATCGCGCTCGTCCCACAGCCGGAGCTCTATGAAGGGCGTGATATCGGAGCTGTGGTGGATCTCGCACTGCTCGGTGCAGACGACGCCCCAGCCGCCTTCCGCCTTGATCCCGCGCATGACGGTCATGCCGGCGACGTCGCGGTAGCCCATGCCGTTGCAGTGCGGCACCTGATAAAAGCGGTTCGGCGCCGTCACCGGTCCGATTTGCACCGGCTCGAAGAGAACGTCGTAACGTGGATCGCGGGGCATCTTCGGAGCCGGCGCTCAGGCGCGCTTGGAGGCCAGCACGCAGAGGTACTCCAGCGCCAGGGTGGCCCCGGCCAGCGAGGTGATCTCGGCGCTATCGTAGACTGGGGCGACCTCGACCAGGTCCATGGCGACGAGGTCGAGCGGGGCGAGGCCGCGCAGGATCCCGAGCGCCTGGGCGGTGGACAGGCCGCCGCAGACCGGCGTGCCCGTGCCCGGTGCGAAGCTGGGGTCAAGGCAGTCGATGTCGAAGGTGAGATAGGCCTTGTTGTCCCCCACCACGCGCGCGATCTCGGCAACGGTCGCGGCCACGCCCTCCTCGTGCACCCGGTCGGCGTGGAGGATGTTGAAGCCGTGGGTCTCCTCGTTGTGCGTGCGGATGCCGACCTGGACCGAGCGGGCCGGGTCGACCAGCCCTTCCTTGGCCGCGTGGTAGAACATCGTGCCGTGATCCAGCCGCCTCTCGTCCTCGCGCCAGGAGTCGGTATGGGCGTCGAAATGGATCAGCGAGAGAGGCCCATGGACCTCGTTATGGGCGCGCAGCAGCGGGTAGGTGATGAAATGATCCCCGCCCAGGGTCAATAGGGACACGCCGGCATCGAGAATCGCCTTGGCATGGGCCTCGATCGAGGCCACGAGCTCGTCCGGCTTGCCATGGTCGAAGCGGCAGTCGCCGTAGTCGATCACCGCCAAGCGCTCGAAGGGATCGAAGCCCCAGGGCCAGGGCCCGCCGTGCCAGGAGAGATGGGCGGAGGCGGCGCGAATGCCCGCCGGGCCGAAACGGGCCCCGGGCCGGTTGGTCGTGGCGAGGTCCAGCGGCACGCCGCTGACCGCCACGTCGACGCCGGCCAGGTCGCGCGTATAGCGGCGGCGCATGAAGCTGAGCGCGCCGGCATAGGTCGGCTCGCTGCCCATGCCGTACACGGTCTCGGTCGTGAAGGCCCGGTCGCCGGTCGCGGTCACGTCGTCTGCCATGCTGCGCCCCCCTGTCGAATCCGGTCTAGTCCTTGACAGCAATCCGCGGTCTGCGTCCAGCGGAAACTGGCCGTGCCGAACCCGGACCCCTGCCCCGTGGGGCCCGCTTCATTCCGCCGCCTCGGCGCGGCGCAGGGCCATCACGATCTTCTCCGGGGTGATCGGCAGGTCGAAGACCCGCACGCCGATGGCATCGGCGACCGCGTTGGCGATTGCCGGGGCGACCGGGGTCAGGGCCGGCTCGCCGATGCCCTTGGCGCCGAAGGGTCCCAGGCCGCTGCGTGATTCGAGGATGATCGACTGATAGCGCGGCACGTCCATGGCGGTCGGGATCAGGTACTCGCTGAAGGACGGCGTGGTCAGCCGGCCCTCCTCGTAGCACAGCTCCTCGCTCAGCGCATAGCCCTGGCCCATGGCGGCGCCGCCCTCGATCTGCCCGGCCACCGCGTCCGGGTTGATCGCCTGGCCGACGTCGTGGGCGCCGACGCTTTTCAGCACCGTGACCTCGCCGGTTTCGGTGTCGACGGCGACCTCGACCGCCTGCGCACCGTAGGCATAGTCCGGGTGCACCCGGCCCTGCCCGGTCTCCGGGTCGATCTGGCCGGTGAAGGGCGCCCGGAACATCACCAGCTCCGAGCGGTGGACGCCTTCGGAGGCGCAGAGCGCCACGAGGGCCTTGAAAGCCATCGACTTGTCCGGGCGGTCGGTGACGAAGGCCTTCGATTCGGCCAGGTCCACCTCGCCCGGCTCGACGCCGAACTCCCTGGCGGCGCGGGCCAGAAAGCGCCCGCGTATGGCCTCGGCGGCCAACCGCACGGCATTGCCGGTCATGTAGAGCCCGCGCGTTGCGGTCGTGGTCCCGGCGAGCGGCGTGACCGCCGAATCGCTGTTGTAGATGGTGACGTCGTCCAGGCCGACGCCGAGCAGCTCGGCGGCGATCTGGCCGAGGGCCGAGACCTGGCCCGCGCCGATGTCGGTGACGCCCGAGCGCACGACGACGGAGCCGTCGACCTCGACCCCGACCCAGGCCTCGGAGGTGTCGTGCAGCCAGGTGATGCGGCCATAGCTCTGCTGATAGGTCGCGACGCCCCGGCCGGTCTTGACGGGGCCCGCGTCCGGCGTGCGCTCGCCGAGCGCCTCCCAGGCCTTGGTCATGCACTCATCGGCCCAGACCGCGCTCTCGATCGGATGGCCGGTGACGAGCTTGTCGCCGGTTCGAATAAAGTTGCGCCGCCTGAGCTCCATCCGGTCGATGCCCAGCGCCTTGGCCGCCTCGTCCATCTGTGCCTCGTGGGCGACGCAGGCCTGCGCCGCGCCAAAGCCGCGGAACGCGCTGGTGAACATGTTGTTGGTGGCCGCGGCCACCGCATCGACGTGCACGTTGTCGACCCGGTAGGGCCCGGGGGCCGCCACCGTGGCGTAGAGCAGGACATAGGGGCTGAGAAACACGTAGGCTCCCGAATCGGCCGTGATCGTGACCTTCACCGCCGTGATCCTGCCGTCCTTGGTAAAGCCAGTGCGATGGGTGATCACGAAGGGATGGCGCTTGCCGTGGCCGAACATGGAGTCTTCACGCGTATAGGCCAGGCGCACGGGCCGGCCGGTGGCCTGGGCGAGCAGCGCCAGGTAGATCTCGACGGTGACGTCCTCCTTGCCGCCGAAGCCGCCGCCGACCAGAGCCCCCAGAATGCGCACCTTGTTGTGCGGCACGCCGACGGCCTCGGCGATGGGGCGGAAGTGCTCGATGACCTGGGTCGCGACGCGGATGTTGATGACGTCGTTCTCGTCGATCCAGGCGAGCCCGACCTCCGGCTCGAGAAACGCGTGCTCGATGAACTGGGTCCGGAAGGTGTTCTCGATGATCTCGTCGGCCTCGGCGAAACCCTTCTCGATATCGCCTTTTCGCACCTTGTGCTCGCCGACGACGTTGTCGGGCGCCGTGACTACGGGGGCGCCGGGCCTCATCGCCTTGAAGGGATCGTAGACCCCGGGCAGCGGCTCGAGCTCGAAATCGATCAGCTCCGCCGCCTGCTCGGCGATCGCCTGGGTCTCGGCAGCGACGAGCGCCAGGGGCTCGCCGTGGTAGCGCACCCGCTCCTTGACCAGGACCTGCTGATCGGTCGCAAGCTTCTTCTTGCCGGTCTGCCCCGGTATGTCGGTGGAGGCCTTGCGGTCCGGCAGATCGGCCGCCGTCAGCACGCAGGCGACGCCCGGCAGCGCCCGGGCCTTGGAGACGTCGATCCGGCGCAGTAGCGCGCTGGCCTCGGGACTGCGCAGCACCTTGGCGTGCAGCATGTTGGGCATGGTGTAGTCGCCGGCATAGCGGGTCTTGCCCGCGGCCTTGCCCGGCGCGTCGGTGCGCGCCAGCGGTCGGCCGACCTGACGCAGGTTGACGTTGGCCCAGGATTCGGTCTCGGTCATAACCCCGACTCCTCTTCACGCAGGACTTGAGCTGCTTCCTGTACCGCGTCGAAAACCTTGGTATATCCCGTACAGCGGCAGAGGTTGCCGCTGAGGGCAAGGCGGATGTCCTCTTCGCCAGGGTCCGGCGTCTCGTTCAGCAGGGACTGCGCCGCCATGATCAGGCCCGGCGTGCAGTAGCCGCACTGTATGGACCCGAGCTTCACGAAGGCCGCCTGCAGCGGATGCAGTTCCTCGCCGCGCTTCAGCCCGGCCACGGTCGTGATCGCCCGTCCCTCCAGCGTCCCGGTCAGGGTCAGGCAGCTGTCCACGGCCTCGCCGTCGACCAGCACGGCGCAGGCGCCGCAGTCGCCCTTCTCGCAGCCACTCTTGACCTCGAAATAGCCGTGTTCCCGCAGGGTCTCCAGCAGGGTCTGATTGGGCGGCGCCGCGATCTCGCGCCTGCGCCCGTTGATCTCCAGGGTGATCGTCTCGGTCTCGCGCATGGCGCTCAGCCTCCCTCTGTAACCTGCGCCCAGGCCTGCGACAGCAGACGGCGGGTCAAGGCATGCACGCTGTGGCGCCGGTAGTCGGCCGAGGCGCGGACGTCGTCGATCGGGCTCGAGTCCTCGGCCGCCTGCCGTGCCGCCGCCTCGATCAGCTCCGGGGTCAGGGCCTCGCCTTCCAGCAGGGCCTCGGCCTCTCGCGCCCGCTTCACGACGGGCGCGACGGCGCCCAGCGCAATGCGCGCCGTAGTGCACTTGCCCGCTTCGACGGCGACCGTGACGGCGACGCCGACCACGGTAATCGCGTCGCCCTTGCGGCGCGCCAGCTTGTAGAACAGGTTGGCGGACTTGGGCTTCGGCGCGTCCCAGGCGATCTTCGTGACCAGCTCGGCGGGCCGGCGCTCGTCCTCCTGGTAGCCGAGGAAGAAATCGGCAAGGGGAACGTTCCGGGTGCCGCCCTTGCCTGCGAGCGTGACCTCCGCGTCCAGCGACAAGAGCGGCGGCACGGTATCGGCCGCGGGCGAGCCGCAGCAGACGTTGCCGGCGACCGTGGCGGTGTTGCGCACCATCTGCCCGGCGAAGACCCGCGCGGAGTCGACCAGGGAGGGCGCGGCCTCCACCATGCCGGGGTCGCGCAGGATGTCGCTCAGCGTGGTCCCGGCGCCGATGGTGACGCGGCCGTTGCTCCGTTCGATGCCGCGCAACGCGGCGATCCTGCCGAGCCCGACCAGCTTGTCCGCGCGTATCCGGCGGGCGCGCAGATCGACGACCAGATTGGTGCCGCCGGCCAGCGGCAGGATCCCGGCGTCGCCGTCGCCGCCCGCCTCGGCGAGGATGTCCAGCGCCTCGTCGAGGTCGCCGGGCATGACCAGATCGAATTCCGCAAACATGGCTCCCTCCCCATCCGGCGCTCAAACGTCCCAGCCGCCGTCCACCGCGATTTCCTGGCCGGTCATGTTGCGGCTGTCGTCGCTGGCCAGGAACAGCACCGCGTCGGCGATGTCCTGCGGCTCGGTCACGCGCTTCAGCGCCATGTCCTCGACATATTCCTGGTAAACTTGGTCGAATGTCCAGCCGCGCACCCGCGCCTTCTCCTCGCAGAGCTTGTCCATGCGGGGTGTGTGCACGATGCCGGGGCAGACCACGTTGACGTTGATGCCGTATTCCCCGGCATCGAGCGCCACGGTGCGGGTCAGCCCGCGCACGCCCCACTTCGACGAGCTGTAGGCGGCGCGGTACTTGTAGCCCCGCAGGCCCGAGGTGCCGCCGATATTGACGATCTTGCCGCTGCGTTGGGCCACCATCGTCGGGATCACGTACTTGATCGGCAGGAAGGTGCCGCGGATGTTGGCCTCGATGACGTGGCTGAAGTCGTCGGTTTCGATCTCCCAGGCCGGCGTCTCG
>JAOUCL010000226.1 GCA_029859805.1 Rhodospirillales bacterium | reverse complement strand
CTCGGCGGATCGGTAGCCGTGTTAAAGGCGCGTTAACCATATCGGGCCAAATTGGCCCACCGGTCGGGCCGTTTCCCGAGCACTGCAAGTCCTGCGCGCTCGGGTCACGCAGCGGCGACCTACGCCCTTTGACGCACTCGATTAGGAGGCAGCAATGTTTTCCAAGGATACCAAGACCAAGAGCGACACCGTGATCTCGGCGCCATCGTCGGGCGGCGCTTCGCAGCCGATCAGCGCGACCCCCTCGATCATCAGCGCCGATCTGCGGATCACCGGGAACCTTCACAGCAACGGCGATATCCAGATCGACGGAAAGATCGATGGCAACGTCGACAGCAAGTCGCTGACCGTCGGCGAGAATGCGGAAGTCAACGGCACGATCACCTGCGAGCGGATCCGGGTCTGCGGCAAGGTCAGCGGCGAAATCAGGGCGACCTCGATCGTGCTCGCCAGGAGCGCCAAGGTCACCGCGGACATCGCCCACAAGAGCCTGGAAATCGAGTCCGGCGCGCGCTTGGAAGGCGGCGTTCGCCATCTCGAGAGCGGATCTGCCAAGGACGCCGAGAAGAGCAAGCCGCTTGCTGCGGAGACGCCCAAGATCGCCAAGATCGCCGACGCGGCGCCGAGCGCCTCGGCCAGCCAATCCGGCGGCGGTAGCGCTGCCGTCCTCTGACCGGACGCCCTCCGCGGCAGTCCCTGCCAGGGTCGAAGGTCCGTGAAGTCCGCTGCCTCGAGGCCCGGGCCGGCGCCGCAATCGGGATGCCGGGCCCGGGCGGACGGGCATTGCGGGGGGCACTGTTCCGGCCTGCCCCGGAGGGCCTATGACGCGTGGCCGGCCGGGCGACAATTTTTTGCGCCGATTTTAACAATTTCTTAGCGCCTCCTACCTATACTGGACTGTGATGGTTAGGCCCCTATCGGGGTACCTGGTCATCGGTCGGATCTTGTATCCGTTCCTTGTAACGCCTCCCTGTTAACTCGCCGCCGGGTTGTCCGGCGGCTTTTTCTTTTCGCCAAACCGGTGTTTCAATTGCAATTTTAACGATTCATCGCTTGACCCGGCCCCGTCATCTTTCTAGGCTTCGGCCACGGCAAGTTGACAGGGTGAGGCATCAAGAAACGGAGGGCCGCGGTCCAGATGGCTGGATCGGAAGGCCCTCCAGTTTTTTTTGGGCCTGCATTTCAGACGCACCTGGCGATCTTCCCCACGGTCCGTATGGCGACCGGCCGGCACCGGTCGGGCAATTTCAGCGTTTTGGCTGCCGCGAAATTATGTATGGTGGGACCGGCCTCACCGGTCAGGAAAGGCGGCGCCATGGCTGATCCCAAGTTCCTCAAATTCGACACCCTTTCGCTGCACGCGGGCCAGCGGCCGGACCCGGCGACCGGCGCGCGGGCGGTGCCGATCTATCAGACGACGTCCTACGTGTTCCGCGATACCGAGCACGCCGCAGCGCTGTTCAACCTGGAGCGTGCGGGGCACATCTACAGCCGGATCTCGAACCCGACCGTGGCGGTTCTGGAGGAGCGCGTCGCGGCGCTGGAGATGGGCGTCGGCGCGGTGGCGGCGGCCTCCGGCCACGCGGCCATGCATCTGGGCATCGTCACGCTGATGGAGCAGGGCGCGCACATCGTCGCCTCGGCCTCGCTCTACGGCGGCTCCGTCAATCTGCTGACCCACACGCTGCCGCGCTTCGGCATCACCACGACCTTCGTCAAGCCGCGCGACCTGAATGGCTTCCGCAAGGCGATCCGGCCCGAAACCCGCCTGATCCATGCCGAGATCATCGGCAACCCGGGCCTCGAGGTGCTCGACGTCCCGGCCCTGGCCGAGATCGCGCACGCGGCCGGCCTGCCGCTGATGGTCGATTCGACCTTCGCCACACCCTTCCTCTGCCGTCCTATCGAACTGGGCGCCGACATCGTGATCCATTCGGCGACCAAGTGGCTGGGCGGCCACGGCATCGCGCTCGGCGGCGTGATGGTCGACGGCGGCCGCTTCGACTGGGAGGCCTCCGGCAAGTTCCCGACCCTGACCGAGCCCTACGCCGGCTATCACGGCATCGATTTCGCCGAGGAGTTCGGCCCCCAGGCGCTGGTCATGCGCGCCCGGAACGAGGGCCTGCGCGACTTCGGCGCGGCCATGAGCCCGGCCAACGCCTTCCACATCCTGCAGGGCATCGAGACCCTGCCGCTCCGCATGGAGCGCCACATGGCCAACACGCGCGAGGTGCTCGCGTTCCTCGAGGGCCAGGAGGCGGTCGCCTGGGTGCTGCACCCGGACCTGCCGAGCCACCCGGACCACGTGCTGGCTAAGCGCCTGCTGCCCAAGGGCGCGGGCTCGATCGTCAGCTTCGGTCTCAAGGGCGGCCGCGCCGCCGGCGCCCGCTTCATCGAGAGCTGCCGGCTCGCCTCGCACCTGGCCAACGTGGGTGACGCCAAGACCCTGGTGCTGCATCCGGCCAGTACGACCCACCAGCAGATGACCGCCGCGCAGCTCGAGGAGGCGGGGGTCGGCGAGGACATGATCCGGCTCTCGGTCGGCCTCGAGGACCCGTCGGACATCGTCGAGGACCTGCGCCAGGCGCTGCGTGCCTCGCAGCGGAGCTGAGCGGGCCGTGCTTCGGCAGGCTCAGCATGAGTGTTTTGCTCTAACTCCCTCATCCCGAGCTTGTCTAGGGACGAGGGGCGGGGGGCGAGGCCGGCGATGCAGGGATAAGGGGGAGTAGGGTTCACGATGGAGCTCACCGTCGACGGCCGGTCCGTCTTCGCCGCGACCGGCGGCCGGGATTTCGACCCGGCGCTGCCCGCCGTGATCTTCGTCCACGGCGCCGGCATGGACCGCACGGTCTGGGCCCTGCAAACCCGCTTCTTCGCCTACCACGGCCACGGTGTGCTGGCGGTCGACCTGCCGGGGCACGGCCGCTCGGAGGGGCCGGCGCTGGACTCCATCGCGGCAATCGCCGACTGGCTGGCCCGGCTCATGGACGCGGCGGGGCTGCCTCGGGCGGCGCTCGCCGGCCATTCCATGGGCGCGCTGGCGGCGCTCGACTGCGCCGGGCGGCACCCGGAGCGGGTGCGCGCGCTCGCCCTGCTCGGCGCCGCGCCCAGGATGCCGGTGCACCCGGACCTGCTGGCTGCCGCCGAGGCCGACGACCACTTGGCCTTCGACCTGGTGACCGACTGGGCGCACGGCGACAGCGGGCACCTGGGCGGCGCGCGGGCGCCGGGCCTGTGGCTGATGGGCGGTGGCGAGCGCCTGCTGGAGCGCGCGGCGCCCGGCGTGCTCTATAATGATCTGGCCGCCTGCAACGCCTACGAGAATGCGCCCGCGCGGGCGGCGGCCGTGGCCTGTCCGACCCTCCTGGTGCTGGGCGCCGACGACCGCATGACCCCGGCCCGCGCCGGCCGCAAGCTGGCCGAGGCGATCCCCGGCGCGCGGGTCGAGTTGGTCGCCGACAGCGGCCACATGGTGATGACCGAAAAGCCCGACCAGACCCTCGACGCCCTCAAGACGATCCTGTGACGACTCCTAACGCCACGCAGCCGGGGCAGGCGATACTCCCCACCCTGGCCCTCCCCCGCAAGGGGGGAGGGGATACGGGTTCGGGCGCACCTCTTACGCCCTCCCCCTCGACGGGGGAGGGTTGGGGTGGGGGTGCAACACCCCGCCGGCAGAGTTATCGCGAGCGCATATGACTGACCGGACCCCCGAGACCCGCGCCGACTACCCCCATATGCTCGCCATTCCGACGCGCTGGATGGACAACGATATCTACGGCCACGTCAACAACGTGGTCTACTATTCCTACTTCGACACGGTGATCAACGAATACCTGATCCGCGAAGGCGGGCTCGACATCCAGGATGGCGCCGTGGTCGGCGTCTGCGCCGAATCGCACTGCGAATTCCGCGACTCCTTCACCTTCCCGGAGACGGTCGAAGCGGGCCTCCGTGTCGGCCACCTGGGCCGGCGCGCCGTGCGCTACGAGATCGGCCTGTTCAAGGAAGGCGCGGACCAGCCCGCCGCCGAGGGCCACTTCGTCCACGTCTTCGTCGACCGCGCGAGCATGACCCCGGTGGCGATCCCGGAGGGGATAAGGGCGGCGCTGGAGCGGCTGCTGGTCGCTTCGTAACGGCTACAACTCGACTAGGTGGTTGGGGAGCTCGTCCTTGTTACCAGGCGGCTTGGGGAAATGCTCCGCCAGGAGGGCCCCGCAGGTAGCGACCGCCTCCAAGAAACCCTCGGCCACTTGGTCCGTCTTGACCTTGGCGACGAAGCTGGCCACCAGGCCGTCCCAGGTGCCCGCTTCGACCTTGTCGTTGATCCCGGAATCGGCGAGGACCTCGACGTAACGCTCGGCCAGGGAGACGAAGAGCAGCACGCCGGTCCGCCCCTCGGTGCGGTGCAGACCCTGGGCCAGGAATTGCTCGCGCGCCAAGCGGGCCGAGCGCATGCGTTTGATGCTTTTGGGGATCAGCCGCATCTTGAGCGGCATCCAGCGGAACAGCAGGCCGAAGGCGATGAAGACGGCAAGCTGGATTTGGTAGATTTCGATGTAGCTTAGCGGCAACCCCGAGAACAACAGCGGCAAAGGCACAACCAGTGCCAGGCCCGAGGCCCAAACCAGAGGTATGTAAACGTAGGAGTCGCTGGAGCGGGCGATGACAGTCACGATTTCTCCGCCGGTTCGGCTTTCCGCGTCCTTGATGGCTTCGGCGATGCGATGCTTGTCGCTGTCGGTCAGAAACGTCATGGTCACCAACTCCCCGAGGCGCCGCCGCCGCCGCCGCCGCCCCCGCCGCCACTGAAACCGCCACCGCCACCGCCACCGCCGCCGCCCCCGAATCCTCCGCCGTCGGAACTTCCGCCAAAACTGTCGTCGGTGTACCAACCGGCCCGACCCTCGGAGCGTTGGCCCCAGACTAATAGGACAAGCAACACCCCGATAAAGAAAATGAAGGGCAGGAAGGACTCAATGTCATCCCAGTCGCTCTTGGTCCGCAGCTTCTTCGGTTTGTAGGTTCCCGCAATCGCCGCCAGAATGGCCTCGGTACCCTTGACGATTCCTGCGCTGTAATCGCCCTTGCGAAAGCGCGGCAGGATCTCGGTCTCGATGATCGTCTTGGAGAGCGCGTCGGTGAGGCTGCCTTCGAGACCGTAGCCGACCTCGATGCGCACCTTGCGCTCGTTCGGCGCGACGATCAGTAAGACGCCGTTGTTGCGGTCCTCCTGGCCAATACCCCAGTGGCGCAGAAGTTGGTAGCCGAACTCCTCGATCGCGTAGCCTTGGAGCGACGGCAGAGTGACGACGACGACCTGGTTGGTGGTCGCGTTCTCGTGCGCTTCCAGCTTGCCCGTCAAGGCGTTTTTGACAGCGGCGGTGAGGATATCCGCTCCGTCGACCACGCGGCCTGTCAGTGTCGGAAACTGCGGCTCGGCGTAGGCGTGGCCTGCCGAGAGGACGAGGGCCAGGATCAACGCCCAGAGGCCGGTCCTCTCAGGTATCCTGATATCGGTCACTGGTTGAACTGCACCTTGGGCACCTCGGCAACGGATTCGGGCGCGCTGAAGGTTTCCTTGGGCTTCATGTCGGAATAGAGCAGGGCGGCCCACCAGCGGCCGGGAATGGTGCGCAGCTCGGTGTTATACTTCCGGACCGCTTCGATGTAGTCGCGCCGGGCCACGGCGATGCGGTTCTCGGTCCCCTCGAGCTGGGATTGAAGAGCCAGGAAATTCTGGTTGGACTTGAGGTCCGGGTAGCGCTCGACGACGACGAGGAGACGCGACAGCGCCTGACTGAGCGCGCCCTGGTTGGCCTCGAATTGCTTGAACGCCTCGGGGTTCTCGAGCAGATCCTTGGGCAGCGTCATTTGCGAGATCTTCGACCGCGCCTCGACCACCGCGGTCAGGGTCTCGCGTTCCTGGGCGGCATAGCCCTTCACGACCTCGACCAGATTGGGGATCAGGTCGGCGCGGCGCTGGTACTGGTTCTCGACTTGCGCCCAGGCCGCCTTGGTTCCCTCGTCGTAGGTCGGGATGTTGTTGACGCCGCAGGCGCCGAGCGGGAAAAGCAGCAGAAAACCCACCAGAACGTGCAGTCTGGGAAGCTGCGACATGGTCTGCCTCGGCAGTTTGGGCGAGGGTGCCACAACTATAACAAAGGGGCATGGTGAAGGAAATACTATGCTTGGACGGGGGCACGGCAGGTCCTTGTCAGCACCACGGAACGAAAACCGGCCGGGCGGGGAGGTCCCGACCCGGCCGGTCGTCGGAGGCCTTTAGGAGCTTGCCTTAGAGAACCGTCGCCTCGCTCAGGCGGCGGCGTTCTCGATTACCTTGGCCTTGCCCTTGGTCTCGATCGCGATGCTGCGCGGCTTCATCGCCTCGGGCACCTCGCGCTCGAGTTCGATCGACAGGATGCCGTTCTCGAGGCGGGCGCCGGTCACCTGGATATGGTCGGCCAGGTCGAAGCGCCGCTCGAAGGCGCGCGTCGCAATGCCGCGGTGCAGGTAGCGGACGCCCTTGTCGGCCTCGGGCTTCGCCTTGCCGGCCTTGATCACCAGGCTGTTCTCCTGGACCGTCACGTCCAGGTCCGCCTCGCCGAAGCCGGCGACGGCCATGGTGATGCGGTAGGTCTCCTCGCCGGTCTTCTCGATGTTGTAGGGCGGATAGCCCAGGGTAGCCTCGTCGACGCGGCTGGCCGTGTCGAGCAGGCTGGTCAGTCGGTCGAAACCGACGGTCGCGCGCATGAGCGGGGAAAGATCGTAGGTACGCATAGCCATATCCTCCTTCAGAGCAACATGGTTAATGTTTCGGGCCCACCACCATGGTCGGACCCTCTATGCCGGCCGCGCCTTTTCGGAACCCTGCTTCGAGGCGTTCCTGGGCGGCCGATTTCGATATAGGGATTCAGCGAGCCGGTTCAAGGGCTTCCCCCGATCCGGTCCGGAAACGGGCTCGGCCGGCCAACCAATTGTTAATACGCCATTTTCTAGTATACCCTGGTTCGCCGGGCTGGAGCCCGGCCAGATCAGATCGAAGGGCGGCACAGTGAGCGATTCAGGCGAAAGTATCGCCTTCCTGGACGGCACCTACGAGGAGGCGCTCGAGCTGACCCGCGAGGCGCGGGACTATTTCGCCGCCCAGGAGCCGTCGGATTCCGGCAAGCTGGCGCCGACGGCACGGCTGGTCACGAGCTGCGAATCCATGCGGCTGACCGCGCGCCTGACCCAGGTGATGGCTTGGCTGCTGGTCCAGAAGGCGGTGCATGCCGGCGAGATGTCCCGGCTGGAGGCGGTCGACGAGCGCTTTCGCCTCGGCGGCCAGAAGGTCTGCGCCAAGGCCGACCCGGTCGCCGGCGACTACCTGCCGCCGCGCCTCGCCGAGCTGCTCGGCGAGAGCCACACGCTCTATACCCGGGTGGCCCGCCTCGACGCCATGCTCGGAGACGGCTGCCTGCTCTAATTCGACCGCCCGGACGGCAAAAGGGCACCTGCCCAGGCAGATGCCCCCTCCTTCGGTCGCCGGGCCGGCCGGCGCAGGCGCTATTCCTTGAGCCCCAGGCCCTGAAAGCGTTTCTTGAACTTGGCGAGCTGCCCGCCGGTATCTATCAGGCGATGCACGCCGGTCCAGGCCGGGTGGGTCTTGGGATCGATGTCGAGGCGCAGAGAGTCGCCCGCCTTGCCGTAGGTCGAGCGCGTCTTGAACTCGCTGCCGTCGGTCAGGATCACCGTGATCTCATGGTAGTCCGGGTGGATGTCTTTCTTCATCGCTCTGCTCCTTGGGGGCGGCCGGCTGTATAGCCGAGCAGAGCCCGCGAGGCAAGTGCCGTCATGCGGCCCTGCACGGGGGCGGGCAGAGCCGTGCGGCGCGCGCAGGGCAATCGGGTGAAAGGCAAGAAAGCCTTCCCCCTCGACGGGGGAAGGTTTGGATGGGGGTGGACAAGGCCCCTCGCACAGCGTCCGGAGGTGTTGATCCGATCGAAGCCGC
>JAOUCL010000510.1 GCA_029859805.1 Rhodospirillales bacterium | reverse complement strand
GGCCACGGACCCTCTCGAAGCCATAGACTGGCCCGTTCGGCACAAACGACGGCCTGCCGCAAGAACGCCGAACCGCAATGCCGCCCGTGCCGCGCTTGCCCCCCTGTCCGGGCGGGAGCAGGAGATCATGGAACTCATGGCCGAAGGTCTTTCCACCAAGGCGATCTCGGAGCTGCTGGCGATCCGTCCGGTGACGGTCCGCAACCATGTCCAACATATCCAGCAGAAGTTGGGCGTGCACAGCAAGCTGGAGGCCGTGGCCTACATGTACCGGCACAACCTCATCCCGAAATCCACCACGACCAGCACCCGGACGGCGTGACCCAGCCAGTCCAGGAGGAGAGAACGATGGCCAAGAAGATCGCTGTTCTCGTGCGCGACAGGCAGGACGAGGCGCTGAGGATGTCTTTGGGCATGACGCTCTCCGACGATGAGGTGGACGTGTTCATACTTGACGGGACGCTCGAGGAGACAGGCCCGGCAGCGGCTGATCTCGAGCTGATGAGAGAGCTGGAAATGAAGATCTACACGAACGTCGAAGGCGGAGAGGGGTTGGAATACCTGTCCACCGACGAGATGGCATTGAGGTTGCTTCATTACGATCACGTCGTTCCCTATTGACACCCGCGTCCAATTCGACAGGCACATGCGCATCCACTGGGCGCGGCGGCCCCTCGACCCGTCGTAGCAATCGCGCAGGAGCCTGCGCTGCGCGACCGCCTGTCCTCCGCGCGGGCGCCATGCGATGCGCGATATGATGCATTCGCATCATTCCTACAGCCACATCACCACCCTAGAATCCTGCTTAACTGGGGGGATAGGTGATTGTGAACACAGGAGAACGTATGTCCGGAACCAAGAGGGGATCGGCGGGATGAAATTGGTGATTCTGGTCAACCGGGTCGACCACCTCGCGCACATCGTCGGGCTGACGCGCGCGGCCACGGGCAAGAGTCACGAGGTGAGAATCTTTGCGATGGATAGCGGCACCAGGCTCCTGGATGACGCGCTCTTCGTGGATTTGGCCGATCTTCCCGGCGTTTCCATGTGCGCCTGCGGTCACAGCATGGACCGCGAGGGGATCAAGGGCGACGGGCTGCCGGAGTCGGTCGTCCGCGGAAGCCAGTTGAACTATTCCATGATGAACCGGGACGCGGACCGGGTGATCGTTTTGTAGGCCTGCAAAGAGGCGCGTCGGGAGCATGCGCCGCCTGCAACGTAGTGACGAGTACAGGTGAGAGAAACGGCGATGAAGGTCCTTTACATACTGAACGATGGCCCCAAGGCACTGGCCGATCGAATAATGGAGGCGCAGTCCAAGGAAAACGAATTGGAAGTGATCGACCTGTCGAAGGACGATGTCTCTTACGAGACCGTCATCGACAGTATTTTCGACTGCGATAAGGTCATATCCTGGTGATAGAAACGGCGCCGTCGACGGACCCCCGGACCAGGATGCTGCTCGAAAATCCGGGCAAGGATGCGGCGACGGCGGGCGGCCGGTCCGGTTCGATCGATGACGAGGACCTACTCTTATTCCTGGTCTCCCTGCTGACCCTGACCGTCTTCGCCGGCCTCTTCGTTCTTCGGTTCTTGGATGACAACCGGCTCACCAGCTGGCAGTGGGTCTTTGACGGCACGGACCTGCGCCTCGTGTTCCTGTCTCTCGTCGTCGGCGTTTTCTTTGCCCAAGCCTTTTCCAGGGCGACCCTCCGGTGGTCGAACCCGGCGATCTGGCTGTTCGTTTCGTCTTTCGCGGTCGCGGGGTTCTTTTGGCGCCTGCCGGAGGTGAACATCGACGCCTCCAGGTATTTCATCCAGGCCAAGAGTCTGGAGCAGTTCGGCGTCGGATATTTCCTCGAAGAGTGGGGCGGAGACATCGGAGCGTGGACGGACCTGCCCCTGGTTCCCTTCCTCTACGGCCTGGTCTTGAGCCTCTTCGGCGAGGTGCGGACCGCCATTCAGGCGTTCACGACGCTGCTCTTCTCGGGCACGGTCGTGCTGACCTACCTGATAGGGCGAACGCTTTGGAACGAGACCGTCGGTTGCTGTGCCGCCGTGCTGCTTCTGGGCATGCCCTACCTCCTCACGCAGGTTCCGCTCATGCTTTCCGACGTGCCGGCAATGTTCTTCCTGACCTTGGCGGTCTATGCGACCATCGGCACCGTCCGACACGGCGGGGCGAGATTTCTGGTGCTGGCGCCGGTCGCGATAACGCTTGCGATGCTGTCCAAGTACTCGAACTGGATGCTGCTCAGCGTCGTTCCGGTGATCTTCCTGACCCACCTCGACCTCGGCCTGAAGGTGCTTGTCCGGAGGGCCGCCGTCGTCTCGCTGGGCGCCGCTCTCCTGGCGGGAGGCCTGATCCT
>JAOUCL010000225.1 GCA_029859805.1 Rhodospirillales bacterium | reverse complement strand
CCGGTGTTCGGGCGCAAGGGCCGGATCGCCGGCAGCGTCAACGTGCCGTCCGGGTCCTTGCATGACCCCGAGACGGGCACCTACCTGCCCGCCGACCAGCTGCCGAAGATTTTCGACGGGGTGCGCGCGGGCGAAGCCGACAAGATTATCGCTTATTGCGGTGGTGGCATTGCCTCGTCCAACAATGCCTTCGCTCTTACCCTGCTTGGGTACGACAACGTCGCCGTCTACGACGCATCCATGTTCGAGTGGGGGAACGACGAATCGCTGCCGATGGAACAGGGCTGAGGCCGGCCGTGTCTTCCAAGCGGCACGGGCCGGCGCGAGAACAAGGACATCCGGTCGCGCCGGCCGTGAAACGGGAAATCGACGATGACAGCGACGAGCCTAGAGTCCGCGGCGCGGCGTGACCGCTGGGTCGTGTTGCTCAGCCTCTTGGGCGTTACGACGCTTGCCTGGGTCTACCTCGTCGACATGGGTGAGATGGCCACTATGGCCGAGACCATGACGGGGACCCGCGTAACCGCGGCAACGGTTGTCGACTTCCTCCTGATGTTCGTCATGTGGGTGGTGATGATGATCGGCATGATGCTGCCTAGCGCCAGCCCCATGATCCTGATGTTTGCCAGGATCAACCGCAATCACCGGAACAAGGGCGAGCCCTTCGTGCCGACCGGGACATTTGTTGCCGGCTACATCGTTGTCTGGTCGGGGTTCAGCTTCGCCGCGACTGCACTGCAGTGGGGTTTGCAGGAGGTCGGTTTGCTCTCTCCTCTTATGGCCAGCACCAATGCTGTATTTGGCGGCCTCGTCCTCGCTGCGTCCGGCGTGTATCAATGGACGCCGCTCAAGCACGCTTGCTTGCGGCACTGCCAGACGCCACTGGGTTTCCTGATGACGCGCTGGCGCGACGGCGCCGGCGGCGCGTTTCACATGGGGCTTTCGCATGGCGCCTACTGCGTCGGCTGCTGCTGGGTGTTGATGGCGCTCTTGTTCGTCGGTGGCGTGATGAATCTGTTGTGGGTCGCAGCCTTGGCCGCATTCGTATTCGTGGAAAAGATCGCTCCTCCGGGTTGTTGGCTGCCTCGCATTGCCGGGGCAACTTTGATCGCATGGGGCGGATGGATACTCGGCAGTGCCCTTTAGGGATCATCGGAGAAGACGACGTGAACGACAGGATCAACGCCGAAATGAAGGAGGTCCGGACCGGAGAGGGCGGCCAGAAATGAGCGCGTTTTCGTGGAACAATGAACGCGAACCTGTTTCTCTTTGGCCGGAAGGACATGGCGGCAGCGGCCATCCTGCCCGGCGAATCGGTGCTCGACGTCGGGTGCGGCCGCGACGAGCTCAAGGCGATCCTCAGCCAGGTCGCGATCTACTGCGGCGTGCCCGTGGCCGTCGAATGCCACCGCATCGCCAAGCGCGTCTTCGCGGAGCTCGACGGACAGGGGTGACGGGCCGGGGAGTGATCGCGGCCCCGGACACCGGCGCGCGGGTATCGATCGGCAGGGCCAGGTTCGCCCGACGCCCCGATACGCGCAGGACAGTCGGTGGGGGACGCGCGTCTCCGCTCTAAGGCATGCGGCCCCAGTCCTTTGACCATGCCATTGGTGCGCGGCGAAATTTCCGGCGGAGTGTGCGTTGCAGCCTGCGGGTTCTCGTCCAGTCGGGCGTACGGAAGATCCCATCGAGATCACCGGGGTCGAGGCCGGCATTCCTGCAGAGCACCGGCTGGTCGATAGGGAGTGCGGTATAAGGTACGTTACCGTGCAGCCCGGTCTGGAAGATACCGACCCGACCCCAACAACTCTTCAAATCGCAGCCAAACCTTCTGTCGCGGAAGAAGGGTTCCACTCGAACCGCGGCGGGCACCTGTGGCTGCTACGACTAAATTGCGGTAGCTGTCATCCGAAAGGCGGTTACCAGCTACCGCCTTCCGGAACTCGTGTCACACATCGCTCAACATTTCGGAAAAACTGATGTCACCCTTGGCGACGTTGTAGATCTGAGGCAAAACCTCAATTCGACTCCTCAAAAGGAAATCGCCAAGGATTTCGGGTCGGCCAGGGCTCCTGGTGCGGAATTTCCATACGGTCGAGAACGTGCCGTCAGAGTTGGCGTGCTCATGGCCGACAAACGCGGGCCCTCCCTCGGCCATTAGCAGCAAATATACCACCAAGATCAACGGAGCAAAAAAGATCAGGCATACAGCTCCGCCTAGAATACTAGGAATCCTGATCGATGAGATACTGTGAAGCTTTTCTTCCTTATTCTCGTTCGTAACGAGCATGTTGCTATTCCCCGTTTAGCAAAGGCCTTCAGATCCGGTCAATTGAGATAACAGAACTTTCTTTGATTCTTTCTTGAGGCCAAGAGGCCGTTCGCTGCCTTAGATTTACTTCTCCTGCGCCATAGGCCAGGGCGATGGTCCAGCTCAATAGTGTTGCACCCAAAAATAGAACCGTAAACATCTATAGTCAAAGTTTCCTGCATGGTTGTCACCCAAATGGGTGATATAGTCACAGAATTATCCCTATATTTCATAAGTATTTGGTAACATGTCCCATGATAGGTTGAGTCGACTCTTCCCAATGAACCTTTCCCAGTCAGCGATGATGTCAACTCGACCGGCATTCGATAGGCATTCGGCCGGCACTCCGTCGAAAAATCTGGTCGTTGATTCACCACGTCAACCTGTCTATAAGATTCGTGCGAGCACATATGGGTACCCGTGCCTCATATACCGACATTCGGCATCCGGTCGGTAACTCCGAACGTCGATGGCCACTGTGGAAGGCGGCGGCGTTCTGGGTCTGCGCCAGTTTGGTGCTTTGGGCACCAATCATCGGTGGTATTTACATCCTTCTTTAGCCGAGAGTTTCCGGATGGAAACGATCCAGGCTCGCATGGTCCCACGATTGACCCAGGGATCAGTGACGCAGATCGATTTGGCTGTCATTTCTCCTCGGTCCTCTGTCGCCCACGGTGACGACACGGCCTCTCGGGCGATTTTCGAACGTGGCTTGGCACAGCTCCGGGCGATCTCGGAACTCTAGGCGTTAGCGACAACTAGTCTGCTGATCAATGACGTGGGTCAAAACGTCAACGAGAATGCCCTGTGGCGGTGCATAGACTGCTCGTTCAGGGAATTCCGTCATGGACAGAGCCTCCACTCTGAAACCGTGTCTTGTACCGCGGCGATGATCCCACGTTCGTTGGGCACTGTGTGTGGGATTTGTCACATTGGGCTAACGAACTGCGAAGCAATACGCGGAGCGGATCGCCGTCCGACACCAGGGCTACTTCATCTCAGGGGGTTCTCTCAACCCTCATTTTCGTTACAGCCGGGTCGGACCACGCGTAGATTGAGCATCGTAGCCACAGAGCTCGATGGGAGCGATGGCTCGATCGGGTGGTTTTGCGCGGCATGGTCCGATGCCGATCCCAGGTGCGCGAAACGGCCAACGCCATAGAGATACCCAGGGAGCGGATGAGAAATGACTGGTAGCGCAGCGGCCCGGATGAGGAGCCGGCTCGCCGCCCTTTGCCCTTTGTGCTAGCCTCGCCGGCCCGTGGGAATGCCGGACGGGACGAGGAGGAGGCCGCGTCATGGCAGTGGCAGCATCGGCGCGGGAGGGCCTAGTGCAAGGAAATTCCGGTCTGAAGCGCTTCGACTTCGTGCTAGCCATGGCCGTGGTCTTGGGGCTCGCCGGCGCCTGCGAAGCCGCGAGGGCGGTCTATACCAAAACCGGTAAAGGCTCGGACCCCGGCGCAGTGAGCTTCGGCCCTGGCGACCTCGATTTCCTCGGCGGCGACGAGGTGGGTGCGGGCGCCGGCCCGGGCGATGCCGGGGTCGGCGTGAATTCCTATCTCTGGTCTCTGGCGCGCTTTGTTGGACACGATCTCCTTCATGCCGCTTGCCGCTGCCGACCCCTTGGCAGGCGTGATCATCACGGGCTGGTACGGGCCCCCAGAGACCCTTCGCGAAAGGATCAAGATCAATCTCTATATCCTGCGTCGCGATCCGCGCGCGGGCGGACTTCATGCGGCTGTCTTCCGCCAACGTCGGGAACCCTCCGGCGACTGGGCCGATGCGCGGTCGGACAAGCAGATGGCGCGCGACCTGGAAGACGCGATCCTCGCGCAGGCCTGGCAGCTCTGGTTCCGTCAGCGCCGGGATCCGGTCGATCCTTACGGCCCGGTGGCGCGCGGCACCCGATTCGCGCTTTCGGAGACCACCAGAATGACCTTCTACGGACGCCTCGACCAGCTCGCCAACACGACGATCTTGCACCACACTGCGAGGCGTTCGGCGCCGGTTCACCGGCCTTTGCGGCAAGCGCGGAAGCTCGAAGCGCGCGGCATGTACCGGCGCTCCCGACCCAACTCGGACATCGCCGGCCAGCGCCCTCGGGCTGAGGTGGATCAATGATTTCACGACCGCTACTTCTTAGAATGTCAGATGTGGATCAGTGCTGGCCGCGGAGCATCGGGTAAGAGGAGCAACGATCATGTGCCGGTGGTTGGGTTATTCAGGAGCACCCCTGTACCTCGAAGAGCTGATCTTGAAGCCTGAGCATTCCCTCATCGACCAGAGCCTCGAGTCTCGTGCCGGGGCGACGACGACAAATGGCGACGGGTTCGGCATCGGGTGGTATGGCGATAGAGAGACTCCGGGTGTTTACAAGGACGTCCAACCCGCTTGGAACGACAGCAACCTTCGGGACCTGGCGGCGCACATCGAATCGCCCCTGTTTCTCGCGCACATACGCGCGGCGACCGGATCCGCGGTCCAGCAGACCAACTGCCACCCGTTTCGCCATGAAAAGTGGCTTTTCGTCCACAATGGCCTGATCCGCGGCTTCGACCGGGTCAAGCGGGATCTGGCTCTCGCCGTTGCGCCCCGGCTCTATCCGATGATCACGGGAACCACGGACTCGGAGCTCATGTTCTATCTGGCCCAGACCTTCGGCTTGGCGGAAAGCCCTTTGACCGGGCTCGAGCGCATGGTGGGCTTTGTCGAAAAAACCTGCGCGGAACACGGGATTGAAGATCCAATCCAGATGAGTGCCGGGCTGAGTGACGGCGAGCGTTTGCTGGCGGTCCGTTATTCGACGGAGCGGCGTTCGCGAACGCTGTTCCATAGCACCAGCATGCAGGCGTTGCAGGAAATATACCCGGACCTGAAACGGTTTTCGCCGGATGCCCGCGCCGTCGTCTCCGAGCCGCTTTCGGATCTCACCGAAGCCTGGGAGGAAATCCCGGAGTCCACGGCGGTCATCATCTACCGTGGCGAGGTCGAGAGGCACGCCTTCGAGCCGCAGCTTCCCGACTGAGTTCGGTTCTGTGCTCACTATGGTCGGGGGCCGGCGCGATCGGTGACCTCTGATGTCCCTTCCGGCTGTACCCTGCTGTCTGAGGTCTTGCCGAACCGCGGCTGCTCAGGGCCGCAAGCTCCTCCTTATCCGTGAGCTTGCCGGCGGCTTGGGCAAGCCGCCCCCTCGCCTGGCGGCCAACGCTGTCATCGCTGAGACGGATCTTTCCAAGAAGGGCCCGCGGAGTGGTTTGCGTTCCGAGCTCATCAATATCTTGGTCAGAGTCTGCGTTCGGGTTGAACCCAAGAGTCCGAGCCGTCGACCACTGTCGTGGACGCTGCCGTCACTGCAGGCGCCCAATCGCCCTCAGGTCCGAGCAGCAGCGCTAGTCCAACAAGCCACACGGCAATAAATCCAGGTAACATCTGCAAGGTTGACCTTCGGTCTATGCCTCATCTTAACGAATTCCGGGAACAGCGTATCGATCTCTTTCTGCCGGAAAATTCCGATCACGAAATAAGTAATCTATCACTTGATCTCGCGCGGCGCCCCGCCCCATAGGCACCACGCCGCCGGCGTGCTATGGCAGGGCATGGCCTGTTCACTACGAAAGGGGTAACCCGATGGCGCCGGACAATCCGGCGGCCGCCCCGCGCGACTGCGTGCTGGGCGTCGAGCGCTCGCTGGCGGGGCGGCGCTGGGAGGCGCGGCTGGGTGATCCGCGGCTGGGGCTCGCCCTGGCGCAGGACCTGGAGTTGCCCGAGGTCGTCGGGCGGGCGCTGGCGGCGCGCGGCGTCGGGCTGGAGACGGCCGAGGCGTTCCTGACGCCCCGCCTGCGCGACAGCCTGCCCGACCCGCTGGACTTGAAGGACATGGACCGGGCCGTCGAGCGGATCGTCCGCGCCGTGCGCGACGGCGAGCAGATCGCCGTGTTCGGCGACTACGACGTGGACGGTGCGACCTCGGCGGCGCTTCTGAAGCGATTCCTCGCTGCCGCGGGGGCGGACATCCGAATCTATATTCCCGACCGCCTGGCCGAGGGCTATGGGCCGAACGCCCCGGCGCTCCGGCGCCTCAAGGCCGAGGGCGTGGCCCTGGCGATCACCGTCGACTGCGGCATCTCCGCCTTCGCGGCGCTGGAGGCGGCGGCGGCGGACGGCCTCGACATGGTCGTGGTCGACCATCATGCGGCCCAGGCCGAGCTGCCGCCGGCGGCGGCCATCGTCAACCCGAATCGGCTGGACGAGAGCGGCGAACACGGACAGCTCGCCGCCGTCGGCGTCGCGTTCCTGCTCACCGTGGCCCTGAACAGGGCGCTGCGCGAGGGCGGCTGGTACCGGCGGACCGGGCGCGGGGAGCCCGACCTGCGCCAATGGCTCGACCTTGTCGCGCTGGGCACGGTCTGCGACGTGGTGCCGCTGACGGGGCTCAACCGGGTCTTCGTCGCCCAGGGCCTCAAGGTCATGGCGCGGCGCGGCAACCGGGGCCTCGCCGCGCTGGCGGACGTGGCCGGGGTCGACCGGCCGCCGGAGGCCTATCACGCCGGCTTCCTGCTCGGGCCGCGGATCAACGCCGGTGGGCGGGTCGGCGTGGCCGACCTGGGCGCGCGGCTGCTGACCACGGAGGACCCGGCCGAGGCTGCGGAGATCGCCGGGCGGCTCGACGCGCTGAACCGCGAACGGCGCGCGATCGAGCAGGCCGTGCTCGACCAGGCGCTGACCCAGGCCGAGGGCGCGCAGGCGGGGGAGGGCGGCCTGGTCCTGGCCGCGGCCGAGGGCTGGCACCCCGGCGTCATCGGCATCGTCGCCAGCCGCCTGAAGGACCGAACGAACCTGCCGGCCCTGGTGGTCGCGCTCGACAAGGGGGTCGGCAAGGGGTCCGCGCGCTCGGTGCCGGGGGTCGACCTGGGGCGCGAGATCCTGGCCGCGCGCCAGGCCGGGCTGCTGGTCGACGGCGGCGGCCATCCCATGGCGGCAGGCCTGACCGTGTCAGAAGACCGCTTGGTGGAACTGCAGGAGTTTCTCGACCGGCGCCTGGCGGTGCAGATCGCGGCGGTCGGCTACCGGCCCGCGCTCGGGCTCGACGGCGCGCTGCAGCCGCGCGCGGCGACCGCCGAGCTGCTCGGCCAGCTCGAGCGGCTGGCGCCCTTTGGGGTCGGCAACGCCGAGCCGCGCTTCGCCCTGCCGTCGATCCGGATCGTGCGGCCGCGGACGGTGGGCGAGGACCATCTGCGCTGTATCCTGACCGGGCCGGACGGGGGCAGCCTCAAGGCAATCGCCTTCCGCGCCTTTGACGGCGCGCTGGGCGCCGCGCTGGCCGGCGCCGGCGGCCTGCCGTTCCACGTCGCCGGCAAGCTGCGCGCCGACCACTGGGCCGGTCCCGGCCAGGTCCAGTTCATTATCGAGGACGCCGCCCCCGCGGCAGGCTGAAGGAAAAAAGGTGGCAGGAACCTTTTTACCGAGAATTTTGATGTGAAGAAGGTGTTGAAAACAGGTTATAATTCATCGGAAAAAGGTTCCTGACACCTTTTTTAGCACCTTTTTGGTGTCCGGTGTCGGAAGGTCGTGAGTCACCCCCACCCCGACCCTCCGCCGTCAAGGGCGAGGGGGACCATGGCGCCAGTGGCGCCGCGTAAGCCGCCCGAGCGCCGCAGGCTGGGAGGGAACAATCTGGCTTGCCTTGGAGTTCCCTCCCCCCTTGCGGG
>JAOUCL010000509.1 GCA_029859805.1 Rhodospirillales bacterium | reverse complement strand
GGCTGGCCGGACCACGGACCGCGGCGCGATCTCGCCGCGCACGGCGCGCTCCAGCAGGCCGAGCGCCTTGGCCGCCGTCTCGAACATGTCCATATGCGGATAGGTCTTGTAGCCGACGACGATATCGGCGGCCCCGGCAATCGCCGGCGCCATGTTGGCGTGCAGGTCGAAGGTCGCCGCGATCGGACAGCCGGACCCGGCCGCCGCGCGGACCGCGCGCAGCAGGTCGAGGTCGGGAGTCAGGCGCGTCTCGCCGATCATCGCGCCATGCAGCGACACGAAGACGCCGTCCCAGGGACCCTCGGACGCCAGCCCGTCCGATACTTCCGCGATCACGGTCTCGATCAGGTCGTCGGCTACGGGCCCGCCGGGCGGCGCCGAGGCGCAACGCAGGAAAACGCCCCGCCAGTCCGGGCGCGCCTCCAGGAATTCGACGGCCGCGCCCAGCTCGGACCGGGTGCCCCGATGGGCCGCAACCGCCGCCTCGCCCGCGCACCAGGCCTCGCGCGCGAAGGCCGGGCGGCCGGTGACCACCGGATTGAACGAGTTCCCCTCGTGCGAGAAACGAAGGACGGCGAGGCGTGGCATGACGAAACAATGCCAGAAAACGCGCCGGTCTTCACCTGCGCGGCGCGCGGCGGCTGCGCGGACCGTCTAACCGTCGCTCAGACCGAAGGCCGGCGGGTATGTTACGGCGGCCGATACGCCGTCGAGGATCCCGGGTGTCAGCTCGAGCGCCATGAAGGCCGGGCCGGAGAAGGGCGCCTCGAGGTGCCGCGCCGTTTCGGCGGAGAACCCGAAGCGCGGATAGTAGGCCGGGTGCCCAAGCACGACGACCGCCTCCACGCCGAGCGCGCGGCAGGCCTCCAACCCCCGGCGCACGAGCGCGGATCCCAGTCCCTGCCGCTGCCGGTCGGGCCGGACCGCCATGGGCGCGAGCGCGGCGCCGCGGACCGTGCGCCCGGCGGTTTCGATCGGAAGCGCGCTGAACAGGATATGTCCGACGACCTCGCCGCCGTCGCAGGCGACCAGCGAGGCAAGGACGAAACCGTCCGCGCGCAGGCGATCCACGAGCTCCGCTTCCTCGGACGTGCCGAACGCCAGCTCGTTGACCTCCCGGATGGCCGGGCGGTCCTCCAGGGTTTCCTCCCGAATCGTGATCATGCCCTCACCGCGAGATCGAGCGCCCGGCGCCTTCACGGTCCTGGACCATGGCGCCGTCGGGCGAATGTCGGTTATCATCGCGCGAATAAGAACAATCGAAAACCCGAATCCGGTGATGCCGCCGAGCGCGGCATCCTTGAAAGGAGGACAAGAGAATGGGCGAGAGCGTTTACAAGGTCATCGAGCTGGTCGGGACGAGCACCGAGTCCTGGGAGAAGGCGGCGGCCGCCGCCATCGAGCGGGCGGGGCAATCCCTGAGGGACCTGAGGATCGCCGAGGTCTCGGACCTCGACGTCCAGATCAGCGACGGCAAGATCGAGTGCTACCGCGCCAAGATCAAGGTCTCGTTCAAGTACGGCGGGGGCAGCTGACCGGACCTGCGTGCGCGCCGGCGAGCGCTAAGGGGCCGTAGCCCCGGTTTCTGAGCGCAGCGCGTCGAAGTAGCCGGGCGTGAGTGCCGGCCAGGCCAGTCCGCGCCGCAGCTTCTCAAGCTGGGCGCGGAAGCGGTCGTGCTGGACGTAGGCGGCATGGCGCGGCGAGGTGACGTAGTTGACGCCGCCCGAAAGATCGGGCTGGCCGGCCTTCACCAGTTCCCTGAACTTGCGTGCCTTTTCCGGATCTCGCTCCTGGTCGACGAGGTGGTTCGCGATGAGGTGCGCCAGGCGGTCGAAGTCCTCGAAGACGCCGGCGGCGGTATTGATGAAGCCCAGCGTGAAGAGCGTGGCGTGACGGGCGTTGAAGGCGGTCATGTAGGCCTCGAGGTGGTTGCCGGCCCACTCGAAGTGCTGGCGCGCCATGTAGGGGATCGTCGTGTCGTAGCCAGTCGCCAGAAGCACCAGGTCGACGGTCTCCTCGCTGCCGTCCGCGAACACGGCCTTGTCGCCGGCGAATGCCGTCACGTCGGTCTTCACCTTCAAGTCGCCGTGGCCCAGATGGTGCAGGACCAGCGAGTTCACGATCGGGTGGCTCTCGAAGATCCGATGGTCCGGTTTCGGCAGGCCGTAATGCGCCGGATCGCCGTTGAGCAGCCGCAGCAAGGCCTGGAAGACCCGCTGCCGGAGCGCCAGCGGCAGGGGCAGGACCCCGGCCCGCGCCCCGAAGACGTCGGCCGGCAGGCCGAAGACGTGCTTGGGAATGAAGGTGTAGCCCCGGCGCAGACTGAGGAACGCGGCCCGGGCGCTCTGCGCCGCATCGCAGGCGATGTCGCA
>JAOUCL010000224.1 GCA_029859805.1 Rhodospirillales bacterium | reverse complement strand
GCCCCGATGCGCCCCACCCGCAGGGCCGGGCGCTTTTGGCCGCCAGCCGCGTTGCGCGCTGCTTGTTGTACCCGCACAACCGCGCAGCGCGCGCCTCGCTGGCGGCCAAAATCGCCTCGGTGAAATGAGCCATTATCAGTGACCTTTGGTATTACCCGGAGGATCTCCCATGCGCCGCGTCAAGCTCGATCGGATCGACCTTCAAATCCTCAAGGACCTGCAGGACGACGGCCGCATGACCAATGTGGAGCTCGCGCGCCGGGCCGGGATCTCGGCACCGCCCTGCCTGCGCCGGGTGCGGGCCTTGGAAGAGGCAGGTTTCATCAAGTCCTACCATGCCGAACTGGACATCGAGCAGCTCGGCTACGAGGTCATGTTCTTTGCGCTGGTCGGCCTGGACAACCAGTCGGAGGCGGTGCTCACCGCGTTCGAGGAAATGGCCGCCGAATGGCCGGAAGTGCGCGCGTGCCATATGGCACGCGGACCGCACGACTTCGTGCTCAAGATCGTCGCGCACAACACGGCGCACGAGAACGAGCTGACCACCAAGCTGACCGCGGCGCCACACGTGGCCACGGTCCTGACCATGCAGGTGATCCGTACGTCCAAGCACGCGCCCGGCGTGCCCTTGGACCCGGAGATGGCCTTGGTCGACCCCCTGTTGACTTGACCGGGCCGCCGCGCCGGCCCCTGTCTAGACGAAGTTCACTTTGAGGATTTCGTAGGCTTTTTCGCCCTTGGGCGTGTTCACTTCGACCGAATCGCCGACCTCCTTGCCGATCAGGGCGCGGGACAGCGGAGCGGTGATCGCCAACCGGCCCGCCTTGACATCGGCCTCCAATTCGCCGACCAGCTGATAGGTCAGCTTCTCCTCGGTGTCCTCGTCGACCAGCGTCACCGTGGCGCCGAAGGTCACCGTGTCGCCCGACAGGCTCGAGATGTCGATGACTTCGGCCCGGGCGACCTTGTCCTCGAGTTCGCCGACCCGGCCCTCGATGAAGCTCTGCCGTTCGCGGGCGGCATGATATTCGGCGTTTTCCGAAAGGTCGCCGTGCTCGCGCGCCTCCGCGATCAAGCGGATCACCTCGGGCCGGGCGGTGGTCTTCAGATGCTTCAGTTCTTCTTCCAACCGGGCCAGGCCCTCGGCCGTCATGGGGAATTTTTCGCTCATGCAAGGATACTCGGTCTCTAGTGGTCGAATTTCCGGAGGCGCCCGTTGTATGCGCGGCCGCGCGTCCGGCCAGTGGTTCCTTAGAAAGACCCCTTAAAATAGGACTGTAACGGGGCGACTTCAAGCTGGCCACTGCGCAAAGCCGAGATCGCCTGGACCGCCGCCTGCGCCCCCGCGACGGTCGTGTAGTACGGGATGCCGTCCGTGAGGGCCGCCCGCCGCAGGCTGAAACTGTCGGCGATCGCCTTGGCCCCCTCCGTGGTGTTCAACACCAGCTGCACCGCGCCCGACTTCATGGCGTCGACGATGTGCGGCCGGCCTTCGCGCACCTTGTTGACGAGTTCGACCTCGATCGCCTGTTCGGAGAGGAAGCGGGCCGTGCCCGCGGTCGCGATGAGTCCAAACCCCATATCGACCAGGGATTTCGCCAAGGGCGTCATGGCGGCCTTGTCCGCATCCTTGACCGAAATGAAAACGCCGCCGCCTTTGGGAAGGATTACTCCGGCGCCGATCTGCGATTTCAGAAACGCGTTGGCAAAATCCTTGTCGAGGCCCATCACCTCGCCGGTCGACTTCATCTCCGGGCCGAGAACCACATCCACTCCGGGGAAACGGGCAAAGGGGAACACCGCTTCCTTGACCGCCACATGGGCGTTGTGGGTCTGCTCCAGGTCGAAGGCCGAAAGCTTGGCACCGGCCATCACACGTGCCGCGATCTTGGCGATCGGCCGGCCGGTCGCCTTGGCGACGAAGGGCACCGTGCGGCTGGCCCGCGGGTTGACCTCCAGAATGTAGATGTCGCCGTTCTGCACGGCGAACTGCACGTTCATCAGGCCGACCACGCCCAGGCCCCCGGCCAGCAGCCGAGTCTGGCGGCCGATCTCCTCGACCACCGGCTGGGGCAGGGTGTGGGGCGGCAGGACGCAGGCCGAGTCGCCGGAATGGATGCCCGCCTCCTCGATATGCTCCATCACGCCGGCGATGAAGACCTGATCCCCGTCGGAAACCGCGTCGACGTCCACCTCCGTGGCCTCGCGGAGGTAGCTGTCGACCAGTACCGGATTTCGGCCGGAGACCTCGACCGCCGAGTGGATGTAGCGGTCGAGCTGTTCGGCATCGGTGATGATCTCCATGGCCCGGCCGCCGAGGACATAGGAGGGGCGTATCAGGACGGGATAGCCGATCCGCTCGGCCGCGGCATGGGCCTCCTCCGCCGAGCTGGCGGTGCCGTTCTCCGGCTGCCTGAGGCCGAGCCGGGTCAGCAGCTCCTGAAAGCGCCGGCGGTCTTCCGCGAGATCTATGGCATCGGGCGAGGTGCCGAGGATCGGGATGCCGGCGGCCTCAAGCGCATGGGCGAGTTTCAAGGGCGTCTGTCCGCCGAACTGGACGATCGCCCCGAGCAGACGGCCCGCGTCCTGCTCGACCCGGGCGATCTCGATGACGTCCTCGGCGGTCAGCGGCTCGAAATACAGCCGGTCGGAGGTGTCGTAGTCGGTCGAGACGGTCTCCGGGTTGCAGTTCACCATGATGGTCTCGATGTCGGCCTCGTCGAGCGCGTAGGCCGCATGGACGCAGCAGTAGTCGAACTCGATACCCTGGCCGATCCGGTTGGGCCCACCGCCCAGGATAATCACCTTGTCGCGGTCGCTGGGCCGGGCCTCGCATTCGGCCCCGCCCGGGCCGCCGGTTTCGTAGGCCGAGTACATGTAGGGCGTGACCGAGGGGAACTCGCCGGCACAGGTATCGATCCGCTTGTACACGGGGCCGAGGCCCAGCGTCCGGCGCCGCACCGCCACCTCGGCCTCCTCGAGCCCGGCCAGCTCGCCCAGGCGCGCGTCGGAAAAGCCCAGCTTCTTCAAGCCCAGGAAACCCAGCTCGTCCTCGGGCAGGCCGGCTTGCCGGATACCGGCCTCGACGTCGATCAGCTCCCGGATCTGCTCGAGGAACCAAGGGTCGGCCTTGGTCGCGCCGTGGATCTCCTCGACCGTCATGCCGTGGCGCAGGGCCTGGGCCGTGACCAGCAGGCGATCCGGGGTCGGCCGGGTCAAGGCGCTGCGGATCGCGTCCTTGTCGACGGCGCCATTCGCGGCGAGCGCGCCGGGTATGGCCACCTCGTTCAGGCCGGTCAGCCCGGTCTCCATGGACCTGAGCGCCTTCTGCAGGGACTCCGCGAAGCAGCGGCCGATCGCCATGGCCTCGCCGACCGATTTCATCGAGGTGGTCAGGGTCGGCTCCGTGCCGGCGAACTTCTCGAAGGTGAAGCGCGGCATCTTGGTGACCACGTAGTCGATGGTCGGCTCGAATGAGGCCGGCGTCACCTTGGTGATGTCGTTGTCCAGCTCGTCCAGGGTGTAGCCGACCGCCAGCTTGGCCGCGACCTTGGCGATCGGAAAGCCGGTCGCCTTGGAAGCCAGCGCGGAGGAGCGCGAAACCCGCGGGTTCATCTCGATGATCACCAACTCGCCGGTTTCGGGATGGATCGCGAACTGCACGTTGGAGCCGCCGGTATCCACGCCGATCTCGCGCAGGCAGGCGATCGAGGCGTTGCGCAGGATCTGGTATTCCTTGTCGGTCAGCGTGAGCGCCGGGGCGACGGTGATCGAGTCGCCGGTGTGGATACCCATGGGATCGAGGTTCTCGATCGAGCAGACGATGATGCAGTTGTCCGCCCGGTCGCGCACCACCTCCATCTCGAACTCCTTCCAACCGAGCACCGACTGCTCGATCAACACCTCGCCGACCGGCGAGGCGCGCAGGCCGCCGAACACGATCTCCTCGTATTCGTCGCGGTTGTAGGCAATGCCGCCGCCCGTCCCGCCGAGCGTGAAGGAAGGCCGGATGATGGCCGGCAAGCCGATCTCGTCGAGCGCCTCGAAGGCCGCCTCGAAGGACCTCACCAGGCGGGAGCGCGGACTTCTCAGCCCGATCTTGTCCATGGCCTGGCGGAACAACTGGCGGTCTTCGGCCTTGTCGATCACCTCGGCCCTGGCGCCGATCATCTCGACCCCGAAGGCATCGAGGACCCCGTCGCGCGCAAGCGCGAGCCCCGTGTTGAGCGCGGTCTGCCCACCCATGGTCGGCAAGAGAGCGGCGGGCCTCTCGCGCTCGATGATCCGCGCCACCACGTCGGGCGTCACCGGCTCGATATAGGTGGCGTCGGCGAGGCCCGGATCGGTCATGATCGTGGCCGGGTTGGAGTTGACCAGTACGACCCGGTAGCCCTCTTCCTTCAATGCCTTGCAGGCCTGGACGCCCGAGTAGTCGAACTCGCAGGCCTGGCCGATCACGATCGGCCCGGCGCCGATGATCAGGATCGAGTCGATGTCGCTGCGTCTTGGCATGGGCGCTCGAAAACGGCGCGCGCCCTGGCGGCGGCCGCGCCTCTTTGGATCATGTTTGGACCAAGGCCGCTATTTGCCATGCCCGCGCCGCCGAGGAAAGCCAAAAGGCGGTCTCTGGCCCGGACACTCGGCTTCATGCCGGCAAGGGCTCGAGGTGGGCTTGCGTGCACTTCGCATCGGATCGGAGTTGCGCGAGACAAGCGACTCTGCCCCCAGGGCGTGCTCGTGCTATAGACATCCCCATGACGAAGCTCCTGAAACAAGCATTCGAACGTGCTTCCAGCCTTCCAGAGGAGGAACAGGACGCGCTGGCCGCGATCCTCCTGGAGGAAATGGCCGACGAGCAACGCTGGGCAAAGGCGTTCGAAGCCTCCAAGGCGGTGTTGGATGAATTGGCCGAAGAGGCCCTTGAAGAATTCAAGCACGATCGGACCACACCCCTCGTATTCGATGACAAGTAGATGCAGTCGCGCGGGACGAAGCGCTTTTGGAGCTGTTTCGCCTCGCTTCCGCCGGATATTCAGCAACGTGCGCGAAGAAACTTTCGGTTGTGGCAGGAAAATCAACATCATCCGGCAGTGCGCTTCAAGCAGATCCGACCAAATCAACCGATCTATTCGGCGCGAATCGGGCTTGGCTGGCGTGCCTTGGGGCTGTTGGAGGGCGACACGGTGATCTGGTTCTGGATCGGCTCGCACAGCGACTACGACAATCTGATCGACCGCGTTTAGGGCCTTTGCGGCGGCCCTGCCGCCGAGGGAAGCCAAAAGGCGGCTTTTCGGGTCCGCCCATCCCACGGTTCGCCCTTGGCGAGGACGCGCAGTCTCAGCCGGGGACAGCCCCTTTCCCTGGCCGGAGCGAGCGGGCATATAAGGAGGCATGACCTCGACGACCGCCGCGCCACTGCCCGAGCCGCCGCCCAGCCTGCCGGCCGGGGGCGGCTTCGCTCTGGCCTCGGACTTCGAGCCGGCCGGCGACCAGCCCCGGGCGATCGCCGAGCTGATCGAGGGGCTCGGCAAGGCCGAGCGCGACCAGGTGCTGCTCGGCGTCACGGGCTCGGGCAAGACCTTCACCATGGCCCAGGTGATCCAGGCGCAGGGCCGCCCGGCCCTGATCCTGGCGCCCAACAAGACCCTGGCCGCCCAGCTCTACGGCGAGATGAAGGGTTTCTTTCCCCAGAGCGCGGTCGAGTACTTCGTCTCCTACTACGACTACTACCAGCCCGAGGCCTACGTGCCGCGCAGCGACACCTACATCGAGAAGGAGAGCTCGATCAACGAGCAGATCGACCGCATGCGCCACGCCGCGACGCGCGCGCTGTTCGAGCGTCGCGACGTGGTAATCGTCGCCTCGGTCTCCTGCATCTACGGCATCGGCGCGCCGGAGACCTATGCCAAGATGACGGTCACCGTGACGGCCGGCCAGAGCCTGGACCGCTCGGCCCTGCTGAAGTCGCTGGTCGAGCTGCAGTACCGGCGCAACGACATGGCCTTCGCGCGCGGCGCCTTTCGGGTGCGCGGCGACACCCTGGAGATCTTTCCGGCGCACTACGAAGACCGGGCCTGGCGGGTCTCGCTGTTCGGCGACGAGGTCGAGGCGATCTTCGAGTTCGACCCGCTGACCGGCGAGAAGACGGCGAGCCTGGACGAGATCAAGGTCTTTCCCAACAGCCACTACGTGACGCCGCGCCCGACCCTGCAGCAGGCGGCCAAGCAGATCAAGGCGGACCTGAAGCTCCGCCTGGCGGAGTTCCGCGCCACCGGCAAGCTGCTCGAGGCCGAGCGCCTGGAGCAGCGCACCACCTTCGACCTGGAGATGATCGAGGCGACGGGCTCCTGCGCCGGCATCGAGAACTATTCGCGCTATCTGACCGGCCGCAAGGCCGGCGAGCCGCCGCCGACCCTGTTCGAGTACCTGCCCGAGGACGCGCTGCTCTTCGTCGACGAGAGCCACGTCACGGTGCCGCAGCTCAACGGCATGTTCCGCGGCGACTATTCGCGCAAGTCGACCTTGGCCGAGTACGGCTTCCGCCTGCCCTCGGCCATCGACAACCGACCGCTCAAGTTCGAGGAGTGGGAGGCCATGCGCCCGCCCACGGTCTACGTCTCGGCGACGCCCGGCCCCTGGGAGCTGAACCAGACCGGCGGCGTCTTCGCCGAGCAGGTGATCCGGCCGACCGGCCTGATCGATCCGGTCTGCGTGGTGCGCCCGACCGAAAGCCAGGTCGACGACCTGATCGCCGAATGCCGGACGACCGTCGACCAGGGCGCCCGGGTGCTGGTCACGACTCTGACCAAGCGCATGGCCGAGGACCTGACCGAGTACCTGCACGAGGCCGGCCTCAAGGTGCGCTACATCCACTCCGACGTTGATACGCTGGAGCGCATCGAGATCATCCGCGACCTGCGTCTGGGCGTGTTCGACGTGCTGGTCGGCATCAACCTGCTGCGCGAGGGCCTGGACATCCCCGAGTGCGCCCGGGTCTGCATCCTGGACGCCGACAAGGCGGGCTACCTGCGCTCGACCACGGCGCTCATCCAGACCATCGGCCGGGCGGCGCGCAACATCGACGGCCGGGTCGTCCTCTACGCCGACCATATGACCGACTCCCTGAAGGCGGCGCTGGAGGAGACCGACCGGCGGCGCGAGAAGCAGCAGGCCTACAACGCGGCCAACGGCATCACACCGGAATCCGTGCGCAAGGGCATAACGGACATCCTGGAGAGCGTCTACGAGCGCGACCACGTGACGGTGTCGACCGGCGACGAGGAAACCCGGCACCTGGTCGGCCACAACCTCAAAGCCTATATCGCCGATCTCGAGGGCCGGATGCGCGAGGCCGCCGCCGACCTGGAGTTCGAGGAGGCGGCGCGCCTGCGCGACGAGATCCGCCGCCTCGAGGCCCAGGACCTCGAGTTGCCGGCCCCCAGTGGCGGCGCCGGTGGCGGCGCCGGTGGCGGCTTCGCCGAGCGCATCCGCCGCGCCGGGGCGCAGAGCAAGAGCCGCAAGGGCAAATACAAGGGCCGACGCCGTTAGGCTCCTTGGCTGCCCGGTCCCAATTAAGCAATTGAAATGATGGGCGAACCCCTGCCATGGCGGCTGTGCGTTAAAGAAATGTTAGGCCTTACCATGGCAAGTTCCGGCCATTCACCCGGCGCCCAGGGAGGGTTCGACCATGATTACGACGAGCGAGAATACAGGGACCCGGCTCGGCGGCTGGATCGCCGTGGCCCTGGCGCTCGCACTCGCCGGCTGCGCGACGCGAGCCGAAGGCGATGCGGTCTACATGAAGCAGCATCGCGCGTCGATCGCGTTGACCCAGGTCGTGCTCGTGGCGGAGCTCGAAAACCCCGCGATCGTGGATATGCTCTACGACAGCGAAACCGCTCTGAACGTGGCGTGCAAGCCGCTGCAGGAAGCCGCCTATCGCAAGCTGACCAAGGAACCGGTCGACCCGGTGCTCAAGCTGCAGGCCTATGGGGCGCTCGACTCCTGCGAGGCCAAGGCGCGGGAG
>JAOUCL010000003.1 GCA_029859805.1 Rhodospirillales bacterium | reverse complement strand
CGGCCCGGCTGGCACATCGAGTGCTCGGCTATGAGCGCCGAGCATCTGGGCGAGACCTTCGACCTGCACGGCGGCGGCCAGGACTTGATCTTCCCGCACCACGAGAACGAGATCGCCCAGAGCCTCTGTGGTACCGATGGCAGCTTCGCGCGCCATTGGGTGCACAACGGCTATGTCGTGGTCGAGGGCGAGAAGATGTCCAAGTCTCTGGGCAACTTCTTTACGGTGCGGCAATTGCTCGAGGAGGGCGTGCGCGGCGAGGCGATCCGGCTCACCCTGCTCACCGGCCACTACCGCCAGCCGCTCGACGTGACCCGCGAGAAGCTCAAGGAATCCAAGGCCCAGCTCGACGGCTTCTACGGCGCGTTGCGCAGGGTAGAAGGTGTCGAGGCCGGCGGGGCGCAACCGTCGGCCGGCCTGGTCGAGGCGCTCGAGGACGATCTCAACACGCCGGCGGCGCTGGCCGAGCTGCACGAGAGCACCGGTGCCCTCAACCGCGCCCAGGATCCAGTGGAACAGTCGCGCCTCAAGGGCGAGCTGCTGGCCGGCGCCCGGCTGCTCGGCCTGCTGGAGGCCGACCCGGAGGCCTGGTTCAAGGGCGCGGGGGTCGGGGACCAGGCCGGCGAGATCGAACGCCTGATCGAGGCCCGCGCCGCCGCCCGCAAGGCCAAGGACTTCGCCGAGGCGGACCGCATCCGCGACGAGCTGAATGCCAAGGGTATCGTCCTGGAGGACACGCCCCAAGGTACGATCTGGAAGCGGGGTGATTGATAGGAAAAGGTGTCAGACACCTTTTCCTGGGGAAAGGAGATCGTCATGCTCCTGAACGACAAGGTCGCCGTCATCACCGGGGGCGCCTCGGAGCTCGGCATCGGCCGGGCGACGGCGCGTCTCTTCGCCGAACACGGCGCGCGGGTGGCGATCCTCGACCTGGCCGAGGAGAATCCTGAGAAAGTCGCGGCCGAGCTCGGCGAGGAGCACGCCGGCTATGTCTGCGACGTGCGCGAACGCGCGGCTTGCCTCGAGACGGTGGAGGCGGTCGCCGGGCGCTTCGGCGCCATCGACATCCTGATCGGCAACGCCGGGGTCGTCTACGGCACGCCGATCAAGGAGATCGCCCCCGAGGAGTACGACCTGGTGCTCGACGTCAACCTGCGGGGCAACTTCCAGATGGCCCAGGCGGTCGTGCCGCACCTCGAGGCGCGCGGCGGCGGCGCGATGGTCTTCGTCTCCTCGATCGCCGGGCAGGTCGGCGGCGGGCTGTTTGGGCGCTCGCACTATGCCGCGGCCAAGTCGGGCATCTTCGGCCTGGCCAAGGCGCTGGCGCGCGAGCTGGCGCCCCTCGGTATCCGCTCCAACGCCATCGCTCCAGGGGTCATCGACAACGATTTCTCCAAGGGCCGCATGACCCGTGCCGACAAGGACCGTATCTCCAAGACCGTGCCGCTCGGGCGCCTGGGCACCTCGGAGGACGTTGCCGACGCCTGCCTCTACCTTGCCTCGGACCTGTCCGCCTACGTCACCGGTCAGGTGCTCTCGGTCAACGGCGGCCTGCACATCTACTGAGCCTGGCCGGGCCCGCTTCACCGAAAATTCACCATAGCCTGCGACAAGCAAGCGGGTTGTGCTGCGTCCGTCGGACGCGGCGGCGCGGGCACTGCTGCCCGCCAGGAGGCCGAGGGGGTCAATGCCGGAGGTCAAAGCTTCCCCGCGACGCGGTTTCCTGCTTTGTCGGCGGGCCGTCCGCGCAGGCCTGGCCTCGGGCGTCTTGCTGTTCGCGGCGTACAGCATCGGCCTTGCGGCCGAGGATCCGCTCGGCGCCCCCGCGCCGGACCGGGTCGAAGCCGAGCCGAACGAGGAGAGCGAGGCCGAGCCGGGGCCGCGCTACAAGGACGGCATCTACCTCCTCGACGGCGGCTTCTACACGAGCTTCGCGGAAAACTCCTGGCGCATCCTCAGCGGCCCCTTCCACTACGACAGAGACGAGTGGATCACCGTTGGAATCGTGCTTTCCGTGACCGGCGCCCTGATGCTGCTCGACGACGAGATCGACGACTTCTGGCAGGACGACGTGCGCGGCAATACGACGGACTCGATCGAGGACGTGGTCGAGAAGTTCGGCGATTCCGACAAGCTGCTGTTCGGCACGCTGGCCGGCTACGCGCTCTCCGAGGCGGTCGGCCTGGAGCGTGAGAAGGCCATGTTCCTGAACGGCTTCCAGAGCGTCGCGCTGACCGGCGCGCTGATCGCGGGCATCAAGTACCTGGGCCAGCGCGAGCGGCCGGACGACGCCGACGACGCCTTCGACTGGAACGGCCCGGGCGGCGGCGAGTTCAACACCGCCTTCCCTTCGGGCCACTCCGGCAACGCCTTCGCCATGGCCACGGTGGTCGCCGAGACCTATGGCGAGGACCATCCCTGGGTACCCTGGCTGGCCTATCCGCTCGCCGGGATGACGGCGCTCGGCCGGGTCAATGCCCAGCGGCACTGGGCCTCGGACGTGTTCATGGGCGCCGCGATCGGCCATTTCATCGGCCGCATGGTGACCCGCCACAGCCCCTTCCTGGAGGAGGCCGGCGTGGAGATCCTCCCGTTCGGCCAACAGGGCGCGACCGGCCTCACCCTGGCGCTCAGGTTCTAGCCGCCCGAGGCCAGCGGCGTTGACGGCGCGCCGCCCCTGTGCTGAAAACTCTGGCCGGAGAGGAGCTGGCCGGGCAATGAGCGACGACAAGCGCGTCTATCTTTTCGATTCGACCCTGCGCGACGGCGCCCAAACCCAGGGCGTCGACTTCTCGGTCGCCGACAAGATCACGATCGCCCGGGCGCTCGACGGTCTCGGCATCGACTACGTCGAGGGCGGCTGGCCCGGCGCCAACCCGACCGACGACGCGTTTTTCGCCGAGCCGCCGGACCTCAGGACCGCCCGCCTGGTCGCCTTCGGCATGACCCGGCGCTCCGGGCGCTCGGCCGCGAACGATCCGGGCCTGGCGGCCGTGCTGGACGGCAAGGCCGACGCCGTCTGCCTGTTCGGCAAGACCTGGGATTTTCAGGTCGAGGTCGCGCTGGGCGTGCCGCTCGCCGAGAACGTCGACATGATCGCGGAAAGCGTCGCCCAGGCGGCGAAGCGCAAGGCCGAGGTCCTGTTCGACGCCGAGCACTTCTTCGACGGCTACAAGGCCAACCCGGACCACGCGCTCGACTGCCTCAGGGCGGCGCACGGCGCGGGTGCGCGCTGGGTCGTGCTCTGCGACACCAACGGCGGTACCCTGCCGCACGAGATCGAGCGGATCGTCGGCCAGGTCGCCGAGATCGTGCCCGGCAGCCATCTCGGAATCCACTGCCACAACGATACCGAGAATGCGGTCGCCGGCTCGCTGGCCGCGGTTCGGGCCGGCGCGCGCCAGATCCAGGGCACCGTGAACGGCCTGGGCGAGCGCTGCGGCAACGCCAATCTGGTCTCGCTGATCCCCTCGCTGATGCTCAAGACCGATTTCGAGACCGGCGTCGGCGAAGACCAGCTCGAAACCCTCACCCGGGTCTCGCACATGCTGGACGAGCGCCTCAACCGGGCGCCGGACAGGAGCGCCGCCTACGTCGGCGACAGCGCTTTTGCCCACAAGGGCGGCGCGCACGTCTCGGCGGTCGAGAAGGACCCGCGAACCTACGAGCACGTCGACCCGGCCCTGGTCGGCAACCGGCGCCACATCGTGGTCTCGGACCAGTCCGGCCGGTCCAACATCCTGGCCCGCTTCCGCGAGATCGGCATCGACGTGGCGCCCGGCGACCCCAAGGTCGCGGCCCTGGTCGAGCGGGTCAAGGCGCGCGAGTTCGAGGGCTATGCCTACGACGGCGCCGAGGCCAGCTTCGAGCTGCTGGCGCGGCGCGTGCTCGGCAGCGTGCCGGTCTACTTCAACCTGCAGCGCTTCCGGGTCATGGACGACCGGCGCTGGAACGCGCGCGGCGAGCTGGTCACCGAATCCGAGGCGACGGTCAGCCTCGAGGTCGGCGGCCGCGCCAAGTTCGAGGTCGCCAACGGCAACGGCCCGGTCAACGCGCTCGACATGGCGGTGCGCAAGGCCCTGGTGCCGGTCTACCCGCAGCTCGAGGACATGCGCCTGGTCGACTACAAGGTGCGCATCCTGACGCCCCAGGCCGGTACCCGCGCGGTCACCCGGGTGATGATCGAGAGCGCGGACGCCAACGGACGGCGCTGGACCACGGTCGGCGTCTCGACCAATATCATCGATGCATCGTTCAACGCGCTGTACGACGGCATAACCTGGAAACTGCTGCAGGACGGGGCCGAGGTCCCACGGGAGGTGTCATGAACCGAGTCGCGAAGCTGCTGGCCATCGCCGCGATTCTGGCTTTGGCGGCGCCGGCTGATGCTCAACAGGGCCCGCCGGCCTCCGAGGACGTGCTGGCGGCCTACAAGGCGCTGGTCGACCATGGCCGGGACCGGAGCTTCTTCGGCCTGCCGGAGAGGGTGACTTGGAGGGTTCCGGGGCCAGTCGGCATTGCTTTCTACGCCGACCCGGACCGGAGCGCGGCGCTCCGACCCGCGCTCGCGGCCGTGGCCGGCGCGTTCGGGCGGGCTACGGGGCGACCGATCGACGTCGTTCTGACCCGGCCGCTCTCCGCGCTGGCGGGGGCCGAGGCCGCGCGCATGGCCACCGGCAGCAACCTGGAGATCGTGGTCGGGCCGAGGCTCGTCATGGCCCAGATGGCCGGCGCCTTCGGGGTGGGCGACTGGATGCTCGGGCGCTTCGAGGACGGCCGCTGGCCCTTCCTGTTCAGCTTCCCGCGCTTCGAGGCGCTGATCGGCCGGGTCATGATCGCCGACGACGAGCCACGCGAAGCCCAGGAGGCCGCGCTGATCCTGGCCGTGGTCTGGGCGCTCGGCGGGGTCACGCTCGGCGACCAATTGGAGGGCCTGGTCGACCCGACGGCGCCGCTGCCGGCGCTCACGCCGCTCGGCCAGGCGGTCTTCGCGCTGATGTACCATCCTGAGATGCAGGCCGGCGAGGCCATCCCCGACGCGCTGGCCCGCGCCCGCACCCTGCTCCGGCAATGACGAAAAAGGCGTCGGACCCCTTCTTCGTGCGATCTTCCCCGGATAAAGCCATTGATATCAATTCGTTGTCAGCGGAAAAGGTGTCTGACACCTTTTTTCCGGCGGGCTAGGGCGGGCCGTGGCCGGCACCGACAGGTCGAAGACCACCAGGCTCGGCGGGCCGGCGGTGGTACTGGTCGACCCGCAGCTGGGCGAGAACATCGGCATGGTGGCGCGGGCCATGCTGAACTGCGGGCTCTCCGAGCTGCGCCTCGTGCGGCCGCGCGACGGCTGGCCGAACGAAGCGGCGGTATCCGCCGCCGCGGGCGCCGACACGGTGCTCGAGCATGCCCGCCTCTACGACACCACGGCCGCGGCCGTGGCCGACCTCGCCCGGGTCTACGCCGCCACCGCGCGCCCCCGCGGCATGGTCAAGCCCGTGGTCACGCCCCGCCGCGCGGCGGCCGAGCTGCGCGCGGCCCTGGCCGAAGGGCTGCGCGCCGGCCTCCTGTTCGGGCCCGAGCGCTCCGGGCTGGTGAACGACGACCTGGCGCTGGCCGACACCCTGCTTGCCGTGCCACTGAACCCGGCCTTCGCCTCGCTCAACCTCGCCATGGCCGTGCTGCTGGTCGGCTACGAGTGGTTCCAGGTGGCCGACGCGACGCCGCCCCGGCGCCTCGAGGCGGGTGGCCAGCCGCCGGCCGGCAAGGCCGAGCTGGTCAACTTCTTCCAGCGCCTCGAGGCCGCGCTCGACGAGACCGGCTTCCTGCACCCGCCGGAAAAGCGCCCCGGCATGGTGCGCAATCTGCGCAACATGATCCAACGCCTCGAGCCCACCGACCAGGACCTGCGCACCCTCCACGGCATCATCTCGGCGCTCAGGAGCGGGCGCAGGGGGGACTAATCGCCTCCACCGATGCCGGCTGGCAAAGTGGAGCCGCTTTCGGTCGCCGCACCCCTTCAGAGCTGGAAGTCGATGGTGAAGGCGTAGTCCGTGATCCAGGGGTCGTTGTCCAGCTCCCGCTCGAGCTGGCGGCCCGCGCTCGCGTTGCCGTTCAGATGGAGCTGCCACCACAGCTCGGTGACCCTTTGGTAGCGGCCGAAATCGTAGTCCTGCGGGTTGTCGAAGTCGTCGGCCGGCGCCCAGGCGTCGTCGTTGTGGGTGCCGCCGATCAACACCGCCAGCAGACCGCCGACGCCGTTCGCCTGGATCGCCTCCCAGACCGCGAGGAACGACGACACCGGGGTCGTCGTGTCGTCGGTGCCGCCGACCAGCATCATCGGCCCGTCCTGGCTGCCGGCATCGACCCAGTCCGGACCGTAGGGGTTCATGACGACGACCGCGGCGATCTCGAAACCGTTCGGCTCGCCGTCGCCGGCCTTGATGACGGCGCCGCCGCCCTGGCTGTGCCCGGCCAGGCCGATGCTCTCCGTGTCGACCACACCTTCGTACAGGCTGCCCGGCTCGGTGTCCTGATCGACCAGCCACTGCAGGCACTGCAGCACGTCGGGCGCCCGGGCCGACCACTGGTTGGCGGCGATGACGATGTAGGGGCCGTCGAGCGCCCATTCGATCAGGCCGGGCCTATAGCCCAGCGTGGTGAACTCTCCGACGACATCGCCCTGGTCCCAGCCGTTCGCCCAGGCGATGACCGGATAGCGAGTGTCCTCTGGGCCCGAGGTGCGCGGCCACGGCCGGATGATCCTGCAATCCAGCCTGTGATTGCCCTGTGACGGCCCTATGACCAGATTCTCCGAATACCGCTCCGGGCCGGCGGAAGCCTGTGCGGCAAGCAAAACCAAGGCCGCGAACGAGCCGATCGTCGCAAGCGTCTTCATGACGTCCTCCCGCTTCCTTGTCCCTGGCGCCCCGGTCTCCGTCGGGCCGACGCCTTCCGGTGATTCGCCAGGATAGGCGATAGCGCCCGCGAAGGTAAGTACGCTGCGACGTCAGCCCCGAAAAATGGTGCCGGAGTCGATTTATCGCGGTTGGCGGTGGGCGAGCCAGAGGCCGAGCGCGACGCAGGCCAGGCCGATGAGGAACAGGACGGAGACCGGCTCCGAGAGCAGCAGGGCCAGCGAGGCCGGCTCCGTCTGGTCGAGCACGAAGCGCGTGGCGACGATGGTCGCGCCGACCAGAATCCCCGTGGCGGCCGCCGCGCCGGCGGGCAGGAACCTGTGCATGCGGTCGTACGTCCCTCCTGGTCCAGCTCAGGCACAAAACGGCAAGCACCGGACAGGCGAGAGTATTGCATAGTCCGCAGGCTCCCGGCGCAAGCGCCGCCCGCAAGCGGCTTCGCAGGCGCGCGGCGAGCAGCTAGACTGGCCCAGGTTTCAGAGGCCGCTTTTGCAAATTCCGCGATCGAGGGAGGGACTGAAATGCTGTTCCATTTGGATTTCAACGTCGAATACCCGGCGGACATGAGTCAGAAGGAGCTGTTCGCCATCTGGGCCGAGGAGGCCGACGCGGCGCTGGGCGCCAAGCAGGCCGGCGTGGTCGTCGACCTCTGGAAGTGCGTCGGCGAACGCCGCGTGGTCGCGATCGTCGAGGTCGAGTCCCACGACGCGCTCGACCAGATCCTGCTCGACTTGCCGATCATGCAGCAGCACGGCCAGCACGTCGACGTCGCGGTCACCGCCCTCAGGCGCTACGAGGACTTCGCCGCCGACGTGAAAGACCGCAAGTAGCCGCACGCACGAACGCGAGTCACTGGCGCCCTTGTAATCATTCCTGGGCCATTGAGGCCCCGCGAGCCAGTGCGAGCGAAGCCAAGCGCCCGGATCGGCGCGCCCGGCGTTTGACGGACTACCGGCAGGTCACAATGCGTTGTGACCTGCCCATCAAGAGCCGCCGCCGACCTCGAGCAGCTCGCCGGTGATGAAGGAGGCGTCGTCGGACATCAGCCAGACCACGGCGGCGGCGACGTCGTCGGGCACGCCCGCGCGGCCCAGCGGGATGGTCGGGCCGATGGTCTCGATGCGCTTCTTGCCGCCCCAGGGGCCGTGCATGTCGGTGTCGATCAGGCCCGGCAGCACGGCGTTCACCCGGATGCCCTCGCCGGCGACCTCGGTCGCCAAGCCGATGGTCATGGTGTTGAGCGCGCCCTTGCTGGCCGCATAGTGGACCCGCTGACCGCGCCCGCCCTTCTTGCCGGCGATCGACGATAGGTTAGCGATCGCCCCACCGGTGCCGCCGTGCTTGGTCGACATCCGCCGGATCGCCTCGCGCGCGCAGAGGAAGGCCGAGGTGATGTTGGTCGCCCAGAGGCGGTTCAGGTCCTCGGCCCGCATGTCCTCGACCAGGGCGACCTGCATGATGCCGGCGTTGTTGGCGAGCGCGGTGACCGGCCCGAGGGCCTCGTCCACCTCGGCGAAAAGCCGCACCACGTCGGCCTCGACCGAGACGTCCGCCTGGAAGGCCTGCGCCCGGCCGCCCTCGCCCTCGATCGCGGCGACGACCTCCGCGGCCTGCCCGGCCTGCTCCCGATAGTTGACGCAGACCTTGTAGCCGGCGCGCCCCGCGTACCGCGCGATCGAGGCCCCGATCCCCCGGCTGCCGCCGGTTACCACCATCACCTTCTCCATGCGTTGCTCCCGTAGATCTCTGCTCTGGCTCTGTTCACCGCGCGCATTATCGCACGATCCAGGTGCTGCGCCAGGCGCGACCGTTGCCGCTCTCAGGCGGGCGCGCGCCTGCGGCCGAGGGCGAGGGCCGAGTGGACCGCCAATGTCGCGACCACGACGCCGCCGCCGATAAGCGCCCAGGGCCCCGGGGCCTCGCCGAGGGCGAGCCAGACCCAGAAGGGGCCGAGCACGGTCTCGAGCAGCAGCAGCAGGCTGACCTCGGGGGCCGGCAGGTAGCGGGGCCCAAGCGTGAGCAGCGCGAAGGAAACCGGCACGACGAAGAGGCCCATGACCAGCATCCAGACGAGCTGTGTCCGGTCCAGCACGGCGGGCTCCGCGACCAGAAGGGCGGCCAGGCCGACGATCAGACCGGCGAGCGCCATGGCTGGGATCATGTTGACGGCCCGGGCGTGGCGCAGCACGGTGAAGTTGCCGCCCATGGTGATCGCGACGCCGAGCGCGGCCAAGTCGCCCCAAAGCGAGCCGCTGCCCAGGCTCTCGAAGGCGAGCAGGAAGATGCCGCCCAGTGCCACGACGATCGCGGCCCAGGTGCGACGCGGGATCCGTTCACCCAGGAAGACCCGGCTGGCCAAGGCGGCGAAGAATGGCGCGGAGGCTACGATGATCAGCGTGTTGGCGACCGAGGTGTGGGCGAGGGCCACGATGAACAGCACGGTGCCGAGCGCGAACAACAGGGCCGCGGCATAGCCGCGCGGGCCGACCGCGCGGACGCAAGCCGGCGTCTCGCGGCCGTAGAAGCACACGACCAGGACGCTCAGGCCCAGCGCCTGCAGCAAGCCACGCCACACCAGCACGGTCCAGGGGTCCAGCGCAATCAGGCGGATCAGGAGCGTGTCCGGGGTCAGCACCAGCGCCCCCAGCACGACGATCATCAGCCCCTTGGCGTGGTCCGGCAGCCCGTCCATGATCTTTCCCGGGGCGCGTGTTTCGACACTACCCACGATGTTTGACATTTCCGGGGCGATTCGTATAGTCCGCGCGCAGCCATTCCCGGGAATGCGGGCGGAGGACGAGCCTCCGACCCCGCCCGGCCACGGGGAATCTCCCTGGCGGGCCGGGACTACCGGGACAAGAACCGGAACCAAGGAGTCCGCGCGCGCCATGTCCAACCGCGTCCAATCGAAGTACAAGATCAACCGCCGCCTCGGGGTGAACCTCTGGGGCCGCCCGAAAAGCCCTTTCAACAAGCGCGAGTACGGCCCTGGCCAGCACGGCCAGCGCCGCCGCAAGCCCTCCGACTTCGGCACCCAGCTGGCCGCCAAGCAGAAGCTCAAGGGGTACTACGGAAACATCGGCGAAAAGCAGTTCCGCCGCTACTACCAGGAAGCCGTGCGGCGGCGCGGCGACACCGGCGAGAAGCTGATCGAGATCCTGGAGCGGCGCCTGGACGCCGTGGTCTATCGCGCCAAATTCGTGCCGACGGTCTTCGCCGCGCGCCAGTTCGTCAACCACGGTCACATCACGGTCAACGGCAAGCGGGTCAACATCCCGTCCTATCAGGTCCAGGACGGTGACGAGGTCCAGGTAAAGGCCAGGAGCCGCGAACTGCCGCTGGTGCTCGACGCCATCGAATCGCCAGAGCGCGACCTGCCGACCTACATCGAGGTCCAGCTCAAGGACATGAAGGCGCGTTTCGTACGCGGGCCCAAGCTGGCCGATGTGCCTTACCCGGTGCAGATGGAGCCCAACCTGGTCATCGAGTTCTACTCGCGCTGATCCGGATCGACCGGCCCCGCGCCGGTCCGGCGCGGGGCGCCACGACAGGCCCAAAGCCTCTGCCCGAGCGTCGCCAAGCGGGGCGCGCGCTTGCCTATCCGGGCCGTTCAATCCGGACGGTCGATGAGAACCGATAAACGGAGTCCTGGTATGACACAGTCAACGCTCGGCGAGCGAATCGAGCGCGCCAGATCGGCGAAGGGATTTTCACCGTCCCAGTTGGCGCGGCGGGTCGGCATCGCGTCCAAGACGCTCGCGCATTGGGAGGCGGACCGCTCGGAGCCGCGCGCCAACAAGCTGGCGATGCTCGCCGGGATGCTGGACGTGCCGGTCGTCTGGCTGCTGGCCGGCGAGGAGGCGGGCGGCGGAATCGACCTGCCGGTCGAGATCGACGAAACCTCGAGCCTCGCCGCCAAGGTCGACGCCCTGATCAAGATTCACGAGAAGCTCACCGTGCTTCTGTTCGAACTGTCCGGCGACATAAGCCGGCTGCAACGCCAGATCACGAAGGCTCACTAGCCCGAAGGCCGTCGGCCGACGGCCGCTGCTCAGGCGGTGGCGCGGCTCAGACGGTGGCGCGGCTCATTCGGCCCGTGCGTCGCCGCCAGCGCGCTCGGCCCGGACCATGCCACCGGGCTCGCTTTGTTCGGTACCTTTCGAAGGTACTACGGCGACACTCCGCGGTTCGCGGGTGACTTGCGCGCCGCCGCTTCCAGGGGCTAGCCTGCAGCCGCCCGTCTGATGAAAGCACCCACGATGCTCGATACGCTGCCCAGTGTCTTCGTCTCCCACGGTGCGCCGACCCTGCCCTTCGAGGAAATCCCGGCGCGGCGCTTCCTGGAGGACCTGGGCCGCGAGCTCGGTCGGCCCGAGGCCGTGCTCTGCATCTCGGCGCATTGGGAGAACGCCCGGCCGGCGCTCAGCCTGGCCGAGGCGCCCGAGACGATCCACGATTTCTACGGCTTCCCGGAAGCGCTCTACGAGCTCAGCTATCCCGCGCCGGGGGCGCCGGACCTGGCGCGCCGCGCGGCCGCCCTGCTCGCCGGGGCCGGGCGTGAGGCGTCGCTGATCGAGACACGAGGACTCGACCATGGCGCCTGGGTGCCGCTCCTGCTGATGTACCCCGAGGCCAAGACTCCGGTAACCCAGCTCAGCGTGCAGATCCGGGGCGGCTCCGCCGACCACCTGGCACTGGGCCGGGCGCTGGCGCCGCTGCGTGCCGAGGGCGTGCTGATCCTGGGCTCCGGCGGGGCGGTGCACAATCTGCGGAAATGGCGGGACGGAGAGGCCGGGGTGCCGGACTGGGCCCAGGCCTTCGACGACTGGCTGGCGGAACGAGTCCAAGCCGGTGCGGTCGAGGACCTCGTCGACTACCGGAGTCGCGCGCCGTCCGGCGAACGGGCGCACCCGACAGAGGAGCACGTCCTGCCGCTCTTCGTGGCGCTCGGCGCCGGCACGGCGGCCGACGGCGGTGGGGGCCGCGTCCTGCACCGCAGCTTTGGCCCCGGCGGCCTCTCCATGGCCGCCTACGCTTTCGGTGGATGAAAGGAAACGCCCGGGCCGCGATCGGGCCCGGGCGAAGCGGGGGTTATCGGAAACTATGGCTCAGGCCGCTGCGGAGGTCGCCAGGCCGGCCCCCTTGAAACGCTCTTCGGCCAGGCGGTCGGCGGCCTCTGAGGTGGGCGCGCCGGTCGCGTCCGCGCGCCGGAAGATCTCGAGCAGCGTGTCGTGGATCCCGGCGATGTGCGCGAAGGCCTCGGCCTTGTCGTAGCGCGGTCCCTCGTGACTGATGACGATGACGCCGCCGGCATTGATCACGTAGTCCGGCGCGTAGAGCACGCCGCGGCGCAGCAGCTCGGCGCCGTGCCTCGGCTCGGCCAGCTGATTGTTGGCCGCGCCGGCGACAATCGGCGCGCGCAGCACCTTGATCGTGCCGTCGTCGATCGTGGCGCCGAGCGCGCAGGGCGCATAGACGTCGGCCTCGACGCCGTAGATCTCTTCGGGCGCGACCGCCTTGGCGCCCAGCTCGTCGACCACCGCGTCGACCTCGTTCCGGTCGATGTCCGTGACGATCAGAGCGGCGCCGGCGCCGGCCAGGCGGCGACAGAGATAGCGGCCGACATGGCCCAAACCCTGGACGGCCACGGTAAGGCCTTTGAGATCGTCCCGGCCGAGCTTGTATTTGACCGCGGCGCGGATGCCCATGTAGACGCCGTAGGCGGTGCCCGGCGAGGGGTCGCCCACGCCGCCGGCGGTGGCGCCGGACACGTGCGTGGTCTCCTGGGCGATGATGTCGATGTCGGGCACGCTGATGCCGACGTCCTCGGCGATGATGTAGCGGCCGCCGAGCGACTCGACGAAGCGGCCCATGGCGCGGAACAGCTCCTCGCTCTTAGCGGTCTTCGGATCGCCGATGATGACCGACTTGCCGCCGCCGTAGGGCAGGCCGGCGAGCGCCGACTTGTAGGTCATGCCGCGCGCCAGGCGCAACGCGTCAGTCAGCGCCTCCTCCTCGTTGGCATAGCTCCACATGCGGCAGCCGCCGAGGGCCGGGCCGCGGTTCAGATTGTGGATCGCGATGATTGCTTGCAGGCCGCTTTCGGGATCGCGGCAGAAGGCCACTTCGGCATGGTCGTCGAATTCGGGGTGGGTGAAGAGGGTCATGGCAGACGTCAACCTCGCTTGCTGTCCGGCGTCTCCGACGGCGCCGGTTGTCTATGTATCAATATCGCCGGTTCGTATAAGTATTCAATAAGAAAACGCTTAATAGTGCGTAAATAGACATAATGTTAACGGGAAGATAACGGAAAGGTCAGGAAAAAACATTCCCGGCCGGATACGGGAAATTTTTTTGCTTCCGTGTGTGCCCGGATCAGCGGGGGGCTTGCGGGAACGGGCCGTCAGCTCTCCCCGTTACCCGCGGCCAGAAGAGCATCGCGCAGTTCGAGCAGGTGCAGGGCCGCACGCCACAATACCAGGCTGTCGCCTGGGCCGGCCGGGGCCAGGTCGGCGTGGGCCAGGTTGTCGGCCAGGTAGAGGCGGGCCCGGCCCTCGGGCAACGCGGCCGCCAGCGCCATGCTCTCCGTCTCGGGGATGATCGGGTCGTCGCGGCCGTGGACCAGGATTACGTCGGCCTCGAAGGCCGCGAGATCGTGCCGTTTCAGGTCGAGCGCCGCGATTTCGCCGCGGACGGGGGCGGGCAGGGCGGCGATCAGGGCCGGCACCCGATCGGGGTCGCGGTTGGCGAGCAGGGCATGGACCGCGCGGCCCTCACGGCCGAGCCGGGGGATGAGGTCGGCGATGTCGGCGTCCAGGTTCCTCAGCTTGCGTGCCGCCATGGCGTCGAGCAGCACGCGGTCGCGCGGCTCCTCCAGGCGCCAAGCGTTGCTGCGCAGGAACACCCACTTGCCATAGGCGTTCGGTCGCCTGTACTGCCAGGGCGCGCTTGGGGCCTCGCGGTAGCGGCCGGTGGTGAAGAAGGTGACGACGGCCTCGAGATCGAAATAGCCGCCGATCGTCACGACGAAGCGCACCAGGTCGCGCGCCGGCGGCGTGAGCGCGGCCATCATCGCCGGACCGGCGGCGTAGGAGATCGCAACGATTCCCACCCTGGTGTCGCCGGTTCCGTCCCGGGCAGCCAGGTAACGCACCGCGGCGGCAATCTCCAGGGCGTCGGCGGCGCTGACGTGGAGCCGGCGCAGGTTCTCGATGTCCGGTACCAGGACCGTGAAGCGGGCCCGTGCCAGCGACCTGGCGGTCGCCACCAGGCGCGGGTCGTCCTTGCCGTCCGGGGCCGCGCCCGGCACCAGCACCAGGGGTACGCCCGGACCCTCGGCCGGCCGGTAGAGGTCGCCCCGGTAGCCCTGACCGGCGATCTCGTAGGCGACCGCCTGGCGCCGCGGTTCGGACGTGCTTTCCTTGAGGCGACTCGGTCCGGCACCGGCCGCCAGATCTTCCAGCAGTGCCCAGGCCTCCAACCCGCGCTGCGGGGAGCAGGCGCTGAGCGCCAGAGCGGCCAGCAGCAGAAGCGTCGGAGCCGTCCAGTTCCGTTTCACCGGACCGCTCCGCTGCTGTCCTCAGCCGACGCGCCCCTCGAGCGCAGCGACGAGGATGGTCTTGAGCTCCGGCGCGCCGACCGGGATCGGGTTGGTCGGCGCCGTGGGGTCGACCGCGGCCATCTCCGAGATCTCGTCGAGCTTGTCGTCACCGACCCCGATCTCCTTCAGGGTGTGCGGGATCTTCAACTGCTCGCGCAGGCCCATGACCCAGCCCATGACCGCGCCGAACGAGGGGTCGGGCAGGTCGAGCCAGGCGCCGAGCCGTGCCATTCTGTCCTCGATAGCCCCCCGGTTGTAGGCCAGCACGTAAGGCATGAAGACCGCGTTGGTGAGCCCGTGGTGGGTATCGTAGAGCGCGCCCACCGGGTGCGAGAGGGAGTGGATCGCGCCGAGGCCCTTCTGGAAGGCGGTTGCGCCCATCGAGGCCGCGGCCAGCATGTGGGCGCGCGCCGCCAGGTTGCTCCCGTCCGCGACCGCCGCAGGCAGCCAGTCCTTGACCAGGCGTATGCCCTCGACGGCGATGCCCTCGGCCATGGGGTGGTAGCCCGGTGCGCAGTAGGCCTCGAGGCAGTGGGCCAGCGCGTCCATCCCGGTCGCCGCCGTCATGTGCGGCGGCAGGCCGACGGTCAGAACCGGGTCGGAGATCACGACGCCGGGCAGCATCTTCGGGTGGAAGATGATCTTCTTGCTGTGCGACCCCTCGTCGACGATGACCGAGGCGCGGCCGACCTCCGAGCCGGTGCCCGCCGTGGTCGGCACGGCGACGATCGGCGCGATGCCGGCCTCGACGGCGGCCTTCCAGTTGTCGCCGACATCCTCGAAGTCCCAGATCGACTTGGTCTGTCCCGACATGAAGGCGATCGCCTTGGCGGCGTCCAGGGCGCTGCCGCCGCCGAAGGCGATCACGCCGTCGTGGCCGCCGGCCTTGAAGGCGGTGACCCCCTCGTCGACGTTGCGGCCCACCGGGTTGGGCTTGACCTCGCTGAACAGACCGGTCGGCAGGCCCTCGGCCTCGTTGGCCGCGACCGCGTCCTGCACCATGGGCAGGCCGGCCAGGCCCGGGTCCGTGACCAGCAGCGGCCGGCTCATGCCGAGGCCCTTGCAGGCGCGCGCCAGGTTCCGGACGCGTCCGGCGCCGAACAGCATCGTCGTCGGGTAGTTCCAGCTGCCGCGCAAGCTCGCGGGATCAACGTCTGTCTGTGCGGTCATCTCGGCGGTCCTTCAGACGGCGGTTCTCAAATGGAACGACTTGGGGCGGGTCAGCTGTTCGTAGCCAATGACCGAAAGCGTGCAGCCGCGGCCGGAGTCCTTGACTCCGGTCCAGGCGAGCGCCGGGTCCAGGTAGTCGCAGCGGTTCATGAACCAAGTGCCGGTCTCGACCTGTGTGCCGATCTCGATCGCGGCCCGCTCGTCGGTGGTCCAGATCGAGGCGGTCAGGCCGAAGGCGCTGTCGTTCATCAGGCGCACCGCCTCCAAGTCGGAGGCGACCTTCATGATGCCGACGACGGGGCCGAAGGACTCCTCGCTCATGACACGCATCGTATGGTCGACATCGACCAGGACCTGCGGCGCCAGGTAGGGCGTGCCCGGCTTGTCGGCCGGGAAGCCGGCCGGGTCGACCAATGCCTTGGCGCCGGCCCCGACCGCCTCGGCGATCTGGCCGCGCACGAAGTCGGCGGCCGAGGCGCACCATGGGGCCCAGGGTAGTCCCGGCCTCGAGCGGGTTGCCCAGCACGTACGTGCCGACCAGTTCCGCGACGCCCTCGACGAAGGGTTCGTAGACCGCCTCGTGGACGTAGACCCGCTCGATGCCGCAGCACGACTGGCCGGCGTTGAAGAACGCGCCGTCGACCACGTTCTCGACCGCGTGGTCGAGCTTCACGTCGGCGCGCACGTAGGCCGGGTCCTTGCCGCCCAGCTCGAGGCCCAGACCGATGAAGCGCTTGGCGGCGGCGTCCTGCACCGCGTGGCCGGCCGGCACCGAGCCGGTGAAGGCGACGAAGTCGATGCCCTCGTGGCCGATCAGGTCGAGCGCCGCCCGGTGGCCCAGGTGCAGGTGCTGAAAAATGCCCTTGGGCAGGCCCGCGGTCTCGAAGGCCTCGGCGAAGCGTTCGGCGCAGAGCGGCGTCTGGGCCGAGTGCTTGAGGATCACCGCGTTGCCGGCCATGAGCGCCGGAACGATGGAGTTGACCGCGGTCAGATAGGGGAAATTCCAAGGTGCGACGACGAAGACCACACCGAGCGGATCGCGCCGGATGAAACGGGTGAAACCCTCCTTGGGACCGACCCCGACGTCGGCCAGCGCGTTCGGCGCGGCCTCGATCATGTAGCGCGCGCGCTCTTCGAAGCCGCCGACCTCGCCGGGGCTCTGGCCGACCGGCCGGCCCATCTGCCAGGAGATCTCCTCGGCGATCTCGGCCTTCCTGGCGACGAAGGCGTCGACCGCCTTGGTCAGCAGCGCCTGGCGCTCGGCGATCGGCACGTATTTCCAGGCGGTCTGCGCCGCGCGGGCGCGGTCCACCGCCGCCTCGACTTCGGCGGCGCCGGACAGGGGCCGCTCGACATAGACGCTGCCGTCGACCGGCGTGATGCATTTGAGTGAGTCGCTCATGGCCCGTCGGATCCTTCCCATGGCCCCGCTCGCTCGCGCGACTCTAGGCCCGCCGCCGGGCCCGCACAACACCCCGCGGCGGCGGACCGGACATGCGGCGCGGACATGCCGGAGCATGTTTTCGGGGCCGGGGTGGAAGGCCCCCGGATATTACGGTATTGGGGATTCTTCGAAGATATGGGATCTGGCGCGTCCGGCCTGAACCGGAGCATGCGCCCATTTGAACCGGTCCTGCGCCGTCCTCTTCGGGACACCGCGTCAGTCAGGATTCTCGTCAGGTTGCGATACGCGGGCTCACTGAGAACTCGCCGAATCTTCCTCGGCGGGTGCCTCCTCGGCCACTTCCCCCTCGGTCTTGCCCGCCTTCTCCGCCTTGGCCTTGGCGCGCGCGGCCTTCTTTTCGGCTTTGGCTCTGTCGCGTTCCATACGCTCGAATTTGTAGTTGGGCTTTCGGGCCATGTAATGTCCTTTCGGTCAGTGCAAAGGCAACAGCTCCGCAACCGACACACGTGTCGGCCGGGCTATAACGAGCACCGGGCAAGCGCCGGGAACGCCCCCAAAGGCAACCTAATACTATCGCCCGGCTCGGGTTCGTCCGCCCTCGGGCGCCGGTATCGACCTCAGATATCCGGCGCGAGGGCGGCCGATCGCAAGCATTTAGTCCAAAGCGACAAGATTTTCCGCGGAGGACTTGCCGTTCTGTCCGGGCACGAGGTCGTACTCGACCTTCTGGCCCTCGCGAAGGGTGTCCAGTCCGGCACGTTCAACGGCCGAAATATGGACGAACGCATCGCGCGATCCATCGCTCGGCTGAATGAATCCATACCCCTTGACCGAATTGAACCATTTCACTGTTCCGGTAGCCATAGCTACTCCTTTCCAGGTATCGAGTTGATGCGGGCCGTTCCAAGCGGCATCACGATTATTGGGGCTTCACAGTATCTGGGAGTAACTCGGCTCGGCTGAAGTCAGCAGCAAGAATTCGCCAGGGTTATGTGCACCCGTTGCGCCCAAATTGGTACTCTGCACGCCAAATTGCAAGTGGAATCAACACAGCCGGACTGCCCGGCGCCGCGACCAGATCCACCGGTGCCGGGGGCTTCGGGCTGCCGGTCGTTCCACCGGTGTCAGTTAGTTCCTCGCATCAGTCCGGCGTCGTTTCACAAGGCCAACCGGTGCGCGCCCGAGAATCGAGGGGCCGCTCCTCGCATGAAGCCGGCGGAACGGCACGGCGAGGCCCATGAAAACCGGCGCCACGGCCATGGATCCTCCGCCGTTCACCGCAAGACGTGAAACCGGCGACTTTCGGCCGGCTTCCGTCTACATGTGCGCTCGCAGTTCCTTTGCCATCGCCCGAATGTCGGCCAGATCCCGCACCATCTCGCTCCAGCCATACCAGAGGGCGTAGTCCGGGTTGGCGTGGAAGGCGCCCTGGAACGCCCGCATGCGGTGCTTGAGGTGCATCACGAAGAGCCGGTTCTCGATCGGTGTCGGCGAGTCGTGAAATGTCAGCAGGTCGGGAAAGGCATAGGCGTAGCTCTCGGGTTTCTCGAGAACACCGTCCTTGTAGAGGGCGGCGATTTCGCGGATCGCCTCGGCCAGCAGGTGGTCGACCTGGCGAATGGTTTCGTCGCCCCTGGCCATCTCCGCCTCGGCGAACTTGGCCGAATGACACTGGCTGCAGGCCTCGAGCAGTTTGTCCCGCTCGCTGTCGAAGTCCTCCTGGGTCAACCGCGCGACCTGTGCCGCCTTGACCACGTCGAGGCGGGGGGTCGGATTGCCCTCGGGATCGAGCACGCCGAGGGCCTGCAGGATGGTGATCTGGTCGGCCTTCCACTGCGGGTCCTCCGGCAGCGGCAAACGCACCGCCAAGAAGCCCCAGGGCGTGCGCACCTCGTGATCGCCGTCCTGCATGTGGCAGGTCTGGCACGTCGGCGCCGCGGCGCTCGGCGGCAGCTTGCCGGCGCGCTTGAGGGTGTGGCGCACGCCGTGCTTGGAGCCCGAGTACATTTCCCATTGCGGATGATCGAAGCCCATATGGCAGGTCTGGCAGGCCTCGGGCTCGCGCGCCTCGGACTTCGCGAAGGTGTGCCTCGTGTGGCAGGAGTCGCAGGCGCCCGTGCCGAAGCCGCCGGTCTCGGCGCGGACCGCCTCGAGCTGCTCGGGACTCAGCAGCCCGATCTTGTGGCAGCCGCCGCAGCCCTTGAGGCCCTCGCTCAGCACCTTGGGCATGGCGTGGGTCGTGGGCATCGCGCTCATGGCGGCCCAGGCGAAGGCGTGCTTGCCGCGCTTGTACTGCTCGGTCTGCGGTTCGTGGCACTGGCCGCATGTCTCCGGGGTCGGCATGTCTGCTTTCGCCACATCGGCCGGCGACTGGTGGCCGCTGCCGTGACACATCTCGCAGCCGATCGCCATCTCGCTGTGCCGGCTTGCCTGCCAATCCGCGACGACCCCCGGTGTCATACCGTTGTGGCAGTCCACGCATGTCTCGGCCCCGGCCGGAGCCGACAAGAAGACGGGCGAGCAGAGCGCTGCCGCCATAGCCAAACCTATACTCGTGCGCCGTGCCATGACACCCCTCCACACCATATGCGATTGCCGATCTAGAAGCGATTTGGAAGCGCCGTTTCCCAACCGGAAGACGGAGCGTTAGAAGCATGTCTTGGTCCCGGAATAGAACAATGATCTACATCAAACGGTGGGGCGGGATAGCGCAACCCAACTGTCTGGGGGCTTTGAGGCAGATCAAGGCGCTGCATGCCGAACCAAGGGAAGCTGGGCCTTGCGGATCGGCAAAGGCGACCGTCGATAGGCCGTTACATCGGGTTCTGATAGCGCCGATGCGCGAAACCGCGGGCCGCGGTATACTGTTGATCGGAACCACTCCAGTTCGCCGGGACGACGATGTTGGAGGACCGGTGGAGGCGAGCCCTGGCGCTCTGCGCTATCCTGGCGGTCCTGCTGCCCGGGACGGGCTGGGCGCTTGACGAGGACGGCCATGCCGCCCGGCGCGCTGACATGATCAGGGTCATCGAGCGCTACGCCTTCAGCGCCGTCAAGGCCCTCGGCCGCAGGCGGATCGACCCGCGGGTCCTCGAGGTCATGGGCCGCACGCCCCGCCACCTCTTCGTCCCGGAGCGTTTGCGCGGCGAGGCCTATGACGACCGGCCGTTGCCGATCGGCTATGGCCAGACTATCTCGCAGCCCTTCATCGTCGCGCTGATGACCGACCTTCTGGCCGTCGGGCCGGAGGACGTGGTGCTCGAGGTCGGCACCGGCTCCGGCTACCAGGCCGCCGTCCTGGCGCCGCTCGCGCGCCGGGTCTGTTCCATCGAGATCATACCGGAGCTTGCCCGCAGCGCCGGCCAGCGACTGGAGGATCTGGGTCATGCCGGCGTCGACACGCGGACCGGCGACGGCTACTACGGCTGGCCCGAATGCGGGCCCTACGACGGCATCGTAGTCACCGCCGCGGCGAGCCAGGTGCCGCCGCCACTGGTCGGGCAGCTGAAACCGGGCGGCCGCATGGTGATCCCGGTCGGTGGCCCCTTCGCCACACAATGGCTGATGCTTGTGGACAAGCTGGCGGATGGGCGGGTCCAGACACGGCAGGTGCTGCCTGTCGCCTTCGTTCCTTTCACGCGCCGGTCGCCGTGATGCTGCCGGCCATCTCGGTCGTCTCCGCCGCGATCCTCGCCTACGAGGTGCTGTTGATGCGGCTCTTCGCGATCGTGCAGTGGCATCATTTCGCCTACATGGTGATCAGCATCGCGCTGCTCGGTTTCGGGGCGAGCGGCAGCTTCCTGGCGCTCGCCCAAGGCTGGCTCAAGCCGCGCTTCGTGGCCGCGTTCGCGGTCAATGCGGCCCTGTTCGGGGTCTCGGCTTTGGCCGCCTTCGCGCTCGGCGAACGGGTACCGTTCAACGCCCTCGAGGTGCTCTGGAACCCAGGGCAGCTGCTCCATCTCCTCATGCTCTATCTGCTTTTCACGGTTCCCTTCTTCTGCGGGGCGAATTGCATCGGCCTTGCCTTCGCGCGCTACGGCGAGCAGATCGGCCGCATCTACCGCTACGACCTGATGGGTGCGGGCGTAGGCGCGCTGGGCATCGTGGCGGTCCTGTTCTTCGTCCCGCCGTCCGACTGCCTGCGGCTGATCGCCGGCCTGGGGATCGCGGCGGGGGGGCTGGTGTGCTTTGCGAGCAACGACGTCCGCAGGCGCTTTGCGGCCATTGGATTGCTCGCCGCGGCCGTCCTTCTGCCGGCGTTCGTGCCGCAGTCCTGGATCGCCTTGCGGTTCTCCGAATACAAGGGGCTGAGCATGGCGTTGCAGGTTCCGGGCGCCAAGGTGGTCGGGGACTCCTCCAGTCCGCTGGGTCTGCTGACGGTGGTCCGCAGCCCGACCATCCCGTTCCGGCATGCGCCGGGTCTGAGCCTCGACAGCGCGATCGAGCCGCCGCCGCAGCTCGGCGTGTTCACGGACGGCGACGCGCTCAGCGTTATCACCAGGTACGACGGCCGGTTGGACGCCCTCGGCTATCTCGATCACACGACCGCGGCCCTGCCGTACCACCTGCTGCAGGGCCCATCGGTGCTGGTTCTGGGTGCCGGCGGCGGCGGCGACGTCCTCCAGGCCATCTATCATGGTGCAAGGCGGATCGATGCCGTCGAGATCAACCCCGAGCTCATCGCACTCGTCCGGCGAGAGCACGCGGCCTTCGCCGGCGGTCTCTACGATCTTCCGGAGGTCACGGTGCACGCGGCCGAGGCCCGCAGTTTCGTCGCACGTGGTCAGGCCCTATGGGACCTCATCCAGGTTCCGCTGCTTGATTCCTTCGGCGCCTCGGTCGCCGGTGTGTACAGCCTGAGCGAAAATTACGTCTACACGGTAGAGGCGTTCCGGGACTACTTGCGCCATTTAGAGGCCGGCGGGTTTCTGGCCATCACCCGATGGCTCAAGTTGCCGCCGCGCGACAGCCTGAAGCTCTTCGCGACTGCGCTGGCGGCGCTCGAGCGCGAGGGCGTCGCGGTGCCGCAAGAGCGGCTGGCACTGATCCGCGGCTGGAACACGACGACGCTGCTGGTCAAGAAGGGCGCGCTGGTCGCCCAGGAGATCGACGAAATCCGCCGCTTCACCGAGCAGCGCTCGTTCGACTTGGCCTATTACCCCGGCATGAGACCCGACGAGGCCAATCGCTTCAACGTCCTGGACGCGCGGCACTTTTTCGAAGGCGCCGCGGCCCTGGCGGGTCCGCGCCGCGCCGAGTTCATTGAGCGCTACAAGTTCGACCTTGCCGTTACCCGCGACGACCGGCCCTATTTCTTTGATTTCTTCAGGTGGCGGGCCCTGCCGGAGTTCCTGGAGCTGCGCGCGCAGGGCGGGGCGGCGCTGCTGGAGTGGGGCTATCCGATCCTTTTTGCCACGCTGGTCCAGGCCTCGGCGCTCGGTGCCGTGCTCATCCTGCTGCCGCTCTGGCTCGGCCGGCGGAAAACGGTCCCGCACCCGGACCGGGCGCGGATTCTGGTCTATTTTCTCACCCTCGGACTCGCCTTCCTGTTTGTCGAGATCGCCTTTATCCAGCGCTTTATCGTGTTTCTCGGCCACCCTCTCCTTGCGGTGGCCGTGGTGCTTTCCGCTTTCCTGGTCTTCGCCGGGCTCGGTAGCGGCGCCGCGCCGCGCTTCGTCCGGCGGCTGGAGCGGCGGCGCGAAACCGCCGGCCGGCTGCTCTCCCGGCTCGCGCCGCTCGATGTTCCGGTCCTGGCCATCGGCGCCGGCGCGCTGCTCTATCTCGCGCTGTTGCCGGCGCTGTTCGATTGGATGATGCCGTGGCCCGTGGCGGCGCGGGTCGTCGCATCCGTCGCCCTGATCGCGCCGCTTGCGTTCTTCATGGGCATGCCCTTCCCGATCGGCCTCTCGCGGGTGTCCGAACGGGTTCCGGCGCTCGTGCCCTGGGCCTGGGGGGTGAACGGCTGCGCCTCGGTGGTGAGCGCGATCCTGGCGACCATCCTGGCAATACATCTGGGCTTCACGGCGGTCGTCGGGATCGCCGTCGTACTGTACCTTGCCGCCGCCGCGGTGTTCCGGGCGCCGCTGGCCACGGTGGGCGGGGGCGCGGGGCGATGACGGCGGTGGAGGGCGCGGTCGACGCGCGGGCGTTGCGCGCTCATGTCCAGGCGCTGGCCGGCGACATCGGCGAGCGCAACGTCTTCCGGCCCCGGGCGCTGGCGGCCGCCGCCGGCTACATCGAGGCGGCCTGGCGGGGCCAGGGCTACGAGGTCACGCCGCAGGTCTACGAGGCCCATGGCGTGCGCAGCGCGAACCTGGAGGTGACGCGGCCCGGCAACGCCCAGAGGGAAGGAGTTCTGCTTCTGGGCGCGCACTACGATTCGATCATGGGCGGCCCCGGCGCCAACGACAACGGCAGCGGCGTCGCCGCGCTCCTGGAGCTGTCGCGGCTCTTCGCCGGCTTGGCGCCGGCGATGAGCGTCCGCTTCGTGGCCTTCGTCAACGAGGAGCCGCCGTTCTACATGTCCGGAGACCAGGGCAGCATGGTCTATGCGCGGGCCGCCCGGGTACGCGGCGACGACATCCGTCTCATGGTCGCGCTCGAGACTATCGGCTGCTACCGCGACACGCCGGGCAGCCAGCGCTATCCGCCGCTGTTCCGGCTGTTCTATCCGAGCCGGGGCAACTTCCTGGCCTTCGTGTCCGATTTCCGCTCGCGCGGGCTCATGCATCATGTCGCGGCGGCGTTCCGCACCCGCTCGGACTTTCCGCTGGAGCACGTGGCGACCTTCAGCCTCGTCCCGGGCGTGAGCTGGAGCGACCATCGCTCGTTCTGGGTCAACGGCTACCGCGCCTTCATGGTCACGGACACCGCCTTCTATCGCTATCGCTATTACCACACCGCCGAGGACACGCCGGACAAGCTGTCCTATGCCGGACTGTCCCGCGCGACCGAGGGGCTCTACCGGGCCTTTGCGGCCGTGGCGAAGGAGGGGCTTGGTGCGGCGCGCGGGGGGCCGCGCCGACCGAGGATCCGTGGCTCCGGCAATTGACAATCCCGGGTGTCGATACAAAGTGTAAACTGCGAGGTTCGATATGATTCGCTTCGCCCTTATCATAGTTCTTCTGGGCGCCTTGCCCGCCCTAGCCCAGGCATTGCCGGGAGACCGATACGCGGGCCACACTCTAGCCCGTGACGTCTGCGCCGCCTGCCACTTCATAGAGAGCGAAGACATGGGCGACTCCTGGGCGGACGCGCCGGCGTTCCAGGACGTCGCCGACGATCCGGCGATCACCGCGATCAGCCTTCGCGTCTTCCTGGGGACCTGGCATCAGAACATGCCGAACCTGATGCTGAGCGAGGCGGAGACCGACGACATCATCGCCTTCATCTTGAGCCTGAAATAGATCCGAAGAATCCGCGGCGGTAATTGTCCGCGCGCCCGGGCGATGTCCGATCACAAAGCTCCTGGGGTCGCCGGATGCCCTGTGGTACCGTCGTGGTTGGGGGAGCCACCGGGAGGAGCCGGCCGATCGAGCGAAAAGGAGAACCGCCGCCATGGAACTCGGGCAGGCCTTGCTTGCCGCGCTCAAGGACCACGGCGCGGAGGGGATCTTCGGCATCCCGGGCGACTTCGCACTGCCGTTCTTCAAGGTGGTCGAGGAAAGCGGCATCCTGCCGCTCTACACCCTGTCCCACGAACCCGGCGTCGGCTTCGCGGCCGACGCGGCGGCGCGCTACAACTGCTCGCTGGGCGTAGCAGCGGTCACCTACGGCGCCGGTGCCTTCAACCTGGTCAACGCCATCGCCGGGGCATATGCGGAACGCTCGCCCGTCGTCGTCATATCCGGTGCGCCGGGCAGCGCGGAGCGCGCAAGCGGCCTGCTGCTGCACCACCAGGCCAAGACGCTGGACTCCCAGTTCCGGGTCTACCGCGAGATCACCTGCGACCAGGCGCGCCTCGACGACCCGGAACGCGCGCCCGCCGAAATCTCCCGCGTGCTGCGCAGCGCGCTCGACCAGTCGATGCCGGTCTATCTCGAGCTGCCGCGCGACCGGGTAACCGCGGACTGCGCCGCGGTCGAGAGGACCCCGCCCGCGCCGGTCGCGCCGGACGCGCTCGCCGAGTGCGCCACGGAGATCCTGGCGCGCCTCGAGGCGGCCCGCGCGCCGGTGCTGATGGCCGGGGTGGAGATCCGCCGCTACGCCATCGAGGACAAGGTCGCAGAGCTGGCGCGCCGCCTCGGCCTGCCGGTGGTGACCAGCTTCATGGGCCGCGGCCTGCTCGCCGGCACGGTGGCGCCGCCGCTCGGCACCTATCTCGGTGTGGCGGGCCGGCCGGAGATCACCGACCTGATCGAGGGCTCCGACGGCCTGCTGCTCCTCGGCGTGATCCTCAGCGATACCAATTTCGGCGTCTCGCGGCACCAGATCGACCTGCGCGCCGCGATCCAGGCGCTCGGCCGCGAGGTGCGCGCCGGCTACCACGTCTATCCCAACATCCCGCTCGACGCGCTCGTCGAGGCCCTGCTGGAGCGGGCACCGCAGCAAACGGCGAGGGCCGCCGCCGCCCCCTCGGCGACCGAATATCCCTCCGGGCTGGTGGCCGACGACGCGCCGATCACGCCCACCGATATCGCGCGCCTGGTCAACGACACCTTGCGCAGCCACGGCGCCATGCCGCTAGCGGCCGATGTCGGCGATTGCCTGTTCACCGCGATGGACATCGAGCAGACGCGCTTCGCCGCCCCGGGCTATTACGCCGGCATGGGCTTCGGCGTGCCGGCCGGCCTCGGCATCCAGGCGGCCACGGGCGAGCGCCCGCTGGTCCTGGTCGGCGACGGCGCCTTTCAGATGACCGGCTGGGAGCTCGGCAACTGCCGGCGCTACGGCTGGGACCCCATCGTCCTGCTGTTCAACAACAGAAGCTGGGAGATCCTGCGCGTCTTCCAGCCCGAGTCGAAGTTCAACGACCTCGACGACTGGCACTTCGCCGATATGGCCGGGGCCTTGGGCGGCATCGGCGACCGCGTCACCACCCGGGCCGAGCTCAAGAGCGCGCTCGACCGGGCGCTGGCGACGCGCGGCCGCTTCCACCTGATCGAGATCATGCTAGAACGCGGCGCCCTGTCCGAGACCCTGACCCGCTACTTCGAGGGCTTCAAACGCGCCCGGCGCGGCCCCTGACCGGCGCCTTGCCGATTATCCGAGCACCGAGAAGCTGCTCTCCTTGTTGATCTCGCGTCGCCGCGAATAGAATCCAACGTCGATCGATCGCCCGATGTGCCGCAGCTCGAGCTGCAGCGGGTCCTTGTCGTGGTCGTGACCCGCCTCGCAGCGCTCGATCAGCTCGGCCATCATGACGCCGGCCACGGGCGCGTTCTTGAACTGGTTGCCGCTCGTGCCGATCGCCATGTAGAAGCCCGCGAGGTCGGACTTGTCGTAGATCGGGATCCAGTCGTCGGAGACGTCGTAGAGGTCCACGACCCCCTTCATGCGGCTGGGGATGCCGAGCGACGGGATGCGTTGCGCCACGCGGTAGGCCTGGGCCTGCCATTGGTCGGTGAAGTCGCGGTTGTAGTCGTCCGGGTCGACCCATTCGCGCTCGTCGCAGGCCGGGTCCTCGCTGCCGATCAGGATGTGGTTGCCGGTCTCCGGGCGGCAGTAGCAACCGATGTCGCCGTCGGAGGTCACGAAGCCGTCTTTCTCGAAGTCGAAGCCCCTGGGGGAGGGGCAGTGGGCGACCTCCTGGCGCAGCGCCCTGGTCTTGATGTTCATGCCCTCCTCGACGCCCGCCATGCGGTTGATCAGGTAGGAGTGCGGTCCCGCGACGTTGACCACGATCGGTGCGTCGACCTCTTCGCCGCCCTCGAGGGTCACGCCGGCGACCCGGCCGTCCTGCTGCCGGATCTCGACGATCTCGCTGTTGAACAGGAACGTGGCGCCCTTGGCTTCGGCCGCACGCTGGACGTTGTGGGTCGCCAGCTGCGGGTCGCTGATGTAGCCCGCCTTGAAGAAGAACACGGCGCCCGCCATCATCTCGCCCGAGGTCTTGCCGAAGTCCGGATCGTCGGGCCGCTTGACCGGGGCGAAGCTGTGCAGGTCGTAGATCGGCATCTTCGCCTTGAGCGTTTCCAGGTCCCAGTCCTCCCAGGGGATGCCGAGCGCATCCATGTTCCGGCAGATCGGCCGCAGGTGATCGTTGAGCTCGGTCTTCATGACGAAGCAGCCGGTGTTATAGAACTTGGCCAGGCCGCTCTCGTCCTCGACGCCGATGTAGTTCGCCCAGTCCTCCCAGTAGAAGAAGCCCTCGTAGGCGAGTGCGCAGCCGTCGTAGGTCGAATAGTGGGTGCGGATGATGGCGCAGGAATTGCCCGTCGAGCCGTAGCCCGCCGCCGGCAGCTTGTCGATGTTGAGGGTGCGGTAGCCCTTCTTGGACAGCTCGTAGGCCGTGCAGGCCCCGATGATGCCCGCCCCCACGATGACGGCGTCGTAGCTCTTGCTCATGACGAAGGATCCCCTGGCCCAGCGTTGCGGAATGCGGTCTGCGAAGCTGCGGATATTAGCGCCGCTCGGCGGCGAAATGCTAGCGCAGGCCTACCAGGTCGTGCCGGACCTCGATTACGGTCGGGCCGTCGCGGCCGAGCGCCGCCGCGAGCTCCGGTCCCAGAGCCTCCAGGGTCTGCGGGCGTGCCGCGTGGCAGCCGAAGGCTTGTGCGAGCATGAGGAAATCCGGGTTCCTCTGGATGACGCCGACCTCGGGGATGCCCTTGGCCAGCATGTCGTCGCGGATCTGGCCGAGCGCCTCGTTGTTCCACAGCAGGACGACGATCGGCAGCCCGAGCTCGACCGCCGTGGCCAGCTCCTGGACCGTGTAGAGAAAGCCCGCGTCGCCGACCAGGGCCACGGCAGGGCGCCCTGGCGCCGCGAGCTTGGCGCCGATGGCGACGGGCAGCGCGAATCCGAGCGTCCCGTAGCCCGCCGGGTAGATCCAGCCGCGCGGCTGCTCGACGGGGAAGAAGCAATTGCCGGTATAGGCGAGCTGCGTCATGTCCGCCGTCACGACGGCCTCGTCCGGCAAGGCCGCACGCAGCGTCCGGAGCACCTTCAGGTGGGCCAGTTGCAGGGGCCTGGCAGCGTCCAGGTTTGCCCTGCGCGCCTCGGCGACACGCTCCTTGGCCGTCCCGCGCCAGCCGGGACTGGAGCGGCTTGGAAGACCGCCCGCGATGGCCTCGGCGCTGGCCGCCGCGTCGGCCAGGATCGCGATCTCGGCCGGATGACGATCGACCAGCTTGGCGGGATCGATGTCGACGCGGATCAGCCTGCCGGGAATAGCCAGGGACTTGGCCAGGCTGTCGGTGGCCGCCAGCTCGGTGCCCAGCGCCAGGACCACGTCGGCCTCGGCCAGGCAGGCCTTGGTCGCCTCGAGCCACAAGGTGCTGCCCAGCGAGAGCGGGTGCGAGTCCGGGACCAGGCCCTTGGCCGCGAAGCTCGTGACCACCGGAGCGCTCAGCGTCTCGGCGATTGCCGCGACGGCGCTTCCGGCCTCCAGAGCACCGCCGCCTACCAGGATCAAGGGGCGCTCGGCCGCCGCGAGGAGGGCCGCGGACTCGGCGATCCGGTCGGTCGCCGGGGCCGGGCGCGGTGGCGGGCGGCGCGGATTCCACTCGCCGGTCGCCGGCGCGGCGAGCACGTCGGTGGGAATCTCGATGTGCACCGGCCGCGGCCGGGCGCTGGCGAAGACCGCGAAGGCCCGCGCCAAGAGATCCGGCACGTCGCCTGGCGAAAGCGCCGTGGCGCTGAGCGCCGTGAGCGGCGTTGTCACCCCTCGCTGGTCGCGGATCTCGTGCAGTTCACCCCAGCCCTTGCCCAGCGTCCGGGTCGCGTTGACGCTGGAGATCAGCAGGACCGGCACCGAGTCCGAATAGGCCTGGCCTAGGGGCGTCGCGGCGTTGGTCACACCGGGTCCGGTGATCACGAAGCAAACCCCCGGCCGGCCGGACAGCCGCGCGTAGCCGTCGGCCATGAAGCCGGCGCCCTGTTCGTGACGCGGCAGGACGTGGCGGATGCCGCTGCCGGCGAGCCCGCGGTAGAGCGCGAGGGTATGGACCCCCGGAACGCCGAACACGGTGTCGACACCGTAGTCCTCGAGCAGGCGCACCAGCGCCTCGCCGCAGGTCTGGCCCGGGCTCACCGAAGCCGTTTCCTTGTCGGGCAGGGTCTGGGCACGGGCGTCTCCTGGTCGGGTTCGGCGAAGGCCGGTCAGTCCTCCTCCGCGTCGCAGGGCCAGGACCCCGGGCGTTCGAGGCCGGCCGGCAGCTTGGTGCCCTCGTCGCCGCAGGCGAGGTCGAGCTGCTGCTGGGTGAGGCCGATCGCTTGCGAGAGATCGATACCCGTAAGGCGGGTCAGGTACATGTAGGCCCCGGTCAAGTTCGTCCCGACAAGACTGGCGCCGCCCAAATCGGCGCGAGCGAGGTAGGCATAGCTCAGGTCCGTTCCGTCCAGCTTGGCCAAGGTCAGGTGCGCGCGGCCCAGTTCGGCCTTCGACAGATCGGCGTCGAGCAGATTGGCTCGGGAAAATGTGGCCCGGTTGAGTTCCGCCTTCGCCAAGACCGCTTGGGTCAGGTTCGCACCCTCGAAAATGGCGCGGGAACCCATCGCCTTCGTCAAGTCCGCGCGCCTCAGGTCCGCTCCGGACAAGCTGGAGCCCGTCAGGTTCGCGCGGACCAGAACGGCCCCGGCCAGCCGCGCCTTCGACAGGTCGGTGAAACTGAAATCGGTCTTTTCAAACCGGCCGTTGCGCAGGTCCTGTCCGCTCAGCATCTTGCGCTGTTTTTGGCACTTGGTCCAATCGACCTTCGGCTCCGGCTGGTCGCCGCAGTCGGCATAGGCCACGGACGTGCCAAGAACGAGAATCTGGAGGGCGAGCGCCGCACGGCGCAGCAGGGATCCGGTCATGGTTCCTCTGACGTGCATTGGTCAGGCGGGATCTTACGCCAGCTCGACCGCACGACAAAGGGTGTCGATGTGCCGCTCGAAGTGTTTCGCGGACCTTGGCCAGCCGGGACGCGCGCCGGAGGGCACTCGATCACGAGAGAGGAGTCGTGGACTCCAGCTCGGATTCGACGAAAGCCTTGGTTAGTTTCGCCATCTCGCCGTAGAACGGCAGCCTCGCCTGGTCCACGACATTGTCGCAAAATCCGGGCAGCCATGCGGCGAGGTGCTCGCGGACAAACTCCTCCTCGATGCTTAGCAGTCTCCCCGCCTCGTCCGCGTCCGGCTCGTCCAAGGCGCAAGCTTCCCGCGCGGTGATCTCCTGCATGAACTCGAGCGCGACGCTCACGTGGTCAGGCAGGTCGTGATAGTCGGGGCGGTATTCGAAACCGGCGGCCTCGATGAACCGCTTGACCCAGGCCGTCGAAGCGCCCCATAGCGAGGCCCCTTCGCCGCCGAGATGGACGCTGGAATAGGGCGGGATATGGCTGCCCGGGCCGATGAACAGCCGGGTGTACTCGACAGCCAGTTTCTCGAGCAGCTCCGCCTCCGGGAGACCGAGGAGATCCTGCTCGAGGGCGACTCCCGCCGCGCCGAGGGCATCCAGGAAGTCGGGAGACTTCATCCGGCCCAACAGTGCCGCCGTCGGCTCGCTCCGATATACAGCGGCCAGGAAGCCATAGACGTTACTGCGCTCCATGGCTGTCCTGGCCGCCTCGTCCGGCCGGTGGCCGGGGCCGAGCCCCCCGACTTGCGTCATGCGGCCGCGACTCTGCTCACGGTGACCACGGTGTCCATCCAGCGTTGCTGACCGCTGATCGGATCCGGGTCGTTGGGGATGACCCAGTTGGGGTGTCCGCCGTTGCTCTTCCACCATTTGCGCCGATATTCCAGATCGTTCTCGGCGCCAAACGGCGAAGCCTTGTCCGAGGCATAGCGGCCGTACTCCCAGTGCCCGCAGTGCATTGAGATGGCGATCACGCCCGGGGCCACGGCCGGCGTTACGCGCGCCGTGGTCTCGATCTCGCCGATCTTGGACTTGACCTTGATCCGGTCCCCGTCCTCGATGCCCTTGGCCGCCGCCGACTCGGGGTTAATCCAGGCCGGATTGTCGTGATAGATCTCGCTCAGCCACTTGCAGTTCTGCGTGCGCGAGTGGGTCTGGACGTTGACCTTGAAGGTGGTGAGGATGAATTCGTCCGCACTCATGGCCTTGTGGTCGGGGTCGACCACGTAGCCGGGCAGTGGCGCCAGGCCCTTGTCCTCCATGATGCCGGAGTGGAGCTCGAAGTAGCCCGACTTGTTCACCTTGTCGGGCTTGAAGCCGGCATAGACCGTGCCGTCGATCAGCTGTCCGACATAGCCCTTATAGGCGTTCTTGGTGTGGGTGTAGCCCTTGGCCAAGGCCTCCTCGGCGCTCTTGGCCTTGGACTTCTTCCAGTTCCAGTACACGCCCGTGGCCTCGTCCAGGATCACGCCGTCCTTCGCCAGGGCCTCCGCCTTGACCTCCTTCAGGTAGGAGTAGTACTTGGGCTTGGCCTTGGGATCGTGCCAGACGCCGTGCGTGCGCATGTACTCGAAGCCGCCGGCAGCTTTCACGGCCTGTGTCTTCTCGCAGGACAGCTTGACGAACTCCTCCATTGAGCTGATGCCGAGCGGGAAGCCCATCCGGTCCGCCAGCTCGCAGCATACGTCGCCGAAGTTTCTCGCCTCGCCCAGGGGTTTGATGAGCGGCTGGCGCAGGTAATACTCGGGCACCTGTTTCGGCGAGACCATATCCTCCCAATCCCATCGCTCGAGGTATGGCGTGTCCGGCAGGATTAGGTCGGCGAGCGCCGCGGATTCGTCGTAGTACGGGTTGACGCAGACCGTGAAGGGGATGAGCGACTCGTCCTTCAGGACCTCGATGTTCGCCTGGCAGTCGCCGTTGGAATACACCGGCGCATAGCAGTACCACATATAGACCTCGGGCCTGCCGGCGCTGCCGTCCTTGATCATGTTGAAGACTTGATGGTTCATGTGATGGGTCGGCAGGACCGCCTGTCCCTTGGCGCCATCGAGAATCTTCAGCTTCTTCGCCTTGGGCTTGTTCTTCGGCCCCTTCGGATACTTCCACTTGGCGCCGACGGCCCGGCACCGGCCACCCGGATTGTCGATGTTGCCCGTGATTGCGGCCAGCATCTGCATCGCGCGCTCGGTCTCACCGCCGTGGAAATGGGCGACGGCCCCCCGGTAGGTGACCAGGCAAGCCGGCTTGGTGTTTGCAAACTCGCGGGCGATGTTGCGGATGAGCTCGGCGTCGACCCCGCTCATCTCTTGCGCCCATTCGGGCGTGTACTGGGCGAGGTGCCGTTTCAGCGCCGCGACCTTGTCCGCGGTCGTGGCGTTCATGTCCGGCGTGGCCTTGCAGAACCTGAGGAAGGCCTCGCCTTCGCCGCGGTAGAGGTCCTCGCTCATGATCACGTTGCACATGGCGAGGGCCACGGCCCGGTCGGTGCCCGGCTTGACGGGCACCCACCGGCTCGACTTGGCCGCCGTGTTGGACAGCCTGACGTCGAAGGTCACCATCTTGACCCGGCGGTCGGCCAGGGCCTTGATCAGGCGCTGCGCCACCGAAGTGTGGTTGGTGTGCGCCTCGAGGCAGTTCGATCCGAAGTTCAGGATGTACTTCGCGTGGTCGAAGTCCCAGTTGTCGTAGTGCTTGCCCCAGGTCAGCTCCTGCGCGGTCCACTTGGCGCCCTCGCAGATGCTGGTGTGGTTGCCGATCGTCTTGGTGCCGTAGTTGGCCAGGAACACGCTCTTGATGAGCTTGCTGGAGCTGGCCTTCATGCGCCCGTAGTGGAACATGAACTTCTCCGGGTGCCCATCGTCGCGGAGCTTCTTCAGGCGCCCGGCGAGTTCGCCCAGCGCCTCGTCCCAGGAGATCCGCTTCCACTTGCCTTCGCCGCGCTCGCCGACGCGCCTGAGGGGATAGAGGATGCGGTCCGGGTCGTAGGCTTGGTTGATCCCGGCCTGCGCCTTGGCGCAGATCTTGCCATCGGTCCGGATCGAGCTGGGTTGGCCTTCGATCTTCACCAGCCGGCCGTCCTCGACGTACCCGATGATCGGACAACGGCTGACGCATTGCCAGCAAGCGCTGGGAATGGCTTGGCGCTCCTTGCCGGTCCGGGGCGAGTAATCCTTGCCCCCCGTGATCGTCACGGGTTTCGCTGCTGTCAGGGCGCTGGTTCCGGCAAGCGCGGTCGAAGCGCCGGCGGCGGCTGTGCCCAGTTTCAGAAAGTTGCGGCGACTAACCATTGTATCCTCCTCAGATTCCGACCGGCCCAGTGATCTGCCCGGCGACAACCACCACGTAGCGCAGCATGAAGCCGCCCACGAGGATCACGGCCGGCACGACAACCTCGACGCCCCGGGGAACGGAGAAATCCCGGTGGTAGAGGAGCTTGGGAACGATGTAGATCGATTCGACGAGCGCGGGGATCAGCAGGCCGATCACCACAACGCCCAACCAGAACAGCGGTGCGAGGTCGCCGCCGAACAGGATGACCGACACGGCCTCCTTGACGCTGCCGATGGTCAGGTGCGCGTACATGATGAACAGGAAGATGATCATCAGTTCGAAACCGATCAGCAGGACATCCGCCGCCGTCAACAGGTAGCCGCTCCGAGAGAAATTCTTCCCGGTCTCGGGGTCGGGATTGGACGCGTGGAAGAGCGCCCGGATCAACAGGGTGCCGGCGATTCCGGTGGATAACGCGGATACCAGGAACAGGAGCGCCACGATGGGCGAGTTCCAGAACGGCCGCGACGGCATCGCGCCCAGGAGGATCCCGGTGTAGACCGCCGTAGCGATTCCCAGAGGCACGGCGAGCCAGGACAGTTTCCGGCGGAGCGGATAGCGCATTTCATTCGGCAGACCCGGTGCGTCGCGCAGGAACGTGTAGGCATAAACCACGCTGACCACGACCGTCACGGACAGCAACCACGTGCCGATCGACATCGGCGAAAGGTTTATGACCTTGTACAGGTTCAGCCATTTGAACCAGTGGCCGGTCTCGAACGAGCCCAGCTCGAAAACCAGCAAACCGCAGCCGATCATGATCGGCACAGGTGCGAGAAACGCACCGTAACGCGCGGTGTCGACATGCAGGCCGCGGGCCACGTCGCCGCCACGGAGAAAGATCGACGCGCTGACGGTCAACGCCCCGGCGCCGACGCCCGCCAGAAACAGGTACAAGACGACAGGCAGCCCCCACATCAGTTCCTGTTGCATGGCTATCTCCTTTCCGCGTGCTGCCGGTGGGTATCGACCCGCACGTACTGGCCGTTGTTCGTGGCGCCGTTGGGGTCCGTATGGTCCGCATCGATGTAGAACACGTTCGGCTCGGTCCCCATCTCCTGTCTCAGGACGGTGACCGGGTTGCGGGCAATCAACTTCGAGATCTCGCTTTGCGGATCATTGAGGTCGCCGAAGATCCGCGCCTCGCCGATACAGGCGTTGACGCAGGACGGCACCAGCCCCTGTGACACGCGGTGCTGACAGAAATCGCACTTGTCCGCGGTCCCGGTTATCGGATTGGTGAACCGGGCGTCGTAGGGACAGGCCAGGATGCAGTACTTGCAGCCGATGCAGATATCCGCGTCGACCACGACGATGCCGTCCTCCTCGCGCTTCCAGGTCGCCCCGGTGGGACAGACGTCGACGCATTGCGGCTTGGAGCAGTGGTTGCACAGCCGCGGCAGGAATTGCCGGCTGACGTCCGGGTAGTCGCCCTTTTCAATGTACTCCACCCAGGAGCGCGTCGCGCCCAAGGGCACATCGAATTCCGCCTTGCAGGACACGCTGCAGGCGTGGCAGCCGATGCACCGTCGCAGGTCGATCAGCATTCCATAATGAGGTTTGTGTGCCGTTCCAGCGGCGCGAGCTGCCCTTGGCGCGGCGGCCGCGCTCGCACCGAGCGCCGCCGTACCGCCCGCCGCCGCGATGAATTTTCGCCGGCTTACTGCGGCGTTTGCTTTCTTGTCGCTCATGATGGTGGTTCCTTGGTCTGTCGATGACCGCGTGTGGAATCTGGCCTTATTATTCCTCAGGTCTTTCGAAAAACTTAACTGTAAGCGCTATTATAGCTAGTCTTATTCAACTATTTGTCTATCTGGATCAGTTAACCGGGAATATCGTGCCCGAGACAGCGGCGACAACGAGCTGCATGGAACCGGCAGCCCGAAGGCAGGGTCGTCCAGACAAGAGAACGGAACTGGCTCGCGCAGGTCGGCGCGGCCGCCTTGCGCAGGGCCACGAGCGCGGCCAACATGACCACGGTCATGGGACTGTTCGGGCCCGAGACCTGGGACGGTGTACTGCCGAACACTGCGGCGGCATTGCCTCTGCGCCCCGAGTCGCTAAGGTCGGATACCGCCGTCATGACGGACGAGGCAACATCCCGGTGATCTGCATCCTGCACGGCTATCTGCTCGAAGGCTCCGGCAGCAACCTCTGGACCCGCGAGATGGTGCGGGCGCTCTGCCGCGAGGGGGAGGCCGTGCACCTGGTCTGCCAGGAGCCCCATCCCGAGCACTACGACTTCATCGCCGCGGCCTACGCCTACGAGCCGGACGGCGGGGTGACCACGCTGTTCGAGCGCAAGACGCCCTACGAGGGTCGCTGCGTCCTGCACAAGCCGCGCCTCGGCGACACCCTGCCGGTCTACGTCGGCGACAAGTACGAGGAGTTCGCGCGGGCGCTGCCCATGATCGACCTGCCGGACGCGGCGATCGAGGACTACCTGGGGCGAAACGTGGTTGTGGTCGAGCGGGTCGTGCGCGAGGCCGGCGTCTCCGTCCTTCACGCCAACCACGCGGTGCTCATGTCGGTCGTGGCCGAGCGGGTGCATGCGGCCACCGGCGTGCCCTACGCCGTCATGCCGCACGGCAGCGCGATCGAGTACGCGGTCAAGAAGGACCCGCGCTTCCACGCCCTGGCCGAGAGCGCCTTGGCGGCGGCGGACCGGTTGATCGTCATCGGCGAGGAGATGCGCCGGCGGGTGCGCGAGACCTTCCCGGCGCTGCCGGGCCTCGAGAAGAAGCTCCGAGACCTACCGCTCGGTGTCGACACCGCGGCCTTCGCGCCGGTCGGCAGGGAGGATCGCGGCGCCCGACTCCGAACCCTGGAAAAGGCCCTGGCGGGCCTGGAGCGCGGCAGGCGCCCCGAGGCGGCGGAGCGGCTCCGCGCGAGCCTCCGACCGGACATGGCGCGGGGGGAGCTCGTGGCTGCCCTCCAGGCCGTACGGGGCTATGAATGGAAGCGCCCCGACGCCGGCCTCGAGCAGAGCTTGGCGCGGATCGACTGGCGCCGCGACGAGCTGCTGCTCTATGTCGGCCGGCTGATCGCCGCCAAGGGCCCGCAGAGCATCGTCGCGGCGCTTCCTTTGATCCTTAGCAAGCATCCGCGCGCGCGCCTGGTCGTGGTCGGGCACGGCCCGCTGCGCGAGGTCCTCGAGGCCCTGCTCTGGGCGCTCGAGGAGGGCGCGGCTGGGCTCGCCCGTGCCATCGCCGACTGGGGCAGCGTGCTGGAAGGCCGGCCCGCACCCTTCGAGCACCTTCGTCTCTTCTTCTCAGGCCTGGAGGAGCGCGGCGAGCTGGATGGCTATTTCGAGGCCGCCCGGCGGACCGTTCGGTCCGAGCGCGTGATCTTCACCGGCTACCTGACCCACGGCGAGCTCAAGCATCTCTTCCCGTGCTGCGATGCGGCGGTTTTCCCCTCGGTGGTGGCCGAGGCCGGACCCCTGGTTTTTCTCGAGGCGCTCGCCTCGGGCAGCTTCCCGCTCGGCACCTACTTCGCGGGCATGGCGGCCAGCATCGACGCGGTGGCCGGCGCCCTGCCGCCGGAGCATGCGGACCTGATGAAGCTCTCCATCGACCCGGCCCGCAAGGTCGCCGAGATCGCGGAGAAAACGGCGGGCGCGTTCGACCTGGGCGGCCGTCACAAGCAGGCCCTGCGCGACGTAGTTGCGGCGCGCCACGACTGGCGCACGGTGGCGCGCCGGCTGGCCGCCGAGCTTGCCGATCTGGGCCGTTGACTCGCCTCTACGGCAGCGCCGTGCGCCCGCCGTCGACGATCAGCTCGGTGCCCGTGATGAAGGCGGCCTTGTCCGAAAGCAGGAAGAGGATCGCGTCGGCCATGTCCTGGGTGGTTCCGACGCGTCCCAGCGGCACGCCGTCGGCCGCGGCCTGCTTCATGGCCGGGTCTTGGTCCCAGCGCTCCTGCATCGGTGAGTAAGTGCCGCCGGGCAGCAGCGCGTTGGACCGGATGCCGTCGGCGGCGAACTGCACGGCCAGCGACTTGGACAGCGAGACGATCGCCGCCTTGGAGGCCTGGTAGGCGTCCTGGGGTCTGTCGTCGCCCCGCAGCGCCTGGATCGAGGCGACGTGGACCATGGCGCCGCCGCCGCTCCGCTGCATCAGCGGCACGGCGTGGCGCGCGGTGTGCACCATGGAGCGGAGGTTGATCCTGAGCACCTCGTCCCAGACCTCCAGCTCGGTCTCGACCATCGACCTGTCGCGGCCGAACCAGAGCACGCCGGCGGCGTTGACCAGGTAGTCGAGCCGTCCGGTCTCGGCAAAAGTCCGCTCGACCGCCTCCTTGACGAAGTCATCGTCGCCGACATCGCCCTGCAGGTAGAGCGCCCGCCCGGGGCCGTCGTCCAGGCCCTCGGGCCGCTCCTTCAGGTCGATCAGCGCGACGTTTGCGCCCGCTGCGCGCAGATCGCGGGCGACGTTGAGGCCCATGCCGCCACCCGCTCCGGTCACGACCGCCGTCTTGCCCTCGAAGCTCATGGTCCTCTCTCCTCCACAAGAACGGCAATTAAGGAGGCTCCACGGGCGGCGCGCAAGGAATAGAATGCGCGAAGAGCGGGCAAGGGAAGCCGAGGGCCGATGAGCGGTAACGGGGGCGAGCGTGATAGGCGGCGGTGCAGGGCTGTCGGGAGGCTGTTGGCGGCCGCTTTGCTCTGGACGGCAGCCGCGCCCGCTCATGCCCAGGAGGCCTTGCCGATTCTGGCGCGCCTCGGGCCCTGGCCGGTCGTCTCAAATCTGATCGGCTACGGCGGTCGGCTCTGGCTCACGAACAGCGTCAAGGGCGTCAACCACAACAGCGCGGAGATCTACAGCTACGATCCGGGGGATGGCGCTCTGCGCTACGAGCGCCATCTGTTCAGCCAGGACGCCGGCCTGCCGGTGGTCTTTGGCGGGCTGCTCTACTGGCCCTACGAGGACTCGCGCTTCAGCCTCGGCTGGGGACGCTTCGCGGTGACCGACGGCGCGCGCTGGCGCAGCGGCGTGATCCCAAGCGCCCGGGCCTTCCACACCCACGCGCTCGCCGGGCTCGACGGCCGGCTGGTCGCTGCGACCTCGGCGTGGCGCGCCGGGCTGCAGGTCTCGGAAGATGGCGGCGTGACTTGGCGGCCGGCCTACGACCATCCCACGCCCGACCGCCGGGTCAGCCGGATCACGACACTGGCCGGTCTAGGCGGGAGCCTCGTGGGTGGGCTGCGTGACCCCGCGGGACGGCGTCTGGTGTGCTTCGACGGCCAGACCGTCGAGGACCTGCCGGGCTGGCCGAAGGGCCAGGCGGTCGAGGGGCCCGTCGTGCGCGACGGCCGGCTCTACGGCCTGGTTGCCACGGCCGGCGGCGCGGCCGTCTGGCGTAGCGACGGCGTGGCGAGCGAGCGCGTGTCCGAAGCACGCCGCGGCTGGCGGCCGCGCGGGCTGGCCGCCGGACCGGGCGGGCTATGGACGGTCAGCGCGGAAAGCACGGGCGGCCTGCTGTGGTACAGCCCGGACGGCCGCCGGTGGAAGGCGCGCTTTCGTCTCGAGGGCGGTACGCCGCACGCGGTCGCGCTCTACGGCGGGCGGCCCTACGTTGCCGGCGCCGGCAGCGACGGACGCGGCATCCTGTGGGGCCCGGCGCCGCCGGCACCGGTCGAGGCGCCTGCGACGAAGCCGGAACCGCTCGAAGGATTTCCCGGCCGGGCGCCCGCTCCGGGTGACTGGGTGGCCATGGGGGCCGAGCTCGACGGCGCGCTGGTCGACCCCGCGAGCTACGGGGGTCACGGCCGGGTGCTGCGCGACCTGGTCTATCGCACCGCGCTGGCCGGGCCGCCACCGGGGTTCTTCGCCGAGCGGCTGTCGGCGTCCGTTCCCGATATGACGGTCTCCCTGATCGGCGGGGCAACGGTCGCAACTGCCAAACAGCTCGCCCGTTGGACCCTATTGTGGGGCATGGCGCTGGCGGGCGAGGGCCGCGTGCCGGCCGAGCTGATCGCCGAACCCTGGACCGCGCCGGCCAACCGGAGCGAGAAGTATTTCGAGACCGCGCCGGCTGCGATCTGGGCGGCGGGCGAGATCGGCCAGGACGACCGGGAGACCCTCGACGCCCTGATCGACCGCCTGGAGCGCCCCGGTGATCCGCCTTGGCTCCTCGGCGATCTGGTCGGCGCGCTTACGGCCTTGACAGGTGAGCGCTTCGGCTTCGATCCGGCGGCTTGGCGCGCTTGGTGGGAGGCGGCGCGAAAAACCTGGCCGCGGTAGCGCAGCACGGGGCGGCAGCTCAGCCCTGCGCGTCCATGGCCTTGCCTGGCGGTGCCGCGTAGGCTTCGAGGGCGGCGACCTCCTCCGGTGCGAGCACCAGGGCCTTGCGGCCATGGACCGCGAAGTAGATCAGCGCCAGCGCGTACCAGATCGCGCAGCCGATCGCTCCCGGCCTGTAGGCCGGCTCGGCGAACAGGAAGACGAAGGTGACGAGGGCGATGATCAGGGCGGCCCAGGCGCCGGGCTCGCCCAGCGGGCTGCGGAAGGGCCGCGCCATGTCGGGCAGCTGCTGGCGCAGCATGACGAAGGACATTGCCTGCATGGCATAGGAGATCACCGCGCCGAAGACCGCCATGTTGAGCAGCACCGCCCCCACGAGCGGGGTTCCGAAAATCGCCTCCGAGAAATAGATCAAGGCGGACGCCACGTAGCCGATCGTCGCGCCCGCGATGAGCGCGAAATGCGGGGTCTTGTGCTTGTCGTGGGTGATCGACAGCCAGCGCGGGAAGTAGCCCGCCCGCGAGAGCGCATAGATGTTCCGGCCGTAGGCGAAGACGATCGCGTGGAAGCTGGCGACAGGAGCGGCCAGGAGGATCAGCGCCAGGACCTTGACGTCGAGGCCCGCACCGAAAATCGTCTGGAAACCGAGGAACAGGGGTTCCTTGGACCCGGCCAGCCGTGCCACGCCCGGCGCCATGCCGGCGGCGAGGAAGAGAACCAGCATGCCCGTGACGGTCAAGGTCGCGAACCCCAGCAGGATGCCTCTCGGTATGTCCCTTCCAGGATCCTGCGCATCCTCGGCAGCCAGCGGCATCTGGTCGACGGCCAGGTAGAACCAGATCGCAAAGGGCAGAGCGGCGGCGATGCCCCAGACGCCCCCCGGCAGGAAGGAACTGCCGCCCACGGTGTCCGGCGCGATGTCCAGCGCCATGTCCCAGGAGAAGTGCGGAACGGCGCCGACCGCGAAGATCGCCAGAATCGCCAGCGCGGCCAGGGTCAGGACCACCGCGGCCCTGAAGGCGATCTTCGCGCCCCAGATATTGAGCCCGACGAAGATCGCGTAGGTGGCCAGCCACCAGATCGGCGCGAAGGAGTCGGGCGTGTCGAAGATCGCTCCCAGATAACCGCCGATCCCGACCACAATGACCGCCGGGAGCAGCACGAAGGCCACGGTCTGGCTGATGCCCGCGAGGAAGCCGCCCCAGGGCCCCATGGCCGCGCGGGCGAAGGCATAGGCGCCGCCTGCGTAGGGCAAGGCGGCCGACATCTCGGCGACCGAGCAGCACAGGCCCAGGTACATGACGGCGACGATGACGCTGGCGATAAGCAGGCCGCCGAACCCGCCGACCTCCAGGCCGAAATGCCAACCAAAGAAATCGCCGGAGACGGCCGCCCCGACCCCCAGCGCCCAGAGCGACCAGACGCCGGCATAGCCTCGGAGGCCGCGCTTCGCGAGGTACGTCTTGCGGGGTTTGCCGTATCGGACGCCGCCGATGGCCTGCTTATGCTTCTGGGGCATTCGCTCTTCCCTCCGCGGTCATCAGCGCGGGCTGGGAAAGCCGCCTCACGCCCGCTCGAAGTTGCGGATCACCTCCCAGTCGGTGACTCGGCGGTCGTACTCCTGCTGCTCCCACCGGCCGGCGTGCAGGTAGTGCTCGACCACCTGGTCGCCCAGCGCCTCGCGCATGACCTCGGACTCGTCGAGCGCCCGGAGCGCGGCCCTCAAGGTCTTGGGCACGTCCGGCACGTCCTCGCCCTCGTAAAGGTTGCCCTCGTAAGCCGGGCCGGGGTCGAGCTCCTGCTCGATGCCGTGCAGCCCGGCGGCCAGGGTCACCGCGAAGGCCAGGTAGGGATTGCAATCGGCGCCCGGAATCCGGCACTCGACCCGCGTGCCGGCGCCGGGGCCAAGGATGCGGAAGCCGGCGGTACGGTTGTCCATGCTCCAGGCCGATTTGGTCGGCGCGAAGGAGCCGGCCTGGAAGCGCTTGTAGGAGTTAATGGTGGGCGCGAAGAAATAGGTCATGGCCGGCGCGCAGGCAAGCTGTCCGGCCAGGTAGTGCCGGAAGAGCTTGGACATGCCGTGCTCGGCCGCCTTGTCGGCGAAAAGCGGCTTTTCCTTGGCCGCGTCCCACAGCGAGGAGTGCAGGTGGCAGGAGCTGCCGGCCAGGTCGTAGGCCAGCTTGGCCATGAAGGTGATGGCCTTGCCCTGCAGATGCGCGATCTCCTTGGCGCCGTTCTTGTAGATCACGTGACGGTCGGCCATCTCGAGCGCCTCTGCATAGCGCAGATTGATCTCCTCCTGACCGGGCCCCCATTCGCCCTTGGAGACCTCGACCGGGATGCCGCAGTTCTCCATGCCGTTGCGGATGGCGCGGATCAGCGGCTCTTCCTTGGTGGTCTGGAAGACGTGGTAGTCCTCGATGTACCAGCCGGCGTGCTTGAGGCCCTTGTAGTCCTTCTCGCGCGCCACGTCGTAGGGCTCGTCGATCACATAGAACTCGAGCTCCGAGGCCATGTAGGCCTTCCAGCCCTTGTCGGCCAGGCGCTTCAGCTGTTTCCTGAGGATCGCGCGCGGCGAGTGGGGCAGGTCCTCGTGCGTGTGGTGGTCGAGCACGTCGCAGAGCACCAGCGCGGTACCCTCGAGCCAGGGGATGCGTCTCAGCGTATTCATGTCCGGCTTGAACACGAAGTCGCCGTAGCCGAGCGCCCAGGAGGCTGCTTCGTAGCCAGGCACCGGCTCCATCTCCATGTCGACGGTCAGCAGGTAGTCGCAGCCTTGGGTCTCTTCGACGACGCTGTCGAGGAAAAAACGGGCGGCGACGCGCTTGCCCAAGAGGCGGCCCTGCATGTCGGTCATGGCCACCACCACGGTGTCGATCTCGCCGGCCTCGACCAGGCGCTTCAGGGTCTCCAGATCAAGCTTGCCGTTCATTGTGCCTCCTCTTTCGTGCGCATCCGCGTTGTCGCGAAGCGCATCGCGTTCGGTTCCTGGCCTGGGAAATGTCTGGAAAAAGATCAACCCCCGCACCGCTCTGCCGGGCCCGCCAGTTCCAGATACGGTATCGCCCTCTGCCGGCTTGTACTACAGATAAGCGGACGAACGAGTTATTCTCGACCGTCAATCGGAGCGGTCCTCTCTCTTTCAATTCGTCACCGACATCGGGAACCGTCTTTGCTATTCTGCTTTACCGCCCGGCGCCATTCTCGACCGGTGACGCGGTCGAGAGGACGTCGATAAAAAGCGCGAAAAGCTCTGATAGCGACGATATATTCAATTTCGCATATAGATTGCGTCTATGTATCTTGACCGTCGCCGTCGTGATTCCGAGGTGTCGAGCAATAGATTCAGACGAGTGGCCTCGAAGGATTAGACGTGCAACGTCCTGTTCGCGAGAGGTCAGGACCGGGTCTCCGAAAGTTCTGAATGTGCCTTCCACGAAACTGCTGAGACAGGCGCCGCTCGGTTCGGAGACCTCTTTCGAGCCCAGTTCGCGCCAATGATGGGCCAGGGTCGAACGGACGACCGGCTCGATGCGCACCAGCCACGCAAACTCCGCCGAGCTGAATGGCGGCGCATCGTGCGGCCGCATCAATGAGAGGACAATGTAGGTACCGTATTCGTTGCGTGCGAAGAAGCCTATTTCTTCGGATAGATACCCAGGTTCGTGCGAGATGCAGGGAGAAACATAGCCCGGATGAGCACCGACATTTGCGTAGAAATCGTCCGGCGCAAGATCCCGCATCCGATAGAGCGCAGGTTCGATCTGCTTCACGCAGGCATCGAAGAACGGATCGACCAGATAGCTGCCGTTCAGATAGGGCGCCACCGAGGACTTCTTGTGCGCGCTGCTGAAACCGTCATAGAGGAATACCGGTCTACTGCCCACCGGATAACCGAAAATAACCGCGTGCTCGAATTCAATGACGTTCTTGATCGAAGTCACCAAAATCTCAGGTAGAGTTGGGAGATCGCTATTCGCGATTATGTCTCCGATCTGGTGATACCAATCAAACCCGGACCTCGCACCTTGCACCAAGTTCTTGGCGCTGAGTCTATCCTTGGCCAGCATTCTTTGCTTCATGCAACAACATTACCAGACATGCTCTTTGGCTCAATACAGGAAAGCGGTCGAGTGATGGAATGGCGGATCAAGTTCTCGGCGACTTGGCTGTCACCAAAAGCATACGCGGGGGTCTCGCTTATGGCGTGCGAAAATCAGGGTGGGGCTGCCCGCCAAAGTCGGAGCAATGGACGACCTTCTACTCCCTTAGGGGTATTTGCCATACCCCAATGAGAGTAATGGCGCTTGCCATATAGGGGAGTTGTCTCGTTTGCTGATGTTGTGGAAACATTGTCCACGATGCCGAAGAGAAGGAACCTGACGAAACGGTCGGGGTCGATCCATTAACGGACGAATCGCCATGGCGCGGTAAGAACAGACGGACCCCCGGACGGTGATTCTGCCGGTCTTCCCGGCCCCTACGCCTCGAACTGTCCGGTCCCGCGCCCCTCGCCGGCGGATTGGGCCTCGTCGTGTTCGTCATCCTCTCCGTGCCGATGCGAAAGGGAGCCATGAAGTCCGGCTGTCGAGGCAAGCAAGCGAAGCTAGAAACGTGATCGATTGTCCAACAGGAGAAAATCCATGTCGAACGGACGGCTTGAGGGCAAGAACGCTGTGATCTCCGGCGGTGCGGCCGGCGTGGGCGGTGCCGCGTCGGAGATCTTTGCCCGCGAAGGAGCGAACGTTGCGATCATCGATGTGCAGGAAGAAGCCGGCGCGGCAAGAGCCGATGCAATACGCCATAACAACGGAACCGCATTCTTTGTCAGAGCGGATGTCTCTTCGGCCGATGACGTGCAGGCGGCAATCGCCGAGGTGAACAAGCGATTCGAAAACCGCATCGACGTTCTCTTCAATCACGCGGGCACGGTGATCATCAAGCCCTTCCTGGAGACCACCGAACTCGAGTGGGACTGGATGATGAACGTCAACGTCAAATCCATGTATCTTATGACGCGTGCGGTTCTCCCCTCCATGTTGAGCAACGATGGTGGTTCGATCGTGAACACCTCGTCGATTTCGGCTGTCGCAGGGACGCCGATGGAGGTGCTCTACTGTACGAGCAAGGGCGCCTGTCACATGTTTACGCGCGCGATCGCAACGGAATACCGCGACCGCGGCATTCGTTGCAACGCGGTGTGTCCCGGATTCATCAGAACCGACCACGGCATTCGCGAACTGAAAGAGTTGCGCGGCTATGGCGTGGATGTGTCGGAAGAGGATCTCTGCCGTCTTCAGGGACGAATTTGCGAGCCCGAAGAAGTAGCCAACGTGGCGCTGTTTCTGGCGAGCAGCGATGCGAGCTTCGTCAATGGCGAAACCCTGTTCGTCGACAATGGGATGCTTGTTGGAACCTGAGAACAACCAATGACCGGTATTACAACCTCTCATTCTGTGCTTCACTGAACAACGAATGGGGAGAGAAACAGGGAAAGAGATTTCTTGGTGTCTGCTTGGGGCCGTCAGCCCTTACCGCGCGGAACCCCTGTGATACGAGAGGGATCCAATGCCGAACTGGGTAAAAAGCTACGTTCGAAGGGTTGAGAGGCTGAACTGGCTCATCGGCCGGGCGACGATCTACATGATCTTCGCCATGATGGGCGTGCTGTTCTACTCTTCGGTTTCGAAGACCTTCTTCGTGCCCGCCCTCTGGACGTTGGAGTTCGCTCAGTTTCTGATGGCCGCCTACTTCCTGCTGGGCGGCGCCTACTCGATTCAACTCAATGGCCATGTACGCATGGATTTGCTGTACGGCCGTTGGTCGGAACGCACCCAGAGCAAGTGGGACGTCTTCACGTCGCTGTTCCTGGTTGGATACCTAGTCCTGCTGCTCTACGGCAGCCTCTCCAGCACCTACTACGCACTCGAATACGGCGAGCGCAGTTATTCGTCGTGGCGGCCCTACATGTGGCCCGTCAAAGTCACCATGACCTTCGGCATCGTCTTGATGCTGCTGCAGGCGATCGCACAGTTCTTCAAGGACCTGGCCGCGGCCAGGGGAGAGCCGCTGTCATGAGTTACGACATGATCGCACTCGTCATGTTCCTCGGCATGATGGGCTTGCTTTTGACCGGGCAGCGCGTCTTCGGCGCAATTGGCTTCGTCGCGGCAATGGCAGCATTCCTGTTATGGGGCGACGGCGGCGCGGAGCTGGCATTCAGCGCCGCCATGAAGTTGATGAAATGGTATCCGCTGATGACCCTGCCGATGTTCATCTACATGGGCTACATCATGTCGGAGTCCCGCATCGCGGACGATCTCTATGAGATGTTTCATGTCTGGATGGGGCCTGTCCACGGCGGTCTGGCGATCGGAACCATCGGCCTGATGGTGATCATTTCGGCGATGAACGGCCTTTCGGTTGCCGGCATGGCCATCGGCGCGACCATCGCGCTGCCGGAGCTGCTCCGGCGGAACTACGACAAGGTGATGGTGACGGGCGTCATCCAGGCCGGCAGTTCGCTCGGCATCCTTGTTCCGCCCAGCGTCGTTCTCGTGCTCTACGGCATGATCGCCCGTCAGCCGGTCGGCCAATTGTGGCTGGCCGGCGTGTTCCCGGGGCTCATGATGGCCGGCCTGTTTGTTCTCTACATCGCTGTCCGCTGCCGTCTTCAACCGAAACTCGGTCCGCCGCTCTCCGAAGCGGAGCGCAACATTCCCTGGAGCCGAAAGTTCGCCCTGCTGCGGGCGGGCATCCTGCCGCTTCTGATCTTCTTTTCGATGACGGGCCTGTTTCTCATGGGAGTCACGAGCCTGGTCGAAAGTTCCGCCGTGGGGGCTGCCACCGCCACGCTGGCCGCGCTGGTGAAAGGTCGGCTGAACAAGCAGGTCATGGAGGAAACGCTCCGCAAGACACTGTCGGTGACCTGCATGTTCATGTGGATCATTCTGGCAGCGCTGTGTTTCGGGGCGGTGTTCGACGGGCTCGGGGCGGTAAAGTCGATCGAGAGCTTGTTCGTCGGCCGGTTGGGACTGAGCCCGTGGGAAATTCTGATCATGATGCAGATTTCCTACATCGTGATGGGCATGTTTCTGGACGACACGGCCATGCTGGTCATCGTCGCGCCGCTCTATGTGCCGCTGGTCGGAGCTCTCGGGTTCGACCTGATCTGGTACGGCGTTCTTTATACGATCACCTGCCAGATCGCCTACATGACGCCACCCTTCGGATACAACCTGTTCCTGATGCGCGCCATGGCGCCGCCGGAGATTTCACTGGGTGACATCTATAGATCGATCATCCCATTCGTGCTGGTGATGTGCTTGGGGCTGGGTATCACGATGGCCTTCCCAGATCTGGCCTTGTGGCTGCCTAACTGGCACTACGGAAAATAGTTTCGATGAACGAACACAGGAGGTTTGCTGGAAACCGATGACGAACAATGCTCCTGTTCCACGGGGGCCGACGGTGACCAATCGGGTTGGTTTTGTTCACGACAGCAGAAGGGAGAGAGAGATGACCAAGAGCAACAGACGAGAATTCTTGACAAAGGCTGGTGTTGCGGCTGCCGCTGCGGGCGCGACGACGCTTGCTGCGCCCGCCGTCCACGCCCAGGCGCCTATCAAGTGGCGTTTTCAGACCTACGCCGGGTCGGCACTCGGGCAGCACGTCACCAAGCCGGCCATCGATGCCATAAACACGGCGGCGAAGGGCGAGTTGCAGATCGAGCTCTTCTATGCCGACCAGCTGGTCCCGACGGGCGAGCTGTTCCGGTCCATGCAGAAGGGCACCATCGACGCTGTCCATTCGGACGACGATTCGATGGCGGCGCCTGTGGATATCTCGGTCTTCGGCGGCTACTTCCCGATGGCGACGCGGCACGCGCTCGACGTGCCGGTCCTGTTCCGCCAGTACGGCTTCGCGGAGATCTGGTCGGAGGCCTACAAGAAGGCCGGCGGCGTCGTATGGCTGTCGGCGGCGGGTCAGGATCCGTGCAACTTCAACACCAAGAAGCGGATCACCAAACTGGAAGACCTGAACGGACTTCGGCTCTACACGTTCCCGACGGCCGGCCGGTTCCTGGCGCAATTCGGCGTCGTGCCGGTCCAGATCCCGTACGAGGATGCGGAAGTGGCCGTTCAGACGGGCGAGCTCGACGGCATGGCTTGGTCCGGCATCACCGAGGACTACGAGGTTGGCTGGGCCGACGTGACCGACTATTTCCTGACCAACAACATCTCGGGTGCGTGGATCGGATCGTGGTTCGTCAACGAGAAACGTTGGGCCGATCTGCCCTCTCACCTCAAGCAGATTGTCCTCTCTGGCATCGAGAGCGGCCACTTCTACCGCAACCAGTGGTACTTTGGCGGTGAGGCCAAGCTTCGCGCCAAGGGCAAGAAGCTGAAGGTTGAGTCGATCCCCGCCAGCGAGTGGAAAGCGGTGGAGGAGGCGGCCAGCAGGTTCTGGGACGAGATCGCCGAGACCGGTGAAACCGCCGCGAAGGTCGTGCAGATCTTCAAGGATTACGACGCGGTCCGGCAGAAAGCCGGCGGCCTTTATACCTGCGGCTAACTGTCCGAACCCTTATACGCGATCCCGGCCGAACGCATGCTACGAGGCAGCGTTCGGCCGGGATAGCATCGCACCGGCAGGTAACGAACTCGGCCTTGACGGCGAACTCTTCCTCAGGTGAGGAGACAGCCGGAGGCAAGCGGGTCCAGGCCTTTGCAGCGCGTAGGCCTCAGTCGAAACCGGCCGGTGTCGGCCCCTGCTTCAGCAGGTCGCTCAGCGCTTCGTTCGCCAGGATGTAATAGTTCATTCCCTCGATCTGGCGGTGTTTCAGAAGCCCGAGACGATGCAGCCGCTGAAGCTCGCGCCTGGTCTCGCCATCTTCCTTCTGCAGGAGGGTGGCCACGTCGCATTCGCAAAGCTCCGCCGAAGCGAGGGCGGCGAGCATCTTCAGGCTATCGGGCTCGCCCAAAGGCCGGAAGCGGTCGGCCAGCCGCTTGGCGCAGTCGTCGCTGAGCAGTAGTAGCAATTCACGCTTGCCAGACAGCTTGCAGGTGTAAGGAACGCTGATCTGCGCAGCGGTTGCGAGGCCTTCCCAGGCGCCGCTGACGTCTGCGCCTTCGAGACAGCGTATGTGGCAGGGAAACTGTTGTTGGCCCATTGTCGGACTCCTCTTGCTTGCCCCCCGCGCAGCTCTAGGGCGATGCGACGGGAATTCTCGTTGTAGGTTTCGCCTCGGGACACAGCAGAAAGACCTCCGCCCGGGGCCCCGTCGCAAAGCGATTTAGCCTAGGCGATCTGCGTAGTCGGTGCATTGACATGGCTCATTCGATTCGCCGAGGCTCTCCGCCGGGCGATCCCGAGGGAACCGGCCGTGGCCTGAACCGACGGCCGAACCGCGCCGTGCGCCGGCTTGCGCCGGACGCCCGCCTTGCGCGACACTGCGAATTCCGCCGGTCGTGGAGGAGGGGACCATGCGAGAGATCGAGCGGGCAGCCATTGCGGCGCTGATGGCGCGCGAGGTCGAACGCTTCGCCGCCGAGCGCCCGAAGTCGCGGGCGCTTTCCGAGCGGGCCAAGGCGCATCTGCTCGCCGGCACGCCGCTCACCTGGATGCGCGAATGGCAGAGCCCCTTTACCGTCTTCGCCGAGCGCGCGTTGGGCGCCACGGTGGTCGATGTCGACGGCCACGAGTATGCCGATTTCTGCCTGGGCGACACCGGCGCGATGTTCGGCCACTCGCCCGCGCCCTTCGTCGAGCTGGTGACCCGGACGGCCGGGCAGGGGATCACCACAATGCTGCCGACCGAGGACAGCGTCTGGCTCGGCGCGGAGCTCGCCCAGCGCTTCGGCCTGCCTGTCTGGAGCCTGGCGCTGACCGCGACCGACGCCAACCGCTTCGCCTGCCGCTTCGCCCGCGAGCTCACCGGCCGCCCCAAGATCCTGGTGTTCGACGGCTGCTACCACGGCACGCTGGGCGAGACCCTGGTCGATCTGAATGGCAACGGCATGATCCGGCGGCCGGCCAGCATCGGCGTCGTCGAGGATCCCGAGACCACGACCCGGGTGGTCGATTTCAACGACCTGGAGCAGCTCGACCGGGCGCTCGCCGCGGGCGACGTCGCCTGCGTGCTGGCGGAGCCGGCGCTTACCAACTGCGGCATGGTGCTGCCCGATCCGGGCTTTCACGACGGCCTGCGCGGGACCACCCGGCGCCACGGCACGCTGTTGATCATCGACGAGACCCACACCCTTTCGAGCGGGCCGGCGGGCTACACCGGGGCCTCCGGGCTGGAGCCGGACATGCTGACGCTGGGCAAGCCGATCGCCGGCGGCATCCCAGCCGCGGTCTATGGCTTCACCGCCGAGTTGGCAGAGCGCATCGACCGGCGTTTCGAGGAGCTCGGCGACTTCAGCACCGGGGTCGGCGGCACGCTCTCGGCCAACGCCCTATCGGTGCGGGCCATGCGGGTCATGTTCGAGCAGGTCATCACCGAGCAGGGCTACGAGCATATGTTCGCCATGGCCGTCCGCCTGGAAGAAGGCATCGACGGCGCGATCGCGCGCCACGACCTGCCCTGGCACGTCACGCGCATGGGTGCCCGGGTCGAATACGGCATCAACCCGACACCCTGGAAGAACGCCAAGCAGGTCCGGGCCGGTTGCGATCCGGAGCTCGAGCGGCTGCTGCACCTCTACTGCCTCAACCGCGGCGTCCTGGTCACGCCCTTCCACAATATGATGCTGACCTCGCCGGCCACGACCGAGGCCCAGGTCGACCGCCACAGCGAGGCCTTCGAGAGCGCTGTCGCCGAACTGGCCGCGGGCTAGGCCCGGCCGAGATTCGACCGCGACAGACGGGCCATTCGCGCGATATGATCGTCTGCCGGTTTCTCGCAGGGGAGGGAGCCATGGAAATCACGGTGAGGCGGCTCACGGCGGACGACGCACAAGCGTTCCGCGCGCTGCGGCTGGAGGCGCTCGAGCATTTCCCGGAGGCCTTCCAGTCGACCTACGAGAGCTCGGCTGACCTGCCGCTCGACGCCTATGCGCAGCGCCTGCGCCAATACGCGGTGTTCGGCGGCTTCGGGGACGGCGAGCTGTGCGGCTTCGTCGGCTTCCACTCCTTGAAGAACCCGAAGATCAGGCACAAGGGGATCCTTTGGGGCATGTACGTGAAGCCGGCGGCGCGCGGCACCGGCCTGGCCGAGGCGATCGTCGAGAGCGTGGTGGAGCATGCCCGCGGCCGGGTCGAGCAGCTCTTGCTTTCGATCATCACGGACAACGAGCGGGCCAGGCGTTTCTACGAGAAGATGGGCTTCGAGGCCTACGGCCTCGAGCGCCACGCGCTCAAGATCGGCGACAAGTACTTCGACGAGGAATTCCGGGTGAAGTTCCTGAAGTGACGGGGCGGTCCGGCGTTCAGGAGTCCGCCAGCGCCTTGTCCAGCAGATCCAGCCTGTCCTGGCCCCAGAACAGCTCGCCGTCGTAGACGTAGGTCGGGGCGCCGAAGACGCCGCGCTCCAGCGCCTCCTCGGTGAGCGCCTTGTAGCTTTCGAGCGTTTCCGGCTCGCAGGCCCGGGCCATCAGGTTGATGCCGGAATGGCCGGTCGCGTCGGCGATCGTCTCGAGGGTGGCGGCATCCGCGATGTTGCGCTCCTCGACCCAGACGGCGCGCAGGATGGCGTGCGCCAGCTTCAGCGGCGCGCCGTCGGTCTCGGCCGCCGCCAGCACCGTGCAGGCGGCCAGCTGCTCGACCGCCGGGAAGAACTTGGGATGCAGGGTCAGGGGCAAGCCGAGCGCCTTGCTCCAACGCTGCAGCTCGACCAGGCGGTAGGCCTGGCGCTCCGGCGCCCGCTTGGCCAGCGGCAGGCCGCCGGTCTTCGGGAAGATCGTGCCGTAATCGACCGGCTTGACCCGCACCTGGGCGCCGTGAGCCTTTGCTATCTCCTCGAGCCGCGCGCTGCCCAGGTAGGTCCAGGGCGATATCAGCGAAAGGTAGTAGTCGATCGTCTTGGTCATGGAATTTCGATCCCGTCGTTTGCTTCGCCGCCGAAATTGATCTCGCGCCGCAGTATCGTATGTACGCAAATGACGCAACGGACACGTTCGCTTGATGTTCTTGTCGCGTCTACCGCGGGTTTAGACAACATTTGCCTCCTTCAACGGACGGTCTTCGGAGATCCGCTGATAGCCCAGGGCGGTCAGGTCGAGGCTGCGGTACATACCGTGAACGATGAGCTCGGCAACGGCGCGGCCGGCGGCCGGGGCCTGCTGCAGGCCGTGGCCGCTGAAGCCGTTGCAGAACAGCAGGCCGCCGAGCTCGGGGTGCGGCCCGATGATCGCGTTCTGGTCGAAGCTGTTGTAGTCGTAGAGCCCGGCCCAGGCGTTAGTCAGCTTGATTGCCTCGAAGGCCGGCACGCGGGCGGCGAGCGCCGGCCAGATCGTCTCCTCGAAAAGCTCGTACTCGGGCTCCAGGTCCTCGGTGTCGGGGTCCCGCTCGGCGGGCGGAGAGACGATGGCCAGGTACTGCCGCCCCTCGGGCCGGAAGGCGACGCCGGTCACGTCGATGGTGAGCGGCGCTTCCCCCAGGTCCTCGCGGCAGTCGAAGACGTAGGTCATGCGCTTGCGCGGCACCACGGGCAGCGCCACGCCGGCCAGGCGCGCCAGCGCCCCGGCCTGCGGTCCGGCGGCGTTCACCAGGGTGCCGCAAGCGACCGGGCCGCGCCTCTTCAGGGCGACGCCGGCCACGCGGCCGCGGTCCACGGTCACGCCGACCACCTCGTCCTCGATGATCTCGGCGCCCAGGTCCCGGGCCTTGCGCCGGAAGGCCTGCATCAGGCTGGCGGGGTCGAGCCAGCCCTCGTTGCGCGGGCCGTAGCCGGCGCCCGCCAGGCCCTCGACGTTGAGCCAGGGGCAGCGCCCGGCGATCTCCGCCGGGGAGAGCAGGGTCACCTCCGCGCCCAAGCCCCGCTGAAGACGGACGTTGGCCTCGAGCACCGGCAGGCCCGCCGCGCTCGCCAGGAACAGGTAGCCCCGTTCGCGGAACGCCAGATCCGGCTTGTCGTCGCCGACCGCCAGGGTCTCCGCCGCTTGGCGCACGAACTCGATGCCGAAGAGTCCCATGCGCACGTTCTCGGGCGTCGAGAACTGCTGGCGGATGCCGCCCCAGGAGCGTGGCGTGGTGGCGACGGCATAGGACCAGTCGCGCTCGACGACCAGGACCGTGCCGTCGAAGTCCGGATCGGCGGCCAGGAAATAGGCGACGGCGCAGCCCATTACGCCGCCGCCTGCGATCACCACGTCGGCGCGCTCGGTCATATCCCGGCCTCCTTGCCTAGAAGGGCGGCGCGGAAGCGGTCCTTCAGCAGGATCCCGTCCTTGGGCGGCATGACCAGCGGCAGGTCCTCGGCGCGCACCTTGATGTCGTAGAAGACCGGTCCAGTGGTGCCGCGGATCTCGGGAATGGCCGCTTCGAGCTCCGCCTGTTCGTGGACCGTGCCCGTCACCGGAAAGCCGAGCGCCTTGGCCGCCGCCGCCAGGTCCGCGGGGCCGGCCGTGTGGGTCGCCTGCATGCCGGTCTCGCCGTAGCGCTCGTTGTCCAGCACGACGATCGCCAGGTTTGCCGGCCGCTTGACCCCGATCGTTGCAAGCGAACCCAAGCCCATCAGCATCTCACCATCGCCGGTCACCACCAGGACGCGGCGCTCCGGCCGGGCCAGCGCCAGGCCGAGGCCCATCATGGCGGCCCCGCCCATGGCGCCCCAGAGCGGGAAGGTCAGTGGATAGTCACCGGCCGCCGCCACGTCCCAGGTGGGCGCTCCCAGGCCGCTCACGACCAGCAGGTCGCCGCGCGCCTCCAGCAGGGCCGCGGCCACCGCGCGGCGCCTGAGAGGATAGCGCTCGCTTCGCCCTGGATCAGTCATCGCCCGGTCCCCCGAATGTCTTCATGCCGACTACACGCTGGGCGATCAGCACCGCGGCCGGCGTCGGCCCATCGAAGGCCGCACGTCCGGCTGCCGCCACGGTCGCGCCGGCCTCGGCTGAGTCGTCCAAGGCGAAGACGCGGCAACCGCCCAGCTCGAGGACCGGCGCGGCGGTCTCGCCCATCGGCAGCTGCCAGGGATTGAACTCGCCGCGCTGGCCGCGCATGGTCACCAGCATGAGAAGCGGAAAGGCGCAGGTGCGCATCAGGGAAAGCATGTTGACGCAGTTGCCGACCCCGCTCGACTGCATCAGCAGCGCGCCGCGCTGGCCGCCCAGCCAGGCCCCGGCCAAGAGCGCGATGCCCTCCTCCTCGGTAGTGAGTGCCACGGTCTCCATCTCGGCCGCGCCCGCGCAGCGTTCGATCAGCTCCTTGTGCCCGGCGTCGGGCACGTAGGCGACCTGGCGCACGCCCTGGGCGGCAAGCGCCGCGAAGATCTCTTCAGGCCAGCTCCTCGAGGCGGCGGCGGTCATCCCCGGTCCCCCATGAACTCCCGATGTTTCCTTTTAGCCCCTTGGCCACGGCCTGGCCACAGGCGCGGCGCGCTTGCGGGTGCCACCCGGGATTTTCTACTGTGTCCCGAACGAGGGACAGGGGCCTCATGATCGAATCCGGAAAAACGGCGAGGCTCGCCATCGACATCGGCGGTACCTTCACCGACCTGGCGCTGGAGGCGGGCGACCGCCTGGCCACGGCCAAGGTGCTGACCACTCCGGCGCGGCCCGACGAGGCCGTGCTCGAGGGCATCGCCGTGGTCATGGCCGAGGCCGGGGTCCGACCGGGCGCGGTCGGCCTGATCATCCACGGCACGACCCTAGCAACCAACGCGCTGATCGAGCGCAAGGGCGCCAGGACCGCGCTGGTCACCACCGAAGGCCACCGCGATTCCCTGGAGATGGCCTACGAGAACCGCTTCGAGCAGTACGACATCAACATCGACCGTCCGGAGCCGCTGGTGCCGCGCTATCTGCGGTGGCCGCTGCCCGAGCGTCTGAACGCGCGTGGAGAGGTGCTGCGCCCGCTGGACGAGGTGGCGGTGTCGGCACTGGTTCCACGCTTGGAGGCCGAGGGCATCGAGAGCCTCGCCGTCGGGCTGCTTCACGCCTACGCCAACCCGGCCCACGAAGAGCGCGTCGCCGGGATCCTGCGGGCCGCATTGCCCGACCTGTGGATCAGCCTGTCGTCCGAGGTCTGCCCGGAGATCCGCGAGTACGAGCGGCTCTCGACGACCTGCGCCAACGCCTACGTTCAGCCACTGATGGCGCGCTACCTGACCCGCCTGGAGCAGCGCCTGCGCGAGGACGGCTTTGCCTGTCCCTTCCTGCTGATGACCTCGGGCGGCGGGCTGACCGGCTTCGAGACCGCGGTCAGGTTTCCGATCCGCCTGGTCGAATCGGGTCCGGCGGGTGGCGCCATCTTGGCCAGCCGGATTGCCGCCGAGTGCGCCTTCGATCGCGTGCTGTCATTCGACATGGGCGGCACGACCGCCAAGATCTGCTTGATCGACGACCAGCAACCCTTGACCTCGCGCAGCTTCGAGGTTGCCCGAGCCTACCGTTTCATGAGGGGCAGCGGTCTGCCCCTTCGGATCCCCGCCATCGAGATGGTCGAGATCGGCGCGGGCGGCGGGTCGATCGCCAGTGTCGATGCGCTGAAGCGCGTCGCCGTGGGTCCCGAGAGCGCCGGGGCCGAGCCTGGTCCCGCCTGCTACGGCCGTGGCGGCGAGGCGCCGACCGTGACGGATGCCGATCTGGTGCTGGGGCGCATCGACCCCGAGGCCTTTGCCGGCGGCTCGATGACCTTGGCGCCGCAGCAGGCCGCGGCGGCGGTTTCCCGCGGGGTCGGCGCGGCGCTCGACCTGGACGATCAGCTCGCCGCCTTTGCGATCAGCGAGGTGGTCGACGAGAACATGGCCAATGCCGCCCGGGTCCACGCCGTCGAGTGGGGCAAGGAGGTCGCCGGGCGCACGCTGATCGCCTTTGGCGGCGCGGCGCCGCTCCATGCCGCGCGTCTGGCGAAGAAGCTCGGGCTTGAGCGGATCGTCGTGCCGGCGGACGCGGGCGTCGGCTCGGCGATCGGCTTCCTTTGCGCTCCGATCGCCTACGAGGTCGTGCGCAGCCGCTATCACCGGCTCTCGGCCTTCGATCCGGCCTTGGTCAACCGCACGCTGGAGGAGATGAGCGAGGAGGCCCACGCCGTGGTATGCGGTGCCGCGCCGGAGGCGGTGCTCGGTGAGGTGCGCACCGCCTACATGCGCTACATCGGCCAGGGCCACGAGATCGCCGTCGACCTGCCGGTGCGCCCGCTGCGGGCCGAGGACGGCGCGCTCCTCCGCGAGGCCTTCGATACGGCCTACACCTCCCTCTACGGCCGCACGATTCCCGGCCTCGACATCGAGGTGCTGAGCTGGACCGTCACGGTGGCAACCAGGGTGCCCGAACCCCGGGCGGCGGCTGAGCCCGAGGCAGCAGCCCCGCCGCCGGAGCCGGCCGCCCGGCGCCCGCTCTTCGATCCGGAGCGGGCCGGTCCCGTCAGCGTCCCGGTCTACCGCCGCGCCGAGCTTGGGGCAGGAATGTGCGTCGAGGGCCCGGCGCTGATTGTCGAGGACCAGACGACGACCGTCGTCGCCGAGGGGTTCACGGCAGCGGTCAACGATCTCGGCTACATCACGATGACCCGGCACCGCGAGGAGGATCCGCGATGACCAAGAACAGCGCGCTCGAGCAGATCCGCCTGCAGATCATGTGGAACCGGCTGCTCTCGGTGGTCGAGGAACAGGCCCAGACGCTGATCCGCA
>JAOUCL010000508.1 GCA_029859805.1 Rhodospirillales bacterium | reverse complement strand
GGCTGTTCGAGAACGTGCGCCGGAAGAGCGCGGGCCTCGACTTCAGCTTTGTCGACATGACCGATCTGGCGGCGCTGGAGTCCGCGATCCGGCCGGAGACGCGGCTCATCTGGGTCGAGAGCCCGACAAATCCGTTGCTGAAGCTGGTCGATCTCGAGGCGGTCGCCGAGCTGGGCCGGCGGCGCGGCATCTTGAGCGCCTGCGACAACACCTTCGCCACGCCCTGGGTGCAGCGCCCGCTCGAGCTCGGCTTCGACCTGGTCATGCACTCGGCGACCAAGTACCTGAACGGCCATTCGGACATGGTCGGCGGCGTGCTGGCGGTCGGCGACCGGCCCGAGCTGGCCGAGCGCCTGGCGTTCCTGCAGAACGCCGTCGGCGGCGTGCAGGGGCCCTTCGACTCCTTCCTGGCCCTGCGCGGCCTCAAGACGCTGGCCCTGCGCATGGCCCGGCACTGCACCAACGCCGCGGCCGTGGCCGCCTATCTGGAGTCGCACCCCAAGATCGAGCGGGTCTTCTACCCCGGGCTGGAGAGCCACGCCCAGCACGCCCTGGCCCAGCGGCAGATGCCGGCCGGCGGCGGCATGGTGACGGCTGTTCTGAAAGGCGGACTGGACGAGGCGCGGCGCTTCCTCGAGCGGGTCGAGATCTTCTCGCTGGCCGAGAGCCTGGGCGGCGTGGAGAGCCTGATCGAGCACCCGGCGATCATGACCCACGCCTCGATCCCGGCGGACACCCGCGCCCAGCTCGGCATCTCCGACGGCCTGGTGCGGCTCTCGGTCGGCGTCGAGGACGAGGCCGACCTGATCGCGGACCTGGGCCAGGCGCTCGCCTGAGCGCCCCCGAAGCGCCCCTCGGCGCGCCTCGCTCCAATCGCCTAACTATTTCCGACTAAACCATTTCTTTACCCTGCTTTGTAACCTTACGGGGCCTCGGATCAACCGTCCTGCCGGAGACGGAGTCTTCATGGCCTTGATCATCGGTGCCATCGTCGTGGTTCTCTGCACCTTCGGCGGCTACGCCGCCTTGGGCGGCAAGCTGTCGGTGCTGTGGCAACCCTTCGAGGTGGTGATCATCGTCGGCTCGGCGATCGGCGCCTTCATCATCTCCAACACGGCGCCGGTGCTCAAAGGCGCGGCGGGCGCGTTCACGGCGAGCCTCAAGGGGCCGGTCTACAAGAAGGAAAGCTACATCGATCTGCTCGGCCTGCTGTACCAGGTCTTCAAGGTGGCCAAGACCAAGGGCAACCTGGCGCTCGAGCAGCACATCGAGAACCCCGAGGACAGCGTCCTGTTCCAGCAGTTCCCCAGCATCATGAACGACCATCACGCGATGACCTTCCTCTGCGACTACCTGCGCATGATCACACTCGGCGTCGAGAACCCGCACGAGGTCGAGAGCCTGATGGAAGAGGAGCTGGAGACGCACCACCACGAGCACCACAAGCTGGCCGGCGCGCTGCAGACCATGGCCGACGGCATGCCGGCGCTGGGTATCGTCGCCGCGGTGCTGGGCGTGATCAAGACCATGGGGTCGATCAGCGAGCCGCCGGAGATCCTCGGCAAGCTGATCGGCGGCGCCCTGGTCGGCACGTTCCTCGGCGTCTGGATATCCTACGGCTTCGTCGGGCCGATCGCGGCCAAGGCCCAGGCGACCTTCGAGGCAGAGGCCAAGTTCCTGCAGTGCATCAAGGCCGGCCTGCTGGCGCATATGCACGGCAGCGCGCCCGCGATCTCGGTCGAATTCGCGCGCAAGGCCCTGTTGTCCAGCGACCGGCCGACTTTCTACGAGGTCGAGGACGCGGTCGCGGAACTGCCGCCGATCGCCTAGGCTCGAGGGTAGGAACAGGTCATGGCAGGCGGCGACAAGGCCCCGATCATCATAAAGAAGGTCAAGAAGATCGCTGGCGGCGGCCACCACGGCGGCGCCTGGAAGGTCGCCTATGCCGATTTCGTCACCGCCATGATGGCCTTCTTCCTGTTGCTCTGGCTGCTCAACGTGACGACCGACGAGCAGAAGCGGGGCATCGCCGACTACTTCTCGCCGGCCAGCCTGGCGCGCCAATCCAGCGGCTCGGGCGGCATCCTGGGCGGCGCGACGCTGAGCGCCGAGGGCGCGATGAGGAGCCAGCGCTCCCAGGTCGGCCTGACCCTCGAGCTGCCCAGCTCGGACGAGGAATCCGTCACAAAGGGCCACGAGGAGGGGGCGCTGGACGAAGATCAGGTCGAGAACCTCCTGGCCAAGCGCGAGGAAGAGCAGTTCGCCGCCGCCGAGGAGGCCCTACGCCAGGCGATAGAATCCGTGCCGGAGCTGCAGGCGCTGGCCGAGAACCTGCTGATCGACCAGACGCCCGAAGGCATGCGCATCCAGATCGTTGA
>JAOUCL010000223.1 GCA_029859805.1 Rhodospirillales bacterium | reverse complement strand
GAGGCGCTGTCCTCTTCGCCGCTCTCCAGGTCCACTTCGGCCACTTGGTCGACACCCGGCACCGAGGACAGCGCCTCGCGCACGGCCTTCACGCAGTGTTGGCACGTCATTCCTTCTACTTTGAGCCGGATCATGTAACCCTCCTTTGTAACAGCACTCGGATAGTACCCATCCCAGGGGGGGTGGGGCATCTCACCATATGATCCTTTTCCCGTGGATGTCAAGTCGGGAGGCTCGGCCGCCGCGCGGCCCGTGGCCGGGCCGCTCAGGTCGGTTGGGCCTCGACCACGACGGTGAACTTGATCTGCACGTCGTCCTCGTCCGGGTCGTCGGAGGAGATGAAGACGTAGCGCTCGATCAGGCCGAGGTCTTCCGCGTGGGCGGCGGAGTCGTACTCGACGCGCAGGCGGGCCTCGCCACCCGGCGGCACGGTCATTGGCGTCAGGGTCGCCTTGGTGCAGCCGCACGACGTGCTGACCGCCGCCACGGTGAGCGGGCCGTCGCCCAGGTTCTTCACCGGAATCTTGGCGACGGCCAGATCGCCCTTGACGACACGGCCCAAGTCGAAGCTGGCGGCGACCTCGATGTCGGGCGCAGCTGGGGCGCAGGCAGTGAGTAGCCAGGCGCCCAAGATCAGAGCGGCGTTGCGCATGAACTCCCCCTAGCTCCGGGCGACCGAGGCCCGGGTCCAGATCTCGGCCTTGGATTTGCGGCGGTCGTTGTTCTCGATGATGATCCCGCGCTTCACGGTCTGACCACGCACATCGTGGAAACCGGCATCGAGGATGAGCGTGACCAGCGCCGCCTTGCCCGGCGGGATCACACGGGCCGTGAAGTCGGCCACGGTGCAGCCGCAGGTCGTGTAGGCCCGGCTGATGGTCAGCGGCGCGTCGCCCTCGTTGCGGACCAGGAACGTGCGCTTGACCACAGCTTTCGCCCCGATCTGGCCGAAGTCGTAGTAGCTGCTCGGCACGACGATCTTCGGCTGCGGCTGGTCGGCCGGCAGGAAGGGGATCGGCGGTCCGGCCCGCATCTCGTGGATGGCGCGGAACGGCCGGTCACGAGCCATGTCCTCTTCGGCATACTCCAGCGCGACCGGAGCGGCCGGCTCCGTCTCCGCCCATACGAAGAACCCGCCGCCGGCCAGCAGCAGGACCGCGATGATGATCCAGTGGATCGGGAAGGAATCCTTTCCGGCCGCTCTGGAGCGAGCCGATTTTCGATGTGCCACACGCGCCATGATCTTTCTCCTCATCCGATTTCATGCCCGCCGGCGGGACGGGCGCCATGGTCTCAACCGATCACCCAGAGCAGCATGACGGCGCCCAGCGTCACCATCGCCAGCCCGTACCACTGCCGGATGTTGAGTGCGTGCTGCCGCTCCCAGCCGGCCCAGGCCTTCGCCGTGACCCGGTTCCCGGTCGCCAGGAGAATGGCGATCAGGGGCAGCACGAACATGACGTTGTAGAGGGCGAGATAGCTGACGCCCCAGGCCATCGTCGTCTTGGCGTTCAACAGGGTGATGACGGAAACGTAGATGCCGCCCGAGCAGGGAAACGTGCACAAGCCCACCAGGATCCCGGCGCCGATCGTTGCCGGCAGGGTCGCCTTGCCGATCAGCTCCCGGGCGCGGGCGCCGGCGAAGGCCGGCATGTGCAGTTTGATCGGGAAGCGGGGGACGTAGTACTCGATCAGGTTGACCGCCCCCAGGCCGATCAAGATCCAGGCGCCCAGGCGGGCGACGAAATGCGGCTCGTCCGACAGCCGGACCGTGCCCAGAATGCCCAGGCCGATCGCGAAGTACACCAGGAAGATCATCCCGATATAGACGAACCCCAGCTTGAGAATCCGGCTGCGCGACTTGCGCAGGGTGAACAGGAAGGCCAGCAGCAGGAGAATGACCGCGAAGGCGCAGGGATTGACCGAGTCCAGCAGGCCGGTGGCCACCACCGCCGGCAGGAGCTGGGCCAGGTTCGCCTGGCCGATCGGCAGGGGGCCCGCCGACACCATCGCCTGGGCCAGGGCCTCATCGAAAGGGGTATCGATCGCGAAGGTCTCGACCTCGCCCGTCCAGGCCCAGAGGCGGTACTCGCTGGGCGTGCCGTGCATCTCCGGCTGCCAGAGCACGAGACGCGGCGGCAGATCGGGCGAGGTCAGCGCGCGATCGATCAGCTCCGGCGGGACGTGGCCGAGAATGACCAGGGTCCCCCGCTCGGTGGGCGCGAAGGCGTAGAGCGAATCGGCGATCGACCTAGGCAGCTCGACGGAATCGGCAACCTCCAGCAGGAGTTTGCGCCCGCCGGGCGCCGTGTAGTCGTGGATCCGCGGGTCGAGGGCCGCGCCGCGCGCCTGCAGGGCCGGAATTAGCACGTCCTGGGTATAGGGCCAGCAGTCGGCGCAGCCGGCGCTGAAGAAGATCTCGGCGGTCTCCGGCGCCCCGTCCTGTTGGGCCGCCGCCGGCAGGGCGAGGCCCAGGAGCAGCGGCAAGGCCGCCAGCCATTGTGTGAGAAATCGACCCATGGCCGCCCCCGTCAAAGCTGTATCTCTTGGAAGAAGGGAAAGGTGTTCAGCATCCAGGTACCGAAGGAAAACAGATAGCCGGTCGCCATCAGGACCCCGACCAGTACCAGGATGCCGCCGGCGGCCAGCTGAAGCGTCCGCCCCATGCGCCGGAACCGTCCCGCGTTCGCCGTAAATTGGTCGGTGAAGGCCGCGACCAGCAGGAACGGCACGGCCAGACCCATCGAATAGATGGACAGCAGGACGGCGCCGTCGGATACGCCCATGGTCGTGGCGCTGATGGTCAGGATCGCGCCCAGGATGGGGCCGATGCAGGGCGTCCAGCCGAAGGCGAAGGCGGTGCCCAGCAGGAAGGCCCCGACCGGGCGGCCGCCGCGGATTTCCGGCATGAAGCGCAGGTCGCGGTTCATCCAGGTGAAGCGCAGGAAGCCCATCATGTGGAGGCCGAAGACGACGATCACCGCGCCGGCGACATAGCTGGCCTCGTAGCGGTAGGCCATGAAAAACTTGCCGATGGCCGAGGCGCTGGCGCCCAGGGCGATGAAGACGCTGGAAAACCCGAGCACGAAGGCGGCGCTGAGTCCGAGCACGGCAAGGCGATGGCGCGCCGCCCGCTCCTGCTGCAACTCGTCGAGAGAGCGCCCGGCGACGTAGGAGACATAGCCCGGCACCAGCGGCAGGACGCAGGGCGACAGGAAGGAGACGACGCCGGCGAGGAATGCCGACAGGATCCCGATGCCGGCTATCTCAGGCATTCTGCGCCACCTGCCGAGTGCTTGTGTGCGGCCGTCATGGCGCGGCCCGCAGGGCTTCGACCAGCGGCAGGATCGTCTCCTGCAGCGCCCGCCCGTCTATGGCGCCGATGTGCTTGTGGGCGATCCGTCCGGCCTTATCGATGACGAAGGTCTCGGGCACGCCGTAGACGCCGAAATCGATCGCCACCCGGCCGTCGATGTCGGCGCCGGTCCGCGTGTAGGGATCGCCGAGGCCGTCCAGCCATCCCTTGGCGTCCTCGGGCGTGTCCTTGTAGTTCAGGCCATGGACGGGGACGAGGCCGCGCGCGTTGATGTCCATCAGCAGGGGATGCTCGCGGCGGCATTCCGCGCACCAGGAGGCGAAGACGTTGACCAGGGAGACCTCGCCCACCAGGTCGCTTCTGGCCAGGCCGAGCCTGCGCCCCTCGACGGGCGGCAGATCGAAGTCCGGGACCGGCTTGCCGATCAGCACCGAGGGGACCCGTCCTGGGTCCATGCCCAGGCCGATGGCGAACAGCCCCGCCAGGGCGACGAAGAGGGCGACCGGCACGATGAACCCGAGCGGCAGGCGCCTGCCGGGCTTGGAGGGGGCTTCGAGGGACGGTGTTTCCATGTCGCTCGCCTCGCTCATCTTGCCCGCCTGGCCTGCAAGATCGGCACGATCGGCGCCGCGACCTCGGGGCCGGTCGTGCGGCACCGTCCCCGTCCCATCACCTGCGCGCGCCAGAGGACGAAATAAAGCAAGGCCTCCATCGAACACCCCTTGGTTTCAGAGCCGGCCGCGTCAGCGTCGCCAAGGGCGCGTGATGCCGCCGACGGTCCAGAGGTACGCCGCTTGTGTAACGGGACGATGTGTGCCGGGGTGGACTTTGGTAACCGAACGTCTCAGGAGCCGGGCCGATTACCTTCGGTTACAATAAAATTGAGAGCCGCCCGGCAGAGGCCGTAATCTAGGGCGATGAGCGCGCCCGCCCCCAATGCCACACCCCACCTCTTGGTCGTCGACGACGACCGCGAGATCCGCGACCTGCTCGGGCGGTTCCTGAAAAAGCACGGCTACCGGGTCACGGCGGCCTGCGACGGCAAGGACATGCGCCAGGCGCTGGCCGACTGGCAGATCGACCTGGTCGTTCTGGACTTGATGCTGCCGGGCGAGGACGGGCTAGCGCTCTGCCGGGACCTGCGCGCCCGCTCGAACATACCGGTCATCATGCTGACGGCCTTGAAGGAGGAAACCGACCGGATCATCGGCCTCGAGATGGGCGCCGACGACTATCTGCCGAAGCCGTTCAATCCGCGCGAGCTTCTGGCCCGCGTCAAGGCCGTTCTCAGGCGCACCAAGCAGGCGCCGGCCGCCGCCCCGGCCGGGACCGGGGCCGTCCTCCGCTTCGCCGGCTGGACAGTCAACTTGGCGCGCCGGCGCCTCGAATCTCCCCAGGGTCTCGGCGTCGACCTGACCGCGGGCGAGTTCGAGCTCCTGGTGGCCTTCGTCCAGCACCCGCAGCGCGTGCTCAGCCGCGATCAGCTTCTCGACCTCACGCGCGGCCGCGAGGCGGCCCCCTTCGACCGCAGCGTGGACAACCAGGTCAGCCGGCTGCGGCGCAAGATCGAGGAGGACCCCGGCCGGCCGGAACTCATCAAGACGGTCCGCGGCGGCGGCTACGTCCTCACAGCAGCGGTGGAGCACCATGGAGATCCTGAAGAGGCTGATACCCGATAGCGTCGCGAGCCGGACGTTCTTCGTGATGCTCGTGGGGCTGACGATGTCCCATGCGCTGAGCGTCGCGCTCTACTCCACCGACCGGCTCAGCGCCCTGGCCTTCATCGGCGGCGAGCACCTGGGCGAGCGCATCGCGACCGTCAGCCGCCTGGTGGAGAACATGCCGGAGACGGAGCGCTCGCGGATCGTCGAGCTCGCGGCCGGCCCGACGCTGCACGTGAACTGGGCCAAGGAGAGCGCGGTCGTGACCGCCGCGGGCGGCGGCTGGCAGACCGGAATCCTGCGCGACGCGCTGCTGGACCAGTTCGGCGGCCTGTCGGAGCGGACCTTCAGAATGATGTATGCCGAGAGCGAGGCGGCGCAGACCGTGCACAGGGTCGGGTCCGGCAAGGACGGAGACTCCGCCCGAGGCCCGGAACGGGCCAGGATGTTCCTGGTCTCGCTCAAGCTGCCCGACGGCAGCTGGCTGAATTTCAGGGCGCCGCTGGGCGAGCTGGACTCCTTCTGGACCTACCGTTTCGGCCTCTCGATGGGGGTGATGATCGCGGCCGTCTTCGTGCTGACGGCCCTGGTCGTGTACCACATCACCGCGCCGCTTCGGGTCTTCGCCGGGGCGGCCCACCGGCTCGGTACCGACGTCGGCGCGCCGCCCCTGGAGGAGAGCGGGCCGGTCGAGGTGCGGCGTGCGTCGCGCGCCTTCAACGAGATGCAGCGGCGCATCCGGCGCTTCGTCGAGGACCGCACGCAGATGATCGCGGCCATATCGCACGACCTGAGCACCCCGATCACGCGCCTGCGCCTGCGCGCCGAGTTCATCGACGACGAGGAGCAGAGACGAAAGACGCTGGCCGACCTCGACGACATGGAGCGGATGATCGACTCGACCCTGGCCTTCGCGCGCGACGACGCGGCCCAGGAAGCGCGCGAGACCGTCGATCTCGCGGCACTCGTGCAGAGCGTCCGCGACAACCTCGCCGACACCAGCATAGCGCTCGCGTTCGAGTCGGAGGGCCGCCTGCCCTATGCCTGCCGTCCCACGGCACTCCGCCGGGCGCTCGCGAACCTGATGGAGAACGCGGCCAAGTACGGCGAACGCGCCCAGGTCTCGCTGCTGGACCGGGACGACACGGTCGTGGTCCGCATCGACGACGACGGCCCCGGCATCCCGGAGCCGGACCTGGAGACCGTCTTCAAGCCGTTCCGCCGCCTGGATGGCTCGCGCAGCCGCGAGACCGGCGGCACGGGCCTCGGCCTCACGGTCGCGCGGAGCGTCGTCCGGGCCCACGGCGGCGAGATCGCCTTGACCAACCGCCCGGAGGGCGGCCTCCGCGCCGAGGTCACGCTGCCGCGCTGAACAAAGCCGGCGCTAGGCGCCGCCGTCCGGCGCTAAGCGCCTTCCCCCGGTGCCATGTACCTCAGCACCATGTCGCGCATGGTGACGAGACCGGCCAGGGTGCCGTCGCGGGTGACGAGCGCACGCGAGATGTGGAACTGGGCCAGGAGGCGGATCGCGTACTTGATGTCCATCTCGCAGTCGACCGTCAGCACCGGCTTGGTCATGACCTCGTAGACGTTGGTGCGTTCGGGCGCATGGTCCTCGGCGATCACCCGTTCCGCGATGTCGGTGACCACGACCAGGCCGTACTCGTCGCCCTCGTGGCGCCGGTCGATGACCAGCGAGCTGATGGACTTCTTGCGCATCAGGTCGATCGCCTCGGCGACCGTGGCCAGGCCGTCGATCACGGTGGGCGAGGGCGTCATGACCTCGCGCACCCGGGTGAATTCGGTCTCGCTCATAGCTTTTCCTCGATCTCTTCGGAGATGGTGCCGATCTGCGAGGTGAGCCCGACGGCGTCCTCGATGTCGACCTGGAAGGCGATGCCGGTGCCCGGCGTGTCGTCGAAGTGGCAGGCCCCGGCGATGTGCTCGAGAATGGCCCGGCTCAGGTGGCCCTCGACCAGCAGCAGGACCATGTCGCGCGTGCCCTCGAGGTCGAGGCCGAAGAAGGTCTTGGCCGGCTTCAGGCCCTCGCCGCGCGCGGAGGTGATTACGGTCGAGCCGGTGGCCCCGGCCTCGCGCGCGGTCTGCAGGACCAGTTCGGTCTCGTCGTCGGGCACCAGGGCGACGATCAGCTTGAACTTCATGGGGAGCTATCCTCCTTGCTTGCCGCGCGGCCGGCCAGCCGCCGGGCGCGCCACGCGCCGATCTGGGCATAGCCCATCACGGTGATCATCGGAAACAGGCTGGCGAAGGCTATCAGGCCGAAGCCGTCGATCAAGGGGCTGCGCCCCGGAATCGTCGAAGCCAGCCCCAGGCCCAGCGCCGTGACCAGCGGCACCGTGACCGTCGAGGTCGTCACGCCGCCCGAGTCGTAGGCCAGTGGCACGATGCTGCGGGGCGCCAGGAACGTCTGCAGGACCACGAAGACGTAGCCGGCCGAAATATAGAGCGAAAGGGGCGTGCCGGTGACGATGCGGAATACGCCGAGAGTCACGCCGAAGGCGACGCCGAGCGCCACGGCGACGCGCAGGCCCCAGGGGTTGAGCGCCGCGCCCGAGACCTCGCTGGCCTTGAGCGACACGGCGATCAGCGCCGGCTCGGCCACGGTCGTCGCGAAGCCGACCGCCGCGGCGAAAGCGTAGACCCAGGCGTAGTTGCGCCAGTCGACCGCCGCCGCGCCGGCCGCCAGGCCCTCGACCGCGTGGGCCGTCAGCTGCTCGGCCATGATCCGGCCGAGCGGGAACAGCGCCTCCTCCAGGCCGACAAGGAACAGGGCCAGGCCCAGCACCGCGTAGACGAAGCCGAGCAGGATGCGCCGCGGGTTCGGCAGCCGGCGCCTGAGCACCAGGACCTGGAAGCCGAACAGGATCGCCACGATCGGCAGCACGTCGAACAGGGTCGCGCCCAGGGTCTCCGCGATGGTGGCGATCCAGCTCATCGCGGGTCACGCCACCATGCCGTAGACGAGCACGAAGACGATCGGCGTCAGGCTGGCGAAGGCGATCAGCCCGAAGCCGTCGACCAGCGGGTTGCGGCCGCGGATCACCGTGGCGAGAC
>JAOUCL010000507.1 GCA_029859805.1 Rhodospirillales bacterium | reverse complement strand
GATGAGCTTTACCGCTGGGCCATTCCCGGTCACCGCGACCTGGTATCCGGTAGTTGGCAACGGCCAGAATGCACCGGACGTGCTGACGGTCGGTTCGCTCGATTTCGGCAGCACGATCTTCGATGGCAGCACGGCCGCATTCCCGGCGGGCACCTGTTCGTTCATCGAAGGCAGCAACCAGTGCTTCTGGGATGACGACAACGTCGACGTCTCCGCAGCGTTCGCAGGCGGTGAGACATCGGTGCTCGTCGAGGGCGGATCACCGCCAATGGGCGGCGACTGCCATAGCTGGATCGCGATGCAATTGGTCGTAAGCGTCGATCCGGCACAGTTCGGCATCTTCTGCGAAGCAGGCGGTCAATACGTGGATGCGCAGTGCCCGCCATACGGCGAATACAGTAACCATGGCGAATACATGAGCTGTGTCGCCGCGGCAGCCGAGGCCTTCCTCGCCAGTGAGAATGTGCTCTGCGAAGAGGTCCAGAGTTGTATCGTGAATCCGCGAGCAAGAAGCGACGTCGGTAAGAAGACCAGACCGTAAACCTGGCATCACACCGCCTCCCGGTGAACCGGGAGGCGGTTTCCGAATACCGCCGATGGACCCGGCATAATGCAGGGTCGGACCATGCCAAGGAATTGAATTATTTAAAAGATCTGTCTTAAAACGTGCTTTCTCATACCTTCGATGCTGGTTTTCGCGCCCAAAAAAGCCAATCTGCGGTTTCCGGACCGGTGACGATTCTGACTGCCTGCCGCCTGAAGAGTTGACGCCGTTGCAAATTAGCTGATCGTTTTCGCACGTCGAAACGTGCGAATAAGTCAAATAGAGACCGCCGTCAGACGCATAAAGTCAACTAGTTCAGATAGTTCGCGAGGTCCGACCCCGACCTCGGCGGACATGGCATGCACGCATGTCGGCTGCCAGTCGGGACTGGTGCCTGCGTCTCTTGTGATACCAAAACGCCGCTTACATCTTGTCTTCAATAGGCAAATGCGCGAGGAACCAGTCCTCGATCCGCTGCATAAACGATGCGGAAGGCCGCGGATAGTGCGTATAAGGTGCCACTATGTCAGGAGCGAAACCGTCGGAGCAAGTTGAAACCGGCTGAAAGCGGGCCGACGAGAGCGGATTGAGGCCGCCATCGGACGGAGCCGGCCCCGCCCTTTGTCGTTGAGGCGCGCGAATCTCCCCCTTTCACCCGAAAATGCCGGCGCATCACGGTGCAAGCCAACAACCGCCCGTCCCTGCACGGTGGCCCGGGTGGTTAAGAACAGGACGAAGCGGTCAGACCAGGCGATCGCCCTTTGGCGGCGCTCGGCTCGGATGTGCCGGATCGACCGGCTCCGCAGTGTGGCCGAGATGGTCCAGAATCCGCTCGATGACTGCGGGTTCCTCGATGCTGGCGATGACGCGCAAGCGGCCGCCGCATTGCTGGCAGGTTTCATCGGGCACGTCCCCGTGCCCGACCGCTTCGCGGCTGCCTTCGGCCGTGCAAATCGGCAATCCTGCCGATTTGTGAGCGCATAGCGTACGTTCCCGCCCTGGGGCGTCCCCGGGGGATGCCGGAAAACTCGGATTGCCAAGCGTTCCTTCCGAGTCATAGAAGATATCCGTAGTAAACGAGTCGAGGACCGCTCCATGTTGAGAATCGCGCTACTGGGGTCCGTGTTTTGCTCTTTTTGCCTGGGGATTTTATTTTCGGTCTCCGCGATGGCTGCATCGAACGCCCCGGTCTGGCCCACTGATCTGCAGACGCCTGAGAAGAACCATTGTGTGGAATGCAGATGCCCGAAGATCATGGACGACGGGAAATACGCGCTCGAGCAGATCCTGTCACCCGCCCGCGGCTACCACTACTCGGAGCTGTTCCTCAAGTGTCCTGGAATGGACGTGGCAGGCATCTGGAACACAACGCTCTACAACCACCAGGCGGACAATAGCCGTGATTCCATAGCGCGTGGCCTACAGGGGGACCATGACCGCTAGGCTCAGTGGGACGGCTGAGCGCGCTACCGATCAAGGCTATCCATTCAAAGCCAAGCGAGAAAACGCGTTCGAGTTAGACGCGATCTGGACACGGCGCCTTTGTAAGCCTCTGAAATACAGAGAAACGCCGAAGGTTCGACCCGAAGCCGACGAAGTCGGCGCAGGGAACGCGCAGCGACCACCGGTCGCGAGCGGCCCCCTCGAGGGGTGAGCCGCGCAGCGGCGAATCATCCCCCGCGCGAATTGGCAATGACATGTCAGATGAGCAGAACCCGCGAAAGCGGGTTTTTTTGTATCGCGGAGAGGGATAGCCTGGTCCGAGCCCAAACGTAGTCTCATGCGCCCGGCGCTGGAACTGAAACCAAAAAACCCGGCTCGAGGCCGGGTCTTTTGCAT
>JAOUCL010000505.1 GCA_029859805.1 Rhodospirillales bacterium | reverse complement strand
CACCGTTGCTTTTGCTGGCCGCGCTGGGTGCGGCTCGCGCCATGGGCCGGACCACTGATCGGCGGCGCGCCCTGACGAAGAGCATCAAGGCCACGCTGGCTATCCACGCGGCGGGGACCCTTTGGCTCGCGGCCTGGATTTGGATCGGTTGAGCGCATAGGCTGGACTTCCGGACAAGGAACGGAATGCGCGATGCCGAGATACCGGGAAACACGTGTGCTGCCCTATTCGATGGAGCGGCTCTTCGATCTGATCGCCGATGTTGAGCGCTATCCCGAGTTCCTGCCCTGGTGGCATGCCGCGAGAGTGCGCCGCCGCGACGGCGACACGGAGCAGGTCGAGCAGGTGGTCGGCCCCACGATCGCGCGCTTCCGCTTCGCCTCGACGACCGTTCTCGAACGGCCCGACCACATAAGAACCACCTCGAACGAGCGCCCGTTCCGCCGCCTGGAAATCCACTGGACCTTCGCGCCGGCTCCGCGCGGCGGCTGCGCCGCGACCTTCTCCGTCGACTACGAGCTGCGCTCGGGCGCGATAGAGAAGCTCACCGCCGTCATATTCGACGCCGCCGTCCGGCGGGTCGTGACCGCTTTCGAGACTAGGGCACACCAGCTTCTCGCCAAGGCCAGGGTTGCAGAGGCTTGACGGTTCAGCCCCGCGCGCCGGCATAGAACTCGACCTTTCGCTCGGCCCAGCCGACCAGTTCGGCGGCCAGCATTGCGAAGGCGAAGAGCAGGATCGTCAAGGCCCAGAACTGCTCCATCAGGAAGTTGCGGGAGTACAGCTCGAACAGCTCGCCGTAGCCGATGATCGAGACGAGCAGCTGTCCGATCACCACCCCCTTCACGGCTCGGATAATCCCCAATCGCACCCCGGCCAGGATTTCGGGCAGTGCCGCCAAGAGAAGTATCCTGGCGTAGAGGTCGAGCCGGCTTGCCCCGAACGAACGGGCCATTTCGAGTAACGAGGGGTTGACGTGCTTGATACCTGCCTGGGTGTCCAGGACGATGATCCAGACCGCGAACAGCATCACGGTCACGACGATGGTCGTCTGCCCCAGGCCGAAGAGGATCATGATGACCGGTACCAGGGCGGTGAGCGGCGCACTGACGAAGACGTTGACCCATGTGCCGAGAAGCTTCTCCGCCGCCTCGACCCGACCCATCAGGACCCCAAGCGGAATGCCGAGGAGCAGCGCCAGCCCCATGCCCAGTGCGAAAGACTCGAACGTCAGCAGGGTGGCATCCTGGAACTTGCCGGTCTGCACCATCTCGGCGAGGGCCGCCAGAACATGCGTGAATGGCGGCACGAGAAAAACCAGCTCGGCGCGCCCGACGATTTCCCAGGCAAGGGCCCAGAAGACCAGCGCGAACATGATCGGAATGTCGCGGCCGAAGGCCCTCATGGCGACGGCGCCTTCACACCAGATACCCGCGAAGCATCTGCCAGATCTCCTCGACCATATCGAGATAGCGCTTGTTGCGGCGCAGCTCCTCCGGACTGCCGCCGTGATCCAGCCCGGTGCGGATCACGCGCGACACCGCGCCCGGCCGAGGCGTCAGGAGGACGACCTGATCGGACACGTAGACCGCCTCCTCGATGCTGTGCGTGACGAAGATGAAGGTCTTGTTCTCGCTCTGGATCAGATGCAGCAGATCCTCCTGGAACTTCCGTCTGGTCTGCTCGTCGACCGCCGAAAAGGGCTCGTCCATCAACAGCACCTCGGCGTCGACGGCCAGGGCGCGCGCGAGCCCCACCCGTTGACGCATGCCGCCCGACAGCTCGTGGGGATAGCGCTCCTCGAAGCCCGCCAAACCAACCTTCGCGATATGGGACCGGGCGATGACGTGCCGCTCGTGCCGGGGCACGCCTCTCAGCTCGAGCCCGAATGCGACGTTGCGAAGCACGCTCGCCCAGGGCATGAGGGCGAAGTCTTGAAACACGAAGGCCCTCTCCGGGCCCGGGCCGGTCACCGCGCGGCCGTTGACGATTATCGTGCCCGCGCTCGGCTCCAGCAGTCCGGCAATGATCTTGAGCAGAGTCGTCTTGCCGCAGCCGCTCGGCCCGAGCAGCGTCGTCAGCTCACCCTTGGGAAAGCCGAGATCGATGCCCTCGAGAGCCTGAATGCCGCCGTCGTAGGTTTTCGAGATGCCTCTCGCCTGAACGATGCCGTCCGGCTTCGTCGCGGTCTCGACAGGATCTGTGGTGCCGGAGGTTTTCATCAAGCCTCCTTCTTCTCGGGCCTGAAGACCATGGTCTCGAGCTTCTGAAGGCTGCTCACGGTGATCGCGGCGAACGCGACGATCGAGAAGATGGCGGCGTACATTTCGGCGTAGTCGGCGACGGACCGATGGTAGGTGATCAGGTCCCCGATGCCGGTCGGCGT
>JAOUCL010000506.1 GCA_029859805.1 Rhodospirillales bacterium | reverse complement strand
CAACGCACGGCAGTGAGTAGGTTATCAGCGCAGCCACGAAGACCCAGAGACGCGCGGTATCCATCAACCTGCCCATCAACCAGCCACCCTTATGTCAGTATCCCGGGAACCGGTCACGGGCCATGGGTGACCAATTCCGGTGACAGTATACCGATCGCCTGCCATCGTTGGCTCACTTTGGCTCGGGCCCCGGCCGCGGTCACCGCAGACGAGCGACTATAGCTGGCCCATTCTCCTCTTACCCCCCAAATCGCCACTGGATTGATTTCCGTGCAACGGCTTAGTATGGGGCAGGGACGCGACGGGAAGGGGGCGGCAGCAATGATTCACGACCCGAGAGCGCTCGGCCTTTGCGCCGACCGCCGGCCGGCACTGCCGCGCCGCACCGCGCCGCCGCGCGCCGGGGTCGCCTGATGCTGCGCTTCATCCTCTCGCGGCTCGGCCTGCTGATCCCGACTTTCCTCGGGGTCACGGTGATCGCGTTCTCGTTCATCCGGTTGGTGCCGGGCGACCCGATCGAGCTCCTGATCGGCGAGCGCGGCATCGATCCCGAGCGCCACGCCTATCTGCTGCGCGAGATGGGCCTCGACCGGCCCTGGTACGTGCAGTATTTCGATTTTCTGGGCAACGTGCTGCAGGGCGACCTGGGCCGCTCGATCGTCACCAAGCAGCCGGTCTTCCTCGAGTTCCTCGAGCTCTTCCCGGCGACGCTCGAGCTGTCGATCTTCGCGCTCACCTTCGCGGTGCTGATCGGCCTGCCGATCGGCATCCTGGCGGGCGTGAAGCGCGGCACGGTCTTCGACCACACCTCCATGACCCTGTCGCTGACCGGCTTCTCCATGCCGATCTTCTGGTGGGCGCTTCTACTGATCATCTTCTTCTCGGGCGTCCTCAAGTGGACGCCGGTCTCGGGGCGCATCGACGTGCTCTTCTATGTCGAGCCGGTCACCGGCCTGATGCTGATCGACACGTTGCTGTCGGACGAGGAAGGCGCGTTCCGCTCGGCGGTCAGCCACCTGATCCTGCCGACCGTGGCGCTGGGCACGATTCCCATGGCGGTGATCGCGCGCCAGACCCGCTCGGCCATGCTCGAGGTACTGAACGAGGACTACGTGCGCACGGCGCGGGCCAAGGGCCTGCCGCCGGCCCGTGTGATCGGCCTGCACGCGCTCCGGAACGCGCTCATTCCCGTGGTCACCGTGATCGGCCTGCAGATCGGCGTGCTGCTGGCCGGCGCGATCCTGACCGAGACGATCTTCGCCTGGCCGGGCATCGGCAAGTGGCTGGTCGATTCGATCAGCCGGCGCGACTATCCCTCGGTCCAGGGCGGCCTGCTGCTGATCGCGCTCTTGGTGATGACGGTCAACCTCGTGGTCGACCTGCTCTACGGCCTGATCAACCCGCGCATCCGGCACGCCAGGTGACGTCCGTGAGCACCGCCGCCGAGCCCCTCCGTAACAGCCAGGCGCCGCCCGGGCCGCTGGCCGAGTTCTGGCACTATTTCCGGGAGAACAAGGGCGCCGTGGCCGGCCTCGCCGTGGTGCTTCTGCTGATCTTCCTGGCGGCCTTCGCCGACGTCGTCGCGCCCCATTCGCCCTTCGAGCAGTACCGCGATGCGTTCCTTCAGCCGCCGGTCTGGCAGGAGGGCGGCAGCTTCGAGTTCGTCCTGGGCACCGACGCCACGGGCCGCGACATGCTCTCGCGCATCATCCACGGCTCGCGCCTCTCGCTGCTGATCGGCTGCATCGCGGTCACCCTGTCGCTCTCGGTCGGCATCTCGCTGGGCCTCCTCGCGGCCTTCTTCCGCACCGCGGCCGACGCGCTGATCATGCGCCTGATGGACGTGATCCTGGCGGTGCCCTCGCTGCTGCTCGCCCTGGTTATCGTGGCGATCCTGGGGCCGGGGCTGGTCAACGCCATGATCGCGGTCGCCGTGGTCTATGTGCCGCACTACGTGCGCCTGGCCCGCGCCTCGGCGATGACCGAGCTCTCAAAGGACTACGTGACGGCGAGTCGGGTCAGCGGTGCCGGCCTGTTCCGGCTGATGCTGATCACCGTGCTACCGAACTGCATGCCGCCCTTGATCGTCCAGGCGACGCTCGGCTTCTCCTCGGCGGTGCTGGACGCCGCCGCGCTCGGCTTCCTCGGTGTCGGCGCCCAGCCGCCGACCCCCGAGTGGGGCGCCATGCTGGCGGACGCCCGCGAGTTCATTCTGCGCGCCTGGTGGGTGGTGACCTTCCCGGGCCTGGCGATCCTGATCACCGTGCTCGCCTTCAACCTCATGGGCGACGGGCTGCGCGACGCGCTCGACCCCAAGCTGAAGCGGAGCTGAGGGAGGAGAGGGATGGCGCTGCTCGAGATCCGCGACCTCTCCGTCGAGTTCCCG
>JAOUCL010000038.1 GCA_029859805.1 Rhodospirillales bacterium | reverse complement strand
TGGCCCGGTCGGCCAGGCGCCGGGCCTCGACCTCGGGCGGCCCGCTGGCGGGTACGACGAGGACGCCGCTGGTCGGCGCCCGGTCGTCCGGCCGGGCGGCGGCCTTCTTGACCTGCGCTTTCCGGGCCTCCCGCCGGGCCCGCGCCAGGGCCTCGGCCTCGGCGCGCACCGCGGCGCGGTGGCGATCGAGGCCCGAGAGCTGGCGGGTCGAGAGCGTCATGAGCTGAGCCGAAAGGCGCAGGGCCTGAAGCCGCGCGCTGTCCTTGAGGTCCGCCTTCGAAAGCCACTTGAGGGCGTCCATGGCGGCGAAATGCACGGCGGCCATCTGGGACGCGGCGATGCGCTCGGGCCCGTCGCGGGGCGCCAGCTCGGCCATCGCGGCCTCGGCCAGGGCCCGGCGCTCGGCCTCGGGCGCCAGCTCGCCCGCGTCGTCGCGGTACCAGGCGCCGGCCATGGCCTGCTCGAGCAGCGCGCGCGCGAAGGGCGTTGCGCCCGCCGCCGCCTCTTCGCCGCAGTTCGCCATGGCGCGCCTCCATCGGAATGGATGTTCGAAAATTATAGGAATAATATCATAAATAATGGCGTTTGTCAAGAACAAACACAAATCACATCGCCGCGATCCCTTCCCCGCAGTGGGCTAGCAGATTCACACATCTCCTGGCTCGGGGGTTGAATGGGTTTGTCACCCCCACCCCAACCCTCCCCGGTCAAGGGGGAGGGAGTATGTTGTTGAACGCGCTCTATTTTTCCCTCCCCCCTTGTGGGGGAGGGCCAGGGTGGGGGGATGACACCCGGTCGGCCTCGTCCGCTCTCGACATCGGAGGTCCATCACCAAGCCGCAAGCGCGGGCCTGTTGTCCCCTCCTTCCGGCGCTCCGCCCGCAAACCCCTCCTCCCTTTCGAAGAGATGTGTGCATACGGTAGCCCTTGCGGGAGAGGGCCAGGGTGGGGGGTGAAACCTGGCGCGGCGGGCCGTCCCTTGGCCCCTGGTGGCCATCTTCGCGACTCGTACACTACGGACATTGCCCAGATCGACACCATGTCCCTGATATCCCCGCGAAAGATGTGTGCACACGGGTAGCCTCGCCGGGAGTGGGCAGGGTGAGGGCGGGTTGTTTCCTGGATTCGTTCGGCGGCGGCTAATGGGTGACCCCTACACCCCCGACACGGTGCATCAGGGTCCCGACGCCGATGGCGGTTCGTCGAGGGCGGGTTCCGTCGCGGACCTTGCGGCGGTTGGGATCAGCGTCGGTGAGCCTGGGGCAAACGCGGATTTGTGCTCTTGGCGGCCGCTTTCTCGGCAGCGACCTCCCCGGCGGCTTCCTTGTCGGCCGCCTCTTTGGCCAGGCGCAGCGCCCGCAGCTTCGCCATGCGTTCCGCTATCTCCCGCTCCGCCTTTTCCTTATCCTTCAGGACCTGCTTGTCCTTTTTCTGGGTTGCGGTGAACAGTTCCTCGGCCCTCGATCTTGCTGACTTGCGCATTTCGGTAGTCCTCCGCTTCGGTTCGAGGCGTCACGGGCGGGTCCCTGCATCCCGCGCCACAGGCGGGTTCGCCCGCAGGCTGGCGCATAAGGTCGGCGCCGGCTGGGCGCCTCGCGCCGTTTTCTTATTGTTCGTTGTATCTAGTGTTGTCGAAGGACTCACGGCGGACCGCTCCGCCCGCTCCCTTCGGTCCGTCGGTCGACCGTTGAGGGCCGCGTCGCCAACGGCGAGCCGCGGCCGCCCCCAACGGGAGTTGGAGGCGGTGCCTTGGCGTGGTCAGTCGATTACGGACAGGTTTTCGGCGGAAGATTTGCCGTTCTGTCCGGGCTGAAGCTCATAGGAGACCTTCTGCCCTTCGCTCAGCGAACTCAGTCCGGCGCGCTCGACGGCCGAAATGTGGACGAAAGCGTCTTTCGACCCGTCTTCCGGCTCGATGAATCCGAAACCCTTGGCCGGGTTGAACCACTTCACGGTACCAGTAGCCATAGTTATTTCCTCTAACAGGAGTATCAATTCCGCGCTTCACACCATGTGATGGCGCGGCCGGTTTAACGTCCACATTGTCGGGAGATAACCAAGCGAATCGGCGTACCGGCCATTCAGGCAGCACCAAACGAATGCAAAACGTATATGGAATATGTAGATCATATCTCCGAGAAGTCAATGAACCGGTGGCCCGGCGGGGAGACGGAGCTCCGCCCGCCGAGTCCCCGGGAGCGTCCGGAACCGGCCGGCCTAGCGCGGCCCGCAGCGGAAGAGGACCCATGAGCACTGGGGAGACCAGGCCCGAAACGCTCCGTTGCTCGTTCTGCGGCAAGAGCCAGCATGACGTCGCCAAGCTCGTCAAGAGTGGGGCGGCGTGCATTTGCGACGACTGCGTGTGGCTTTGCCTGTGCATCCTCGTGAAGCCGCAGCGGTGGAAGGACGGGCTCTTCGAAGAGGTCATCGCCTTCATGCGGTCTTGGTTCGAGACCGCAAAGGCGGTGGCAAGCGATGCGGAGGAACGGCTTCGCCCGGCCCGACAGGAAAGTCCTGGAGACGACGCCCGAGTCCAGCCGGAACCGCAAAAGGACCCCGTAAGCGCCGACGGGGCCAAGGCCGAAACGCTCTATTGCTCGTTCTGCGGCACGAGTCAGTATGAGGTCGCCAAGCTGATCGCGGGTCCCACGATATTCATCTGCGACGACTGCGTCTGGATTGGCATGGAAATCCTCGCGGACCTGCCCGACGACATACCACCCGAATTCTATGACGACGTCGTGGCCTTCATGCGCGACGGCGGCCCGGCCGCAACGGTGGAGGATGACGGTGCCGGGTGACGGCGCCTGGACCGCCGCTCTCGGCGGGCTCATCGCCCATCGCGCCGTCTCTGAGGTGATTCGCCCGGCATTGTTCTTCCCCTGTGCATGGGCTCGTTCCGATTTTTCGGCCTGGCGGGCCTCGAATGGCGCTTCAAGGAATCGCAAGACATTTCTGAGAACTTGCGGCCAAGGGGCCGCCGGCCTCGCGCGGGTTTCGAGGTGAGCCATGACCATCAGTCAGGAAGGTATCGACATGACCCCGCCCGCCGGCGGTCCGGCGGGGCAGGGGGAGCGGGTCTGGGGGCCCTGGGGCACGATCGGGCTCTCGGCCGTGATCCTCTTCGTCTTCGTCCTGGTCCAGGTCTTCGCCGTCGTTTGTTTCCTGGCCCTGGGCGTGCTCTACGAGCCGAACTTCCAAATCGATGCCTTCTTCGACGGCATCGAATTCAACGGCTTGGTGCTCTCTACCGCCACGGCGGCCACCTCGGTGCTGACCACGGCCCTCGTGCTGGGCCTGATCCGGCTGCGCAAGGGGGCGACGGTCCGGGACTATCTCGGCCTTCATCCGGTCGATGTCAGGACCCTGCTCGTCTGGCTGGCGGCGGCGCTGGCTTTGGCGGCGGCTTCGGACGGGCTCTCGATCCTCCTCGAACGCCCGGTGGTGCCCGAGTTCATGGTCCGGGTCTACGAGACGGCGGAGGTGCTGCCGCTGTTCTGGGCCGCCATCGTGCTGCTGGGCCCGATCTTCGAGGAGGTGTTCTTCCGCGGCTTCCTCTTCGCGGGGCTGGCGCGCTCGCGGCTGGGCGGCGCGGGGACGGTCGTGGTGACGGCGCTGGCCTGGGCGGTGATTCATGTGCAGTACGACCTCTACGGGATCGCGACCGTCTTCGTGATCGGCCTGCTGCTGGGCTGGGCGCGGCTCAGGACCGGGTCACTCGCCCTGACCATCGCCCTGCACGCGGCCTTCAATCTCGTCGCGATGCTGGAGCTCGTGCTGCTCGTGTGATCCGGGCGGCGCCCCGGACGAAAAACGGGCCGCCCCGCGAAAGGCGGCCCGTCAGGTTCCCGCCTCCTGCGGGTCAGGCCATCAGGCCGAATAGTACATCTGGAACTCGATCGGGTGCGGCGCCTGCTCGAAGGCCAGGATCTCCTCCCACTTGAGCTCGCAGTAGGCCTCGATCTGGTCCTTGTCGAAGACCTCGCCGGCCAGCAGGAACTCGTGGTCGGACTGCAGGGTCTCCACGGCCTGGCGCAGCGAGCCGCAGACCGTCGGCACGTCGTAGAGCTCCTCGGGCGGCAGATCGTAGAGGTTCTTGTCCATGGGATCGCCCGGGTGGATCTTGTTGCGGATGCCGTCCAGGCCGGCCATCAGCATGGCCGAAAAGGCCAGGTAGGGATTGGCGGTCGGATCCGGGAAGCGCACCTCGACGCGCTTGGCGTTCGGACTGGCGCCGTAGGGGATGCGGCAGGAGGCCGAGCGGTTGCGCCCGGAGTAGGCGAGCAGCACCGGCGCCTCGAAGCCCGGCACGAGGCGCTTGTAGCTGTTGGTCGTGGGGTTCGTGAAGGCGTTGATCGCCCGGGCGTGCTTGATGATGCCGCCGATATAGAACAGCGCCGTCTCGGACAGCCCGGCGTAGCTGTCGCCGGCGAAGAGCGGCTTGGAGTCCTTCCAGATCGACTGGTGGCAGTGCATGCCCGAGCCGTTGTCGCCGTAGACCGGCTTCGGCATGAAGGTCGCCGTCTTGCCGTAGGTGTGGGCGACGTTGTGGACCACGTACTTGTAGATCTGCATCTGGTCGGCGCTTGTCACCAGGGTGTTGAACTTGAGGCCCAGCTCATGCTGCGAGGGCGCGACCTCATGGTGGTGCTTTTCCATGGTCAGGCCCATCTCGTCCATCACCGTGACCATCTCGGCGCGCAGGTCCATGGCGGAATCGACCGGCGGCACAGGGAAATAGCCGCCTTTGATCCCCGGGCGGTGGCCGATGTTGCCTTCCTCGAAAGATTCGCCGGACATGTACGGGCCCTCTTCCGAGGCGAAGCGGAAGAAGCTGTGGTGCATGTCGTTGGCGAACTTCACGTCGTCGAACACGAAGAACTCGGCCTCGGGCCCGAAGACCGCGCTGTCGCCGACCCCCGAGGCCTGCATGTAGGCCTGGGCCTTGAGCGCGGTCGAGCGCGGGTCGCGGTTGTAGGGCTGGCCGGTTTCCGGCTCGATGATGTCGCAGAAGAGAATCAGCTGCGGCTGCGCGGCGAAGGGGTCCATGACCGCGGTCGAGAGGTCCGGCTTGAGGCGCATGTCGGACTCGTTGATCGCCTTCCAGCCGGCGATCGACGAGCCGTCGAACATGACCCCCTCCTCGAGCGCGTCCTCGTCGACGGCGCCGGTGTACATCGCCAGGTGCTGCCACTTGCCGCGGGGGTCGGTGAAGCGGTAATCGACGTACTTGACGTCGTTTTCCTTGATCAAGTCTTGAACCGTTTTTACGTCGGACATTGTTCTGTTCCCGTCCTTCCTGATGCCTGATGGTTTGAATTTGCTGTTTGCGCGACAGGCGCCGCGGCGCGGCACGCCCGGCGGTCGCCGCGGGTCGATGGGCCGGTTCAGACGGCGTCCGCGCCGCGTTCGCCGGTCCGAATGCGAATGGCCTCGTCCACGCTGGTGACGAAGATCTTGCCGTCGCCTATGCGACCGGTGTGCGCGGCCTGCTGGATGGCCTCGACGGCCCGTTCGACCAGGCTCTCCTCGATCACCACCTCGACCTTGACCTTGGGCAGGAAGTCGACCACGTACTCGGCGCCCCGGTAGAGCTCGGTATGGCCCTTCTGCCGGCCGAAGCCCTTGGCCTCGGTCACGGTGATGCCCTTGATGCCGACCTCGTGGAGGGCCTCCTTCACTTCGTCGAGCTTGAACGGCTTTATGATCGCCTCGATCTTCTTCATGTCGGTCCTTCGTTTGCTTGTGCCGGAGGGGTGCGGCGCCCGGCCGCTGTTTCATCGTCGGGTTTCCATTTGCACGTGGCGTGCCAAGATCCGCAAATTTCGGCAAAGGCTTGATTTGGCGGAGCGTTGAGGGCGGCCGGGAACCGGTGGCGCTGTTTTTCTGCCCAAATGATGAGCAGACTGCCGCCAGAACGGGCAGAGTTTGGCGTGGCCGGTCAGGCGCCGGACAGGAAGGCGCGGATCCGTTCGGCGGCCGCGCGGATATTCTCCGCGCTGTTGGCGTAGGAGACCCGCAGGAACCCCTCGCCGTAGATGCCGAAGCTGGTGCCGGCCACGGTGGCCACGCCGGCGTCCTCCAGCAGGTCGACCTCGAGGTCCTTGGCGCTGCGGCCGGTGCCGGCGATGTTCGGAAAGGCGTAGAAGGCGCCGCCGGGCGTGCCGCAGCGGAAGCCCGGGATGCGGTTCAGTTCCTCGACCACCACGCGGCGGCGCTGGTCGAAGGCGGCCACCATGTCGCAGACGGCGTCCTGCGGGCCGGCGAGCGCCGCGATACCGGCCCACTGGGCCGCCGCGTTGACGCAGGAATGCGAGTTGACCGCCAGGCGGGTCGCCCCGTCGAGCAGCGCCTCGGGCCAGACCCCATAGCCCATCCGCCAACCGGTCATGGCGTAGGTCTTGCTCCAGCCGTCGAGCAGGATCAGCCGGTCGGCGAGCGCCGGATAGTGCAGCAGGCTGGCGTGGACTTGGTTGTCGTAGAGCATCTGGCTGTAGATCTCGTCCGAGAGCACGGCGACCCGCGGGTGGTCCTCCAGGCCGGCCGCCAGGCGGTCGATCTCCTCGCGCGGCGTAACGCCGCCGGTCGGGTTGGCTGGGCTGTTGAGGATCACCAGGCGCGTGGCCGGGGTCAGGCGCGAGAGCACGGACTCGGCTGAGAAGGCGAAGCCCTGGTCCTCCTCGAGCGGGATTGGCACCGCCTTGGCGCCGGTGTAGTCGATCAACGAGCGGTAGATCGGAAAGCCCGGGTCGGGGTAGAGGATCTCCGCGCCCGGCTCGCCGAACATCAGCACGGCGAAGAACATGGTCACCTTGCCGCCTGGCACGACCACGACGCGGCCGGGGTCGATCTCGACGTTCAGACGCTTGGCCAGATCCGCCGCCACGGCCTCGCGCAGGGGGGCGATCCCGCCGGCCGGGGTGTAGCCGTGGTGGCCGTCCCTGAGAGCCTTGACGGCCGCCTCGACGATGTGCTCCGGGGTCTTGAAGTCCGGCTGGCCGATGCCGAGATTGATAATCGAACGTCCCGAGGCCTCGAGCTGGGTGGCACGGGCCAGCACCGCGAAGGCGGTTTCGGTGCCGAGACGGGCCATCGCGGCGGTGGTCTGCAACATGTCGCCGGGCCTCCTTGCCCCTGGCGCCGTGCCTCTGGCGCCGTGGCGGCAGTATCGGGTCGCAGACTACGCCGGCCCCGCCGTGCGGGGCAAGTTCGGTTGCAGGGTAGGCAGCGCGCTTGACGTTGTCCGACACGAGCGTATAAACCCTCGAACGGTGGACGAGGGTCGGCGCGTCGGCCGGCGGTCGCCCGGTCGTCTGCGGTGGCTGTAGCTCAGTTGGTTAGAGCGCCTGGTTGTGGTCCAGGAGGCCGTGGGTTCAAATCCCATCAGCCACCCCAATTCACCTCGCATCCACAGTATGTTACGGCAAGGCTTCCGGGCCTTATCAAGCCTACGACACGCCGCGTGGTTTGGTTCGGCTGTCGCGGAGCCGGTACGGTATGTGGCGATTATGGTTAATATACGTTAAACAAAATTAAACGTTTGTTAACCATATATTCTTGTGTTTCACGTGAAACTTCTTGTTGCAGATTGACAGGGTGCATGTTAAATATTTGTTAATATAATGAATTATTCACAATTGGGAGGCAGTGATGCTTCCGTCGTGCCGGGAGTTTTTGGACGACGAATCGGGGGCGACCGGGACCGAGTACATCGAGTACATCCTGCTCGCGGCTATCGTGTCCTTTGCTGCCTTTACCGCTTTTCGCATCCTGGAGAGGAATTGGACCGGTTCCGGTGTTCTTCAAGCGCAGGACCTGGTCGTTCTCCTCCGAGGGTGGGCGTCCGGCTGATTCGCGACATTCGAACCCCCCGTCTTGCTGGCGTGGGTCCGCCCGGCTATGGTGGGCCCGCCGGAGATGGGGATTAAACGTGGACGAGGATTGCCTGAACCGTGGGACGCATTGCATTGGCGCTGGCGCTTGTGCTCATGGGCTGGTGCGGACCGGCCCAGGCGGAAAGCTTCGAGGCCGGTCTGCGCGCCTTTCGAGCCGGCGAACCCGACCGCGCCCGTGACATCTGGTTGCCCCTTGCCGAGGCAGGGGATGCGGCCGCGCAATACAGCCTGGGGAAACTCTTCGAGCACGGCGAGGGCCCTGTCGGACAGGACCTGGTAAAGGCCGCCCAATGGTACCGGACCGCCGCGGCCCAGGGGCTTCCGGCCGCACAGAACAATCTGGGCTTGATGTATGCGCAGGGTCGCGGGGTTCCCAGCGATCTGACCCGTGCGATCGAGATCTGGCGCGCGGCAGCGCAGCAGAACTATCCCTGGGCCCAATATAATCTCGGACTGGCTTTTTTCCGCGGGCAGGGTGTCGCGGTCGACCAGGGCGAGGCTGCGATTTGGTTTCGGCAGGCGGCGGACGGCGGTTTGGCCGAAGCGCAATTCATCATGGGACAGTTGAGACGCGAGGGCCTGGGCCTGGAAAAGGACGAAGGCCGAGCCTTGACGTGGTATCGCCGGGCTGCCGAACAGGGGCACCCGCGCGCACGAAAGCACGCCGAACTGCTAAAGGCCGCGGGTTTCGAAGCAACGCCACCCGAGATGCCGGAAGCTACGGCGCGAGACATCACCGCCGGCCAGGAGAACCGGGCAAGCACGAAGTCGCCGGAAGGCGGCTCGGCCACGGAGCAGCCTCGGGCGACCACGCAGACCGTGCCGCAGAAATTAAGCAAGGCCAAGGCAGGGTCTGCAGCCAAGGCAACCTCCCCGACCGAATCCGCGACCCAGGCAAGATCCGAGCTTCAAGTTCCCGGCACCGGGCCGGAGACCAAGGCAGAGGTTAAAGGGGCGCTGAAAACAGGAACGAAGCCCAAGGTCGCGGCCGAGCCGCGAGCGCAGGCCAAGGCGGTGACCCAGCCAAAGCCCAAGGCGGCGCCCGAGCCAAAGCCCAAGGCCGCGGCCGAACCGCGACCGCAGGCCAAGGCGGTGCCCGAGACCAAGGCGAAGGCTAAGGCGGCGGCCGAGCCGCGACCGCGGACATCCAAGGCCGAAGCGAGGCCCGTCGTTGCGGCTGAACCATCGGTTGCGGTCGAGCCCTCTGCCACTCCGCGGGCCGCACCGAAGCCCGAAGCGCCAGCTGCGTCGGAACCCGCAGCGACCCAGACTGCAGCCAAAAAGCGGGACGGCGAAGGGCCGGCGGACCCCAAGACGAAGGGGGCTTTTCGAATCTGGCTGGCGTCGGCCCGCAACAAGGCCACGGCGACCAAGCTGTGGCGGGCGGTCCGGGACCGCCATCCCGAGGTCTTTGCCGAAATCGAAGTCACCTTTGCCGAGGTCACGCTCGGCGACCGGACCTTGGTCCGTGTCCTGGCCGGTCCCCTGGCCAGCGCGCAGTCGGCCGAAGGTCTCTGCGAGCGTCTTCGCGGTGCTGAGCCGGACGCGTTCTGCAAGGTGCGGTCCGACTGAATATCCGCGAGCGCCGGACGCGTGGCCATTCCGTTGGAGGGTTTCATGAAAAAGAGCGCGGCATTGAAGGCGCGGCTCGGCACCGGCCGGCCGGTGGTGGGCTGCTGGCTCCATTTGTTCTCTCCGCTGGCCGCCGAGGTCGTGGCCCAGGCTGGCTACGACTGCGTGATGATCGACCTGGAACACGGCGCCGGCAGTCTGATGGATGCCGTCTCCCTGATGCACGCGGTCCAGGGCCGGGCCTGCGCGCCTTTGATGCGCGTGCCGGCAAACGACCCCGTATGGATCAAGCGCGCGCTTGACACCGGGATCGCCGGGGTCATGGTTCCGGCGGTCAACGATGCCGCTGAGGCCGAGGCCGCGGTCGCCGCTTGCCGTTATCCGCCGCAGGGCCGACGCGGCGTGGCGCCAACCGTCGTGCGCGCCTCCGCCTACGGCACCGACTGGCGGGAGTATGTCGACCATGCAGCGAAGGACTTGCTGGTGGTATGCCAAATCGAGACGGCGGATGGGGTCCGGAATGCGGCTGAAATCGCAGCGGTCGAGGGCCTCGACATGGTGTTTGTGGGCCCCTTCGACCTTTCTGCGGCCCTCGGATGGATGGGCGAGCCGGATCACCCCGAGGTGCGCACCCGTATCGACGAAGTCGAGCAGGCGGCCAAGGCCGTCGGCAAACGTCTGGGCGGGATCCCGACGCCGGGCCGGACGGCCGAGGCTCTGTTCGCGGCCGGCTACGATCTGGTTCTAGCCGATTTCGACGTGCTGCTGCTCCGCGATGCGGCCCGCGACAGCGTGGCGCGGCTGCGCGCCGCCATGGCCCCGGAGGCCGGGGCTCGGCGTGACGACTTCCGCAAGGGTTAGGCTTCTTGGACGATCGAACGGCGCGCTGCGACCGGCGACAGCATGCCGCCGGACGTTTATGGTAGGATTCGTGACCGCGAGGGCCGATTCGCCATGCTGGAATCAGCATCAGAAACCACGACGAATTCGCGCGACCAACGGGCGCTGCTGAGCGTCGCCGAAATGTCGCGCGCCGATGCCGCGGCGATCGCCGGCGGCGTGCCAGGCAGCGTGCTGATGGAAAATGCCGGACGGGCGGTGGCCGAGGCGGTCCTGGCCCGCTGGGATCCCCGGCCGATTCTGGTCTGCTGCGGGCCGGGCAACAATGGCGGTGATGGTTTCGTTGCGGCGCGCCACCTAGCCGAAGCGGGCTGGCCGGTCCGCCTGGCCCTGCTGGGGGACAGGGCCCGCCTGAAGGGAGACGCCGCGCAGCACGCGGCCCTATGGCAGGGCGAGGTCTTGCCGCTCGACGAGGCCCTGCTGGACGGCAGCGAACTGATTGTCGACGCGCTGTTCGGGGCAGGGTTGAGCCGGCCGCTAGAGGGCACTGCGCGTCGTGTGGTCGAAGGGATGAGCGCGCGCCACCAGCCGGCGGTGTCCGTCGATGTACCCAGCGGTCTTGCCGGCGACAGCGGGACGCTCCTCGGCGAGGTGGCGGTGGGGGCGGCAGTCACCGTGACGTTCTTCCGCAAGAAGCCCGGCCACCTGCTGCTTCCGGGCCGGGAACAGTCGGGCGAGCTGGTGGTGGCGGACATCGGAATCCCGGACTCGGTTCTCGCGACGATCGCTCCCCAGACCTGGGAGAACGGCCCGGGCCTGTGGGCCGACGGCTATCCGCGCCGCCGGGTGGGCGACCACAAATACCGCTTTGGCCACGGCTTGGTGCTGGGTGGCGCGACCATGACCGGTGCGGCCCGTTTGGCAGCGCGCGCCGCGCTGCGGGTCGGGGCCGGACTGGTCACCGTCGCCTGTCCGCGCGAGGCGCTCGCGATCTACGCGCTCTCCATGGCCAGCCTCATTACCCAGCCGCTCGATGGCGATCAGGACTTTGGCCACCTCCTGGAGGACCCTCGCCGCAACGCCGTGCTGCTCGGCCCGGGCAACGGGGTGACCGCGGAGACCCGGGACCGGGTGCTGGGCGCCTTGCGCGACGGCGTCAGGACTGTCGTCCTCGACGCGGACGCGCTGACCGTATTCCAAGACGACCCCGGCGTTCTGTTCGAGGCGATCGTGGGATCCTGTGTCCTGACGCCCCACGAAGGCGAGTTTGTCCGCCTCTTTCCGGACCTGGATGATGACAAGCTGGCGTGCGCCCGTGCCGCGGCGGCCCGGAGCGGCGCCGTGGTCCTCGTCAAGGGCGCCGACACGGTGATCGCCGCACCCGGGGGAGCGGCCGTCATCAATGCCAACGCACCGCCGGAACTGGCAACCGCGGGTGCCGGAGACGTGCTCGCCGGCCTCGTGCTGGGCCTCGTGGCCCAGGGTATGAGCGCTTTCGATGCGACCTGTGCGGCCGCCTGGCTGCACGGCGAGATAGCAACGGCTTTGGGACCGGGTCTGATCGCCGAAGATCTTCCGGACGCGCTTCCCAAGGCGCTCCGGTCATTATACAAGAACAACACAAAATCAACTATTTAAAAGGCTTCTCCTTAACTCGGCGTTAACCCGAACCTTCTACACTCAGGGATGGTTCTAATGAATCCGGATGATAACCGGTCGAGATAGGGAACGAGGCCATGATTTCAGAGACGGTAGGTCAATTCTTCCGACCGATATTCCGGCCAAGCGAGAAGTCCGAGATCGAGCCCCAGGAAGTCCGGATCGGCGGCACATATCGCCATAAGGGTCCGGGAAACGTCGTCGAGACCGCCAAGGTGATCGAAGTCGGGCCGGACGCCATGGGCATCCCACATGTGCGCTATGAAGTTGAAGTTGCGCAGCGCCGCGTGCGGCAAACCCGATTCGCGTCGGTCAGAACGTTGAATCTCGAGACCTTCAGGGATCATTTCGTCGAACTCGTAGGCGCCTGAATTCCGCCAAGGAATATGAACGCATGTTGTCGCCGTCCGTGCCGCGGTCGGGGTCCGGATCGGCAATGGCTTATGATACTTGTTTGTTTTCAGTATATTACCTGAGAAACTTCCGACATCAGAATAATCGATCATGGCGCCCGCCTATGTTGGGTGCTTGAGAACCCGCACGTCCTGGCCAAATATGTGCACGTGGCTATCGAGGGGCGGCATTCATGGCGGAGCTTGTGACTCCACGACCGGGCAGCGTTCAACCCGACAAGAGCGCGGGTCAGCTCGCGTGTCTGAGGGCGTTGGAGAAGAAGGTGCTGTGGCTCGCCGCCTGGATGATCCATAACGCCAATCATTTGCGCGATAGTCGCGATGGCCTCAAGGTCGGCGGTCACCAGGCATCTTGTGCGTCCATGGTCACCCTGATGACCGCGCTCTATTTCGACGTCCTGCGTCCCGAGGACCGGGTCGCCGTCAAGCCGCACGCGAGCCCGGTCTTTCATGCCATTCAGTACCTTTTCGGCAACCAAAGCCGCGAAAAGCTGGAGGGATTCCGCGCGCTGGACGGTGCCCAGTCCTATCCCTCCCGGACCAAGGACGTGGATGACGTGGACTTCTCGACCGGATCGGTCGGACTGGGCGTCGCCATGACCAGCTTCGCCAGCCTGGTGCAGGACTATGTGCGTCTCAAGCGCTGGGCCCCCGAGGGCCTGGCAGCGGGTCGCATGGTCGCCCTGGTCGGCGACGCAGAACTTGACGAGGGAAACATCTACGAGGCCCTGCTCGAGGGTTGGAAACACGATCTGCGGAACACTTGGTGGGTTATCGACTACAACCGCCAGAGCCTGGATGCCGTGGTCAGGGACCGCCTGTTCGGACAGATCGACCAGTTGTTCCGGAACATGGGCTGGAACGTCGTGACCCTGAAATACGGCAAGAAGCTCGAATCCGCCTTCGAGTTGCCGGGCGGCGGGGCACTCAGGCACTGGATCGATGACTGCCCGAATTCGCTCTACTCGGCGCTCACCTTTCAGGGCGGAGCGGCGTGGCGCCGGCAGCTCTTGGCCGACGTCGGCGATGCGGCCGGCATGAAAGAGCTGCTGGAGGGGCACGACGAAGCCGCTTTGGCGGCCTTGATGACGAACCTGGCCGGCCACGACCTGGAGTCGGTTCTCGAGGCCTTTCACGGCACCCGGGACGACCGGCCGACCTGCTTCCTGGCCTATACCGTCAAGGGCTTCGGCCTGCCCTTCGCGGGCCACAAGGACAACCATGCCGGGCTGATGAACCCGGACCAGATGGCCGAGTTTCAGCGCCGCAACGAGATTCCGGAGGGCGCCGAATGGGAGCCCTTCGCCGGGCTCTCTGTAGTGCCGGACGAGTTGAAGACCTTCCTTGCCGGGGTTCCCTTTGCCGCGGCCGGACCGAGACGGCACAGGGCGCCGCGGGTGGCGGTGCCGGCGCGGCTACCCGCACCGAGCGGCAAGCGACTCTCCACCCAAGAGGGGTTCGGCAAGATTCTGGCGGACATAGCGCGCGACGACGGCGAACTGGCCGAGCGAATCGTCACGACCTCTCCGGACGTGACGGTTTCGACCAACCTCAGTGGCTGGGTCAATCGGCGGGGCATCTTCGACCGGCACCCGCGCGCCGACACCTTCAAGGAGCAGAAGGTGGTCTCGGCCCAGCGCTGGGCCATGTCTCCCGACGGCCAGCACCTCGAGCTCGGCATTGCCGAGAACAACCTGTTCATCCTGTTGGGGGCCCTGGGCTTGTCGCACAGTCTCTTCGGCGTGCGCCTGCTGCCGGTCGGCACGCTTTACGATCCCTTCATCCAGCGCGGCCTCGATGCCCTCAACTACGCCTGCTATCAGGATGCCCGTTTCATGCTGGCGGGGACCCCCTCGGGGATCACCCTGGCGCCCGAAGGCGGCGCCCACCAGTCGGTATCGACGCCGCTGATCGGCATTGCGCAGGATGGCCTCGCCTCCTTCGAGCCGGCCTTCGCCGACGAGCTGGCGGCCATCATGGCCTGGGCCTTCGACTACATGCAGCGCGACGGCAGCGGCCACTCCGGGACCGATTGGCTGCGCGACAGGGAAGGCGGCTCCGTCTATCTGCGGCTATCGACTCGGCCCGTCACGCAACCCGGTCGCGACATGAATGCGGGGCTGGAGCAAGAGATCATCGCCGGGGGGTACTGGCTAAAGCCGCCCGGGCCCGGCGCCGAATTGGCGATCGTCTATACCGGCGCCGTGGCGCCCGAGGCCATCGAAGCCCACGCCCAACTGCTCGAGGATATTCCGGGGGCGGGGCTGATGGCGGTGACGTCCGCCGACCGCTTGAACGCCGGCTGGCACGCGGCCGAGCGCGGCCGGCAGGCGGGGCACCGCTCGGCGCAATCTCAGGCCGAACGGCTGCTCGCACAGCTCGCGCCGGATGCCGGCTTGGTGACGCTGGTCGACGGCCACCCCGGCGCCCTCGAGTGGCTGGGCTCGGTGCGGGGGCACAGGGTGCAGGCGTTGGGCGTTGAGCATTTCGGCCAATCCGGCGATCTTCCCGACCTTTATCGCAAGTACCGGCTGGATGTGGAGGCGATCCTGGATGCGGCGGCGGCCGCTTGTCTCGGGCGTTCCAGAGCCTAGTCAAGAGGGACTATCGAGGGGGCTGCTGGGCCGCTTGTGGGCGCGCATGGGCCGTGCTATACACCGGCGCCTTGCGGGGCCATGCGGGCGTGGCGGAACTGGCAGACGCGTCAGGTTTAGGTCCTGGTGAGGCAACTCGTGGGGGTTCGAGTCCCTCCGCCCGCACCACCAGACCGCCGGGTCGGCGGACGGACGGCGGTAGGCCCCGCGGCGTATGGAAATCCGTGGACAGCAAGTCAAGTTATCGGGAGAGGCCGATTCGGCCATGCAGGTGACGGAAACACAGACTGACGGCCTGAAGCACGAATACAAGGTCGTCATTGCGGCGAGCGACATTGCGGAAAAAATGGCGCATCGCCTTCAGGAAATCGGCCAGCAGGTGCGCCTTCCGGGGTTCAGGCCCGGCAAGGTGCCGGTCAATATTCTCAAGCAGCGGTTCGGTTCTTCGGTCATGGGCGAGGTTCTGGAGCGGGCGGTTACGGACAGCTCGAACCAGGCGCTCACCGAGCGCGGCCTGCGGCCCGCCCTGCAGCCGAAGATCGAGATCGTCTCGTTCGACGAGGGCAAGGATCTCGAGTACACCATGGCGCTCGAGGTCCTGCCCGACATCAAGGTGATGGACTTTGCCCAGATCGAACTCGAGGGTCTGACCGTCGAGGTGCCGGATCAAGAGGTTCAGGGCGTGCTGGAGCGTTTGGCCGGCAGCCACAAGAAGACCCAGGCGCTTTCGAAGAAGCGCAAGGCGCGATCGGACGACGTCCTGGTGATCGATTTCCGGGGCTCCGTGGACGGCGAGGAGCTCCCGGGAATGGCCGCCGAGGGCCACCACCTCGAACTGGGGTCGAACCGCTTCGTCGCCGGGTTCGAGGAGCAGTTGATCGGGATCGACGTGGGCGAGGAGCGCGAGATTACGGTGACCTTCCCCGAGGCCTATGCGAACGACAAGCTCGCCGGGAAAGACGCCGTGTTCCAGGTCAAGGTCCACGACATCCTGGAGACCGTCCCCATGGAGATCAACGACGACCTGGCGGTCGCCCTGGGCGAGGAGAATCTGGAGTCCCTCAAGGGCAAGGTGCGCCAGCAGGTCGAGTTGGATTACGGCCAACTGGCGCGCGCGCGGCTGAAGCGCGCGCTTCTCGACCAACTGGCCGATGGGCACCAGTTCCCGGTTCCCGCCGGCATGGTCGACGAGGAATTCGACGTGATCTGGAAGCAGCTCAAGGAAGATCACGAGCAAGGCCGGATCGATCCCGAGGACAAGGACAAAGACGATGAGGTCTTGAGAGCCGAATACCGGGCCATCGCCGAACGGCGCGTGCGGCTCGGCCTGTTGCTTTCGGAAGTCGGCCGTCAGAACGGCATAGACGTCACCCAGGATGAGGCGAACCGTGCTTTGATGCAGGAAGCCCAGCGGCATCAGGGTCACGAGCGCGAGGTCTTCGATTTTTACCAGAAATCACCCGAGGCGATGGCCAAACTTCGGGCGCCGATCTTCGAGGACAAGGTGATAGACTTCATCACCGCCCTGGCGAAGGTCACGGAGCGCAAGGTCACGCCGCAGGAGTTACAGAACGAAGACAGTGCGTCCGAGCCGGCGACCGCGTCCAAAAAGAAGACGGCGGCCAAGTCCGCCGCCAAGAAGACTAAGACCACGAAGGGCAAGACCGCGGCCACGAAGGCGGGGAAGGAGTCGTGACCGGCCGGCCGAGACCCAATCTGGAAGGATGTAACGATACACATGAGTGATCCACGCGACCTTACGATGAATACGCTTGTACCCATGGTGGTCGAGCAGACCAATCGTGGCGAGAGGGCCTATGACATATACTCCCGCCTGCTCAAGGAAAGGATCATTTTCCTTACAGGCCCCATAAACGACATGGTGGCGAGCTTGATCTGTGCCCAGCTGTTGTTTTTGGAATCGGAGAATCCCAAGAAAGATATCGCCTTCTACATCAATTCCCCGGGAGGCATCGTCTCCGCCGGGCTGGCGATATACGATACCATGCAGTACATCCGTTCCGACGTCTCGACGGTTTGCATCGGTCAAGCCGCTTCGGCCGGCTCGCTTCTGTTGATGGCGGGCGCAAAGGACAAGCGCCATGCCCTGCCCAATGCAAAGATCATGGTACACCAACCCTCGGGTGGATTTCAGGGCCAGGCAACCGATATAGAGATTCACGCCAGGGAGATCCTGGCGACCCGAGGCCGGCTCAACGAGATCTACGCCCGGCACTGTGGCCAGCCGCTCGCGGCCATTGAAGACGCCATGGAGCGAGACAAGTTCATGAATCCGGAAGAGGCCATGGAGTTCGGCCTGATCGACAGCGTGGTCGAGCGCCACGAAATCGCGGACGAAGAGGGGAAGGACGATAAGGCCGGCCTGGACTAGGGCGCAGACGTTTAGGAATATGTTCTGACATGACCTGCGCGTTAAGGAATTGTAGAGCGCTATCGGCTAGGCTCACTATGTATGGAGGTCATACGGCGTGGGTCGCGGCGGCCCGACGCCCCCCGGAGCGGTACCACACAGTACAAGTTTTTTTTGTCATTGTGTGCCGGTGGCGCGTTTGTCTAACATAGCCGCGTCGAATCCCGGGGCTCGAGACGTGAGAGCATGACAAAATCGAGCAGCAGTGACGCTAAGAACACTCTTTACTGCTCCTTTTGCGGTAAGAGCCAGCATGAGGTGCGCAAGCTCATTGCTGGGCCGACTGTGTTCATCTGCGATGAATGCGTCGAGCTGTGCATGGACATCATCCGCGAGGAACACAAGACCACGCTGGTCAAATCTCGCGACGGCGTACCCACGCCGCGCGACATCTGCAATGTCCTGGACGACTATGTCATCGGCCAGGATCACGCAAAGCGGGTGTTGTCGGTCGCGGTTCACAATCATTACAAACGACTTGCTCATGGTTCCAAGAATGATGACGTGGAGCTTGCCAAGTCCAACATCCTGCTGATCGGTCCGACCGGTTGCGGCAAGACGCTGTTGGCCCAGACGCTCGCACGCATCTTGGACGTGCCATTTACCATGGCGGATGCCACCACGCTCACCGAAGCGGGCTATGTCGGCGAGGATGTCGAGAACATCATTCTGAAGCTGCTGCAGGCCGCCGACTACAATGTGGAGCGGGCCCAGCGCGGCATCGTCTATATCGACGAAGTCGACAAGATCAGCCGTAAGTCGGACAACCCCTCCATCACCAGGGACGTGTCCGGCGAGGGCGTTCAACAGGCCCTTCTGAAGATCATGGAAGGCACCGTGGCTTCGGTGCCGCCCCAAGGCGGACGCAAGCACCCGCAGCAGGAGTTCCTGCAGGTCGACACGACGAATATCCTGTTCATCTGCGGTGGCGCGTTCTCGGGGCTCGAGAAGATCATTACCCAGCGCGACAAGGGGTCGTCGATCGGCTTCGGCGCGGACGTGCATGCGCCCGACGAGCGCCTGACCGGTCAGATCCTCAAGGACGTGGAGCCCGAGGACCTGCTGAAGTTCGGTCTGATCCCGGAATTCGTTGGCCGACTGCCCGTGGTGGCCACCCTGGAGGACTTGGACGAGGTGGCGCTGGTCGAAATCCTGACCAAGCCGAAAAACGCCTTGGTCAAACAGTACGAGCGCCTGTTCGAGATGGAAGACGTCGCGCTGCAGTTCACCGACGACGCCCTCAAGGCGATCGCCCGTAAGGCCGTTATGCGCAAGACCGGCGCGCGCGGCCTGCGCTCGATCATGGAGAGCATCCTGCTCGAGCCGATGTTCGACCTTCCGGGCCTCGAGGGTGTCGAGGAGATCGTCATCAATCGCGACGTGGTGGAGGAAGGGCGTGGCCAGCCGCTCTATATCTATACCGACCGCCGCGAGGACCTAGGCAGCAGCGCCTGACGCTCTGGCAGGGGTTCGGCACGTCGCTACTTGAACTGGCCGACCCTATCCACAATGTTCTACGCGAGGGGCGGGACACGTGCTAAACAGTGTCCCGGCTTCCGAACGACGCAACGCACTGCGCCCAACGGCTTAGAGGACTCATGCTAGAACTCCCACGCGGCAACCTGTTCCCGGTGCTTCCGCTCCGCGATATCGTGGTCTTCCCCCACATGATCGTTCCGCTTTTCGTGGGCCGTGAAAAGTCGGTTCGCGCCCTCGAAGACGTCATGAAAGACGACAAGCAAATCCTTCTGGTGACCCAGAGGAACGCGACGCAGGACGATCCGACCCCGGCCGATATCTATTCCGTGGGCACGGTGGGTACGGTGCTTCAGCTGCTCAAACTGCCCGACGGCACCGTCAAGGTGCTGGTCGAGGGCGGTCAGCGGGCGCACATCGTCAAGTACACGGACAACCCGAGTTTCTTCCAGGCCTATGCCGAGGTCGCCGAGGAGAGCCCCGGGGACGAGCAGGAGCTTGACGCCCTGGCCCGCACGGTGGTGGCGCAGTTCGAGCAGTACATCAAGCTGAACAAGAAGATTCCGCCCGAGGTGCTGGTCTCGATCAACCAGATCGACGACCCGAGCAAGCTCGCCGACACGGTCGCCTCTCACCTGTCGCTGAAGATTCCCGAAAAGCAGGAGTTGCTCGAGAGCGATACCATCAGTGCACGGCTCGAAAAGGTCTACGGCCTCATGGAGAGCGAGATCGGCGTGCTCCAGGTCGAGAAGCGGATACGCAACCGGGTCAAGCGCCAGATGGAGAAGACCCAGCGCGAGTACTATTTGAACGAACAGCTCAAGGCGATCCAAAAAGAGCTCGGCGATGGCGAGGACGGCCGTGACGAGCTCAGCGAACTCGAAGAGAACATCCGCAAGACGAAGCTCTCGAAGGAGGCCCGCGAGAAGGCCGTGGCCGAGTTCAAGAAGTTGCGCAACATGAGCCCGATGTCGGCCGAGGCCACGGTGGTGCGCAACTACCTGGATTGGATGCTCAGCATTCCGTGGAAGAAACCCACTAAGGTCAAGAAGGACATCAAGGACGCCCATCAGGTGCTGGACGCGGACCACTACGGGCTGGACAAGGTCAAGGAGCGGATTCTCGAATACCTCGCGGTGCAGCAGCGCATCCGAAAGGTGAAGGGTCCGATCCTGTGCCTGGTCGGTCCGCCGGGCGTCGGCAAGACCTCGCTCGGCAAGTCGATTGCCCGGGCCACCGGGCGCAACTTCGTGCGCATGAGCCTGGGCGGCGTGCGCGACGAGGCCGAGATCCGCGGCCATCGGCGTACCTATATCGGCTCCATGCCCGGCAAGGTCATTCAGGGCATGAAGAAGGCCAAGTCCTCCAATCCCCTGTTCCTCTTGGACGAGGTCGACAAGCTGGGCGCGGACTGGCGCGGCGATCCGTCCTCGGCGTTGCTGGAGGTTCTGGATCCAGAGCAGAACAACACCTTCAACGACCACTACCTGGAGGTCGACTACGACCTCTCGGACGTCATGTTCGTGACCACGGCGAATACGCTCAGGATGCCGCAGCCGCTGCTCGACCGCATGGAGGTGATCCGCCTGCCGGGATACACCGAGGACGAAAAGGTCGAGATCGCCAAGCGTCATCTGATCGGCAAGCAGATGAAGGCGCATGGCGTGAAGGCGAAGGAGTGGTCGATCTCCGACGACGCCCTGCGCGACCTGATTCGCTACTTCACCCGCGAGGCCGGCGTGCGCAACCTGGAGCGCGAGCTGGCCAGTCTGATTCGCAAGGCGGTCAAGGAGATCGCCGTCGGGAATTGCGAAACGGTTCGGCTGACCCGGCGTAACCTCGAGAAGTTCGCCGGCGTGCGGCGCTTCCGCTTCGGAGAAGCCGAGCTCGAGGATCTGGTCGGGGTCGCCACCGGTTTGGCTTGGACCGAGGTCGGCGGCGAACTGCTGCAGATCGAGTCGGTGACGGTGCCCGGAAAGGGCAAAGTCACTTCCACCGGCAAATTGGGCGAGGTCATGAAGGAGTCGATCCAGGCGGCCGAGTATTTCATCAAGAGCCGTGCCGTGGCCTACGGGATCAAGCCGACCCTGTTCGAGAGCAGGGACATCCATGTCCACGTGCCCGAAGGGGCCACGCCCAAGGACGGACCCTCGGCCGGGGTCGCCATGGTGACCTCCATCGTCTCGGTGCTGACCGGAACCCCTGTGCGCCGCGATGTGGCAATGACCGGCGAGATCACCCTGCGCGGGCGGGTGCTGCCGATCGGCGGGCTCAAGGAGAAACTTCTGGCCGCGCTGCGCGGCGGTTTGAAGACGGTCCTGGTTCCCAAGGAAAACGAGAAGGATCTGGCCGAAATTCCCGACAACGTGAAGCGCGGATTGAAGATCATTGCGACGGCCTCGGTGGACGAGGTTCTGGAGCATGCCTTGGTGGAGAAACCGACTCCGATCACTTGGATCGAATCCGAGCAGGTGGAGCCGGTCCGTTCGTCCTCGGAAAAGGACGAACACAGCGGGGTGGTCACGCACTGATCACGCGCCGGGCTTGCCCTTCGGCAATGCTCGATTCTTCCTCTCCTGGGCCGCGAAATGCCCTACAAACGTGCGTTCGCGCATTGACGCGGTGCGCACGCGCGATCTAAACTCCCGGCCTCCTCACACTGGGCAACGCCGTTTGTTTTTCCTAATTCCTGTGTCTCTCAAGGGGGGATCAACGTGAACAAGAACGATCTCGTGGCCGCTATCGCCGACAGCACCGGACTCTCCAAATCCGACAGTGCCAAGGCCGTCGATAGTGTGTTCGATTCGATCGCCGATGCCTTAAAGGCGGGCGAGGAAGTGCGCATCGTCGGGTTCGGCAGCTTCAATGTCACGCATCGCAAACAGTCGCAGGGCCGCAATCCCAGGACTGGCGAACCCATTACAATACCGGCATCGAATCAGCCCAAGTTCAAGGCTGGCAAAGGATTGAAGGACGCCGTAAATTAGTTTTAGCGGCGCGTACCGCTGAGGAGCCCGGCCGCCACGAAAAACCGAGGCGGCCGGATTCTTTTGTAACTAGAGGCGGGAGATCGCGTCGGACCCGGGACGCCAACGACGTGGCTTTGGTTGAGCCGGGATCCCGTGCTAGGTGCAGGGCGGTTAGCTCAGTTGGTAGAGCACCTCGTTTACACCGAGGGGGTCGGCGGTTCGAGCCCGTCACCGCCCACCAGTCTAGCCATCGATGATCGCGGATCGAGTCGGAGCCGGAAAACGGCAATCAGACCGGCGAGCAGTGACGCGCTCGCGTTTCCAGCATGAACAATGGCCGAACCGGCAGTTGGCCGGCGATCCGGGCCGTTATCTGAGATATTCGGTATTGTTCCCGGAAATCGCTTTCAACTCTCTACAGAAATCTTCTCGATTCATTATTAATCTTTTTGGAGTACCGTCGGTTCCAAGATCACCCCGGAATTTGGCGCCTGGAAGGAGCGGCGATGCGGGTTCTTTGTGTCGAAGACGACGTGACGATGGCCAAGAACGTGGAGCTGATGTGCCACATGGCGGGTCACAGCTGCGAGACGACCGGGCTGGGCGAGCAGGCGATCGTGCTCGGCAAGACCAATGAATACGACATCATCGTCCTGGACATCATGCTGCCGGACATAGACGGCTATCAGGTCATAGGACGATTGCGAGCGGCGGGCGTGCAGACCCCGTTCTTGATTCAATCGGGCCTTGTGGATCGGGGCAACGAGCTCGGAGAGGACTTGTTCCGGGGCAACGAGCACTTGGTCAAACCCTATACCAAGAACGAACTCATCGACCGGATGCAGGCGGTCATCACCAGCCTGGAGAACAAGCCCACGGCGGTCCTGGACGATGACCTGAACGTCGCGGCCCCACCCCCGCACGATGGAGTGGAGCGCAGGCAGCATCAGCGATTCGCCACGCTCAAGACCGGTGAAATAACCTACAAGAACGGAAAATCTCCAATTTCCTGTATTATCTTGAATCTTTCCTACGGCGGGGCGGAAATCAGGTTCTTGGATGCGGAATTCGACTGCCCGGCGGCCTTCGCCCTTAAACTTCAGGCCGGACCGATCCAGAACTGCGAAGTCTGCTGGCGGCGCGGGGATAGGGTCGGGGTGCAGTTCGTCTGACCACGGATGGCCGCTAGGGTGCCACAGCGCCTTGCGGCGGTGTAGATAAGACCGGTTTCCCAGAATTTCTCTGCAAAATCCGGCGAATATGTCGGCCTGCCGAAGGGTTTCGGTCGGGTCCGGGTGCTTTTGCGAACTAAATTCCCCTGAAAGTAGTGTCACTGTGACGGCGGTCACTTCGGTTGGCGCTCGGATCGGCCATTTGGAGTTGAGAGCAGACGGACGATACCGCTCACCGTCAAGAGGCCCGATCATGACAACAGGGGCAGATGATCCACAGGAGACAGTGGCCCGGACGGACCCGCCCTCGGAGTTCGAGCCGGCCTCTTGGCTGGCCTGGGCCGAGCGCTGCGGTTATCGCATCTATCTCTCCGGTGCCGAAAAAAGGGGCCCGTTTCGAATCGTCACCGACCCCCCCGGTGGGCCGAGGACAGCCGAAGACGTGGCCCTGTGGCATGCCTTCCAGGGGAACCCGAAGCAAAGCAAGGCCAACCGGGCGGTCTTGATCGCACATCTCGTCAGAACGGGACGTTTCGGGCCGTCGGGCTCGCACACCCCCGCCGCGCCGAGATCCAGGTCGTGCCGCGCGAGCCACATGCGTCGCATTCGTCAAGGTTGAGGGCACGATAAGCCTTGGCGGGCGGTGTTCGAAGTTTCGGCGACCGCTGGCGAATCGAACTGGAACGCCTCGCCCGACCCCACCGAGCTCTCGGGGCTTTGGTGTTCTACCTGATCCAGGCGCCCATCAGCACCAGAGCGGGTCGTCAGGCGCTTGGTTGGCCTTCTGCTCGCAACACTTTGCAGCGGGCGCCGCCGACCAGAAGACCGACCGAACCCCGGCCGTCGGTCAGCGGCAGCAGAATGCTTCGATAGAGACTGGGCCGGCCCAGATGGTCCGTGAACTCCCCGCTATCTACGATCGGGTATTTCACCTTCAGCACCTCGGCCACTAGGTGCAAGGCCTTAGCCAGAAGGGTGTCCGCCGGAATGTCCGAAACCACCAGACCCACGGTGGTCAGTCCGGAATCGGCCGCGATCATGTCGCCGACGTGAACGAAGGTCGCCTTGTCCGGATCGGGGGCCGGCACGATGGTGAAGCAATGCGGCCAGAGGTCGACGACCGCCTCCGAGTCGAAGCGCTCGATCGGCGCGTGAGGTCCCGTGCCTCGCAGGTCCTGCCAGTACGCCATCAGGCGCATATTGAGCCTGCGCTCGCTCACGCGCGGGTGGTGATCCGCCGTTTCCATTACGATTTTGCCATATCGTCCATGCCAAGCAGTTTCCGTTGCGGCGCGCGCAACTCATACCTACATGATTTCCCTGTTCACGCCTAGTCGGCTATGGGCTTTCCATGCCGCTGTCGCCGAGGTGGCCCGGGCCGAGGTGGCCGGGTTGACACCCCTGGGGGGGTGGAGTACATCACGGCAGCCCACGCGTGGGCCCCTCGCGGGGGTGTAGCTCAGTTGGTTAGAGCGCTGGCCTGTCACGCCAGAGGCCGCGGGTTCAAGTCCCGTCACTCCCGCCACTTTTCCAACTCTTTCCGGCCGTCCGGCCATCGCTTT
>JAOUCL010000504.1 GCA_029859805.1 Rhodospirillales bacterium | reverse complement strand
GGACGAAGCGCTGGCGGGCACGGACATGCATGGCGATCTCAGCGGGGTCGCGTTCTTCCGTCTCGAGATCGTCGGCGCCCTGATGCGCGATCAGCGCATCCTGATCGGTGCGGGCTTCACGGTCTCCCTGATCATCTGCCTGATATTTTTTCGCAGCCCCATCTATGCATTGCTTGCCGGCGTGCCGGCCGGTATTGCCGTTCTCTGGACGCTGGGGATTACCGAGCTGCGCGGGCAGGAGATCACGGTGCTGACGGGGGTGGTGCCGGGGCTCGTCACCGTGCTGGTGTTCGCCAGTTCACTCCACCTGATGTTCGGCCTTAAACGCAATTTAGTCAGCGGCGCGAGCCCGCGCGAGGCCATCGCAGCTTCGGTCCGCGATATCGGGCCCGCCTGCGTCCTCGCCGCCATGACGACAGCCATCGCGCTCTTGTCTCTCGCACTGGTCCCGCACACGCTCGTCTCGGGCTTCGGCCTGACTGCGGCCATCGGCACGGCTGTCGCTTTCCTGGTGACGATCACGGTCCTGCCGGCGCTCGCCGCGTTGTTGCTCGGCCGGCGCGGAGCGAAGGAAAACTCCGATCAAACCCTGGACCGCATTTTCGCTGCGACGAGCGCGAGCTGCCGGTCGCTGGGACGGCGCATTCTTTCCCACCCCGGGGGCTTCCTTGCCGTGGGGCTTGTGGTGGCGATCGGGGCAGGCGTGCTCTACGCCACGATCAGCCCCAGCTATCAGTATCGGGACTACCTGCCCAGCCGCAGCCAGGCCTCGAAGGTCATGGATGTCGTCGACGCGCAGTTCGCCGGCACCGAAGCGATCCTGCTCCATATCCAATGGCCCGAAGGAAAGGACCTGGACTCATCCGAGGTCCTCGCTCTGGTCGGGGAGGCGCACAAGACTTTGGAGAGCTTGCCGCTCGTCACGAAGGCGATGTCTTTGCACAGTATTGAAACATGGATGCTGGAGGGCGGGCTCAAGAAAGAACAAATCCTGCGCTTTCTCGAGGAGGCGCGGTCGCCCTTCATCGAACGCATGATGTCCGTGGACCATAAGTCGGCGCTTGTGGCCGGTTACTTCCCCGCGGTGGATGCCTCCGAACTAGTGCCGGTCCTGGATGACCTGGAGGCGGACTTGGTGGGGCTGCGCGCGGCGCACCCGGAGGCCGGCTATGTGGCGACGGGTATCGCGGCGCATTCGGCCCGGGCGAGCTACGAAATGATCGTTGAGCTCAACCGCAGCCTTATGCTCGCCATAGGGCTAAATATCCTGCTCATCGGCCTTGTGTTTTGGTCCTTGCGCGCGGGCCTCTACAGCATGTTGACCAACATTCTGCCCATCGCCGTCGCGGGCGCGATCCTCCATCTCACAGGTGCCGGACTGCAATTCACCTGTGTGGTGGCGTTCACCATCGGGTTTGGCATCGCCGTGGACAATGCTATTCACATCTTGAACTACTACCGTCTGATGCGGTCCAAAGGCGAAGCTGTGAAGCCCGCTCTCGAGGAAACCATCGCCACCATCGGCCCGGCGCTTGCCGTCGGGTGCCTCGTGCTGATCGTCGGGTTCGGAGGCACGACTCTCAGCGAGCTTCCCAGCCTGCGCCTGTTTGGAGAAGTCGTCATAATGCTCTTGGCAACAGCGCTGCTCGCCAATCTTCTGGTGCTGCCGGCGCTTATTGCGTTCGTTGAAGGACGAAGCGGACAAAAGAGTGCCGCGCCGCAAACAACCAAAGGCGGCTAGGCAAGGCCGCTACGCAAGGGAGGATCCCATGAGGAGCCTATTTTCGCTGATCATTGCTCTGTTCGTGATGACGATCGCGCCGCTCCATGCGCAGACCACGCCTCTCGAAGGGACGTGGAGTGGCAGCGGCACGATGCAGGCTATGGACAAACCACCCCAGAAGTTGACCTGCCGGATCAAATACAAGCGCGAGACCGACAAGGTCTACAAACTTGCTGCCAAATGCGTGACCATCTCGACCGCGATCAACCAAACGGGGAAGCTTTTGAAGGTCAACCCTGGGGTCTATGTGGGGGAGTTCCAAGTCGCGACTTATGATATCTCCGGACGGGTCCGGGTCACCATAAACGGCGGCGTTCAGACCATGTCGTTCAAGAGTTCCCGGGCGAGCGGGAGCGTGACCCTGACGAAGTCTTGACCCGGCCGCGCGGCGCGTGTTCTAGAATGAGTCGGCGTGCCAACGCTGACTGCGTTGTGGACATGATGTGAGGAGGCCCCAAAATTGCCTCCCGGGGGGGATAACTCCAGGCGTTCTGTACGGGCCTTTACATAGGCGAGACATAGGCGAGTTTGGGCAGCAGCCGTTACCAGCCAGAGATTCGCAGGCATCGTGTGGACGGCAGCGCGCATCTCCGATGTGCCGCACTTGTCATG
>JAOUCL010000037.1 GCA_029859805.1 Rhodospirillales bacterium | reverse complement strand
GCGGCCTGATCGCACTGTCTTTGAAGGGCGGCCCGCGATACAAAGGGGCCGCCCTTTTTCTGCTGTGCACATGAGCATGCCCTTCGCCCCTGTGGAACCCGTCCATGGAAAGCTGGCGTAAGAACCCGATCGTCTTCTGGCTGCTCAATTTGCCGCCGGCCTTCTGGCTCTTCGTCTTCTTCATCGTGCCGCTGGGGATCGTCTGGGTGATCTCCTTCGGCGAGAAGCGGGGCGTCATCGACATCGAGATCACCTGGACCCTCGACAACTACGTCCGCGCGGTCGAACCGCTCTATCTCGAGATCTTCTGGAAATCCATCGTCATGGCGGGAATCGCGACCCTGGCCTGCCTGGTCGTGGGCTATCCCGTCGCCTTCGCCATCGCCTTTGCGCCCGACCGCTTGAAGGCGATCCTGCTGATCGCCGTCGTGCTGCCGTTCTGGATCAACGCGCTGATCCGCACCTATGCCCTGATCGCCGTGTTCCGGTCGCGCGGCTCCATCAACTTCGGCCTCGAATGGCTGTGGGAGCAGGCCAGCGCCCTGCTCGGCCTGGTCGGGCTCGGCGAGCTGGCGCTGCTGGGCGAGAAATTCGTGCCGGTGCCGCTGCTGTACAACAACACCGCGGTGACGCTCGGCATCGTCTATGCGTTCTTCCCCTTCATGGTGCTGCCGCTCTACGCCAACATCGAGAAGATCGACCGCTCGTACATCGAGGCGAGCCTGGATCTGGGCGCCGGGCAATGGCGGACCTTCTTCTCGGTCATCTTCCCGCTTACCTGGCACGGCGTCCTGTCGGGCGTGATCATCGTCTTCGTTCCCGCCCTCGGCGCGTTCTTCATTCCCGACCTCTTGGGCGGGACCGACAGCCAGCTGATCGGCAACGTCATAGAGCGCCAGTTCAAGTCGGCCAACGACTGGCCGTTCGGCGGGGCGCTGTCGTTCCTGCTCATGTACCTGACATTCGGCGCCCTGGCGCTGCGTGCGGTCGTGTCGGGCCGCAAGCAGGGGCTCGAGGCATGAGCGCGGGGCAGGGCGCCGGGCCGGCCGGCGGCGGCAAGAGGATCGTGCTGCGCCGCCGCGAGGCCGTCGGGCCGCTCGAATACACACGCCGCTGGTGGATGCGCCTGACGGTCGGCGCGACCTTCCTCATGCTCTACGCGCCGATCATCCTGCTGGTCGTCTACAGCTTCAACAACAGCCGGCGCAATATCGTTTGGCGCGGCTTCACCTTCAAGTACTACGAGAAGGCTTGGAACAACGAGAGCCTGATCGAGGCCTTCGTCAACAGCCTCGCCATTGCAGTGGTCAATACCGCGGTCGCCACCATCCTCGGGGTTCTCGTCGCCATCGCCCTGTGGCGCTTCCGCTTTCCCGGCAAGGCCGCCTACGAGGGCTTCATGATGCTGCCCATCGTGATCCCGGAGATCTGCATGGGCGTGGCCATGATGGCGTTCTTCGCACGCATCGGCTGGCCGACGGGCCTGCCGTGGCCGCTGACGCTCTCGAACATCATGATCGCGCACATCGCCTTTTCCTTCCCCTTCGTCGCCGTGACCGTGCGCGGCCGCCTGGTCGGGTTCAACCGCGAGCTCGAGGACGCGTCGAAGGATCTGGGCGCCAGCGAATGGCAGACCATGCGCTACATCGTCCTTCCCTATCTGCGGCCGGGCATCATCGCCGGCGCCCTGATCGCCTTCACCCTGTCGCTGGACGATTTCGTGATAACCTTCTTCACCGCCGGGCCGAACAGCGTCACCCTGCCGGTGAAGATCTTTTCCATGGTGCGGTTCTCGGTGACCCCGGAAGTCAACGCCGCCTCGACCGTGTTGATCGTGATCACCGTGATTGCCACGGTGCTGGCCATGCGGTTCCAGTCGCCGTCCCGCCGCGCCGGCGGAGAGGAGGGCTAGAAGAGATGGCCGAAGGCCAGCCGATCATACGCATCAGGGAGGTCACCAAGCGCTTCGGCCAGACGGTGACGGCCGTGGACGACGTCTCGCTCGACATACACGAGGGCGAGTTCTTCGCCCTGCTCGGGCCCTCGGGCTGCGGCAAGACCACGTTGCTGCGCATGATCGCCGGCTTCGAGACCCCGAGCGAAGGGCAGATCCTGATCGACGGCCAGGATATGTCCAAGGTGGCGCCCAACCGCCGGCCGATCAACATGGTCTTCCAGTCCTACGCCGTCTTCCCGCACATGACCGTGGCCGACAACGTGGGCTACGGCTTGAAGGTGACCAACGTGCCGAAAGCCGAGATCCGCGAGCGCGCGGAAGAGGCCCTCGAGCTGGTCAAGCTGGGCGGCCTCGGCGGGCGCAAGCCGGACCAGCTTTCCGGCGGCCAGCGCCAGCGCGTGGCCCTGGCCCGCGCGCTGGTCAAGCGGCCTAAGGTGCTCTTGCTCGACGAGCCGCTGTCGGCGCTGGACGCAAAGCTGCGCGAGGCCATGCAGCTTGAGCTCGTGCGCCTGCAGCACGCCGTCGGCATCACCTTCGTGATCGTGACCCACGACCAGAACGAGGCGCTCTCCATGGCCAACCGGATCGCCGTGATGGAGCACGGCAAGGTCCGTCAGCTGGCGCCGCCGTCGGAGCTCTACGAGTTCCCGAATTGTCGTTTTGTCGCCGATTTCATCGGCAAGATGAACCTTTTCGAGGGCCGCGTTGCCGGCATCAGCGGCGAGGAGGTTCTGGTGGAGGTCAAGGGCCTGGGCCGCTTTTCCCTGCCGGGCGAGGGCGAGGCCAGTGGCGAGGTGGGCATCGCCGTGCGGCCGGAAAAGGTGCGTCTGCGCCGCGAAAAGCCCGACGAGGACATGGTGGCGGTCCGCGGCAAGGTCAGCGAGGTGGCCTACTACGGCGGCAGCTCCTTCGTATACGTCACCGACGACACCGGGCGGACGATCTCCGTCAACCTGCAGAACGAGGCGCGTACGGCCGAACCGGGCGTGACGATCGGCGACGAGCTGTGGTGCGCGTGGAAGCCCCGCGACAGCCTTCTACTAAGCACTTGAATCGAACGGCCAGACCGGCCACAAATTTATCACGAGCCCGATCCGGTGATTTGCGGCTATGCCTGTACCTCCATGCGGTCGGATGTCTTGAGCCGCTCGCCCTCGCCGCACGCCGCGATCGTCGTTAACATAACGTTAATCCTTTCGGCGGGAGCATGTGGCGAGAGCAGCGAAGATGAAAAATCGGAACCGAAGAATGGTCCGCCCGCTTGGAATTTTGGGACTGGGACTCCTGGTCCTGCAGGGATGTGCCGAGTTGGGCGACTGGGCGGCCACCTTGGGAGAGCCTGCCCCGCCCGTCCCGGCCCGCAAGCCGGAGGTCGCGGAGCCCGCGGCCAAAGGGGAGGCGGCCGCCAAGGAGCAGCAGGCCGCGGCGACGCCGGCGACCGAGGGCGAAAAGAATCAGCCGGCGGTCGGCGATCTGGTGGGGCTCGATTTCGCCGCGGTGCGCTTGATGCTCGGCGCGCCGGCGCTGGAGGAGATTCAGCCCCCGGCAACGGTTTGGGCCTATAATGGTAGTGGTTGCGTGCTGAGTGTCTTTTTCTACCCGCACGTCGACGGCGGGAATTTTCGGGCCCTGACCTACGACGTCAAAGGGGCAAAGCAGACGGCGGACCTGCCGCAGCGCTGTTTCGCCGAGTTGCTGCAGGACGAGAGCAAAGCAGGAACCAATTAAGTCATGTCGCTTCACCCAACCGTTCTCGATACCGACTACAAGCGCGTTGCCATTGTCGATGACGACGATTTGTTTCGGGAATCCTTGGGTCTCAATCTGGCCGAGGAAGGCTTCGAGGTCGTCGATTTTCCGGACGGCGAGTCGGCGCTCGAGTACTTTCAGTCCGGCGAGACGGCCGATGCGGTGCTGCTCGATTGGCGGATGCCGGGGATCGACGGTCTCGGCGTGCTCCAGGCGCTGCGCGAGGCGCGGATCGAGACGCCCGTTATCTTCCTGACCATGCTCGGCGAGGAGATCTACGAGGAGGCGGCGCTCAAATGGGGCGCGGTGGATTTCATCGACAAGTCCAGGCGCCTGTCGATCATCCTGAAGCGCCTTAAGCTGATCACCGACGGGCCCAAGGTCCAGGGCGGTGGAGAACTGGAAGGATCCGACTCGACGGTCCTGCGCAATGGCCCGCTCGAGCTGCGCATCGACATAAAGCGCGCCTTCTGGGACGGCAAGCAGGTCGATCTCACGCTGACCGAATTCGCCATCGTCCATTATATGATCTTGCGACCGGGTGCCGATGTCACCTATCGGCAGATCTACGACCTCGTGCGCGGCAAGGACTTCGTTGCCGGCTACGGGCCCGACGGCTTCCGCTCGAACGTGCGCTCCTTCATCAAGCGCATCCGCAAGAAGTTCCGCGATGTCGACCCGAATTTCGATCACGTCGAGAACTACCCCGGCTTCGGCTATCGCTGGCGCGACGAGGGCGGGGGCGAAAGCGGGGGCTGGGCGTGACCGCTCAGAACCATCCCCCGGCGTTGTCCGGCCCGCCCCGAAAGCGGACCAGGGGACTCTATCGGCCGCTGCGATCGCTGATCAGCAAGATCCTGCTGTTGCTCGTGGTTTTCATCGCCGTCCCGGTCTTTCTGTACAACGAGTTCCGCGATGCCGACCGGGAACAGCAGGGGTTGTTGTTGGAGAGCGTCCGCGAGCAGGGCCGCCTTATGACCGAGAGCCTGCGTCCGCTGCTGGAGCAAGAGGGCGTCTCGCCGCTGCTCGCTCTGCCCAAGGAGGTCAAGCGCCTGGCCACGCCCGGCACCGAGGTCAAGGTGCTGTACCGGCCCACGGACCAGAGCGGCGCCGAGGGTTTCTTCTTCATCGCGGCCGAGCCGGCGGTGCCGCCCGCCTTTCTCGAACGCGAGCGCGAGGCCCTGATCGAGCGCGGCGTGCTCGGCAATCTCGTGAGCACCTGCGCGGCCGAACCGATCGCGCTGCGCCATGTCAATGCAAGTGGCGCGGAGGAGCTGCTCACCTCGATCACGCCGATTTCCACCGACAGCGGCTGCTGGATGGTGATCACCGCCCACAGCAGCGGCGCCTTCCTCGGCACCTCGATCGGCCAGCCCTACTGGAAAACGCTCGAGATCCGCCTCGCGGCCATCATCTACCTGGGCATGGCGGCCCTCACCATCGGCGTGTTCGTCAGCATATGGCGCAGCCTCACGCGGTTCCGGAACTTGGCCCGCGACATCCGCAAGGGCGTCGCGCGGCATTCCAAGTTCGAGCAGCAGAACCTCGTGCCGGAGCTGGCGCCGGTGGCCCAGGAATTCGACCGAATGACCATGGCCATGCGCGGCTCGGCCGAGGGGATGCGGCGTGCCGCGGAGGACAACGCCCACGCCTTCAAGACGCCGATCGCGATCATCCGCCAGTCTCTGGAGCCGCTGCGCCGTATCGTGCCGTCGGAGAGCGGCCGCGGTCTGCGTGCGCTCGACGTGCTCGAGGAATCAGTCGATCGCCTCGATCGTCTCGTGGCGAGCGCGCGCCACCTGGACGAGGTGGCCGCCGAGCTGATCGATCGGCCGCGGCACAATGTCGATCTGTCGCGCCTTGTCGGGCGCATGCTGGACGCCTATGCCGACAGCTTCGCGGGCCGGCAGGTGCGGCTGGACGCCAGGCTTCAGACCAACGTCGTTGTCAGCGCCGACGAGGAGTTGCTGGAAGTGGTGTTCGAAAACGTGATCGACAACGCCTTGAGCGTTTCGCCGCCCTATGGCGCGGTTACGGTCGAGCTCGCCGCCCGCAAAAAGCGCGCGGAGCTTACCGTGCGCGACCGGGGCCCCGGCGTGCCGGCGCCCCACTTGAACAGGATCTTCGAGCGCTATGTGTCGTTGCGCGGCGCCTTCGATTCACCCCTTGTCGTCGGGGGGCAGCAGGGTGCCGTGGAGCCGGCCAACGAGGCGAGCGAGCACCTCGGCATCGGCCTGTGGATCGTGCGCCGCAACCTGGAGGCCGTGGGCGGTTCGGTCTGGGCCGAGAACCGGCAGCAGGGCGGACTATCCCTGGTCATGGACCTGCCACTGGCCGCCTGACGACGGGAGGCCGCTGGCGGGAGGGGTCACAACTTTGACGCAACACGGCGCCGCCCGTTCGAGCTAATCTCTGCACACATCTCCGGTGGGGAGGTGCCGAGTCGGCGTCCTTGCCATCAGCGTGGCGGTGACCTTTCGGGGGACCGTTTCGATGTTGGCCAGGGTGAAGCGGGTTCAAGCGTAGCGAATCCTCCGGATTGGTACCTTCCCGACCTCCCTACGGATCGACCGGACCTCCCCCAGGTCCGGTCGATCATTTTTTTGGGTCATCCCGTCACCCCTTCGAAGCCACCAATCGTTCCAGCCGCGGATAGAGCAGGCCGAGGCTCGCGGCCCGCGCGACCATGAGCACTGTGAACGCCAACCAAAGCCCATGGTTGCCGAGCGTAGGGACAAGGATCCAGCAGGCGCCCAGGTAGACGAAAAGCGACAGCAGCATGGCGTTGCGCATCTCGGCGGTCCGCGTGGTGCCGATGAAGATGCCGTCGAGCTGGAAGCTCCAGACCGAGACCACTGGGGCCACGACCACCCAGGGCAGATAGGTTTCGGCGGCGGCGCGCACCGCCGCGAGGTCGGTAAACAACCCCACGACGGAACCGCCGAGGACCAAGTAAAGGCCACTCACCAGGCTTGCGGTGCCGAGCGCCCAGAGGGTCGAGACCCGGACCGCCTCGCGGAAGGCCTTACGGCTGCGGGCGCCGAGCGCGTTGCCGGCCAGCACCTCGACCGCGTGGGCGAAACCGTCCAGACCGTAGGCCGTGAAGTTCTGGAGCTGAAGCAGGATCGCATTACCCGCCAGCAGCACGTCGCCCATCTTGGCGCTCTGGGCAGTGAAATAGGCGAAGGCGCCGAGCAGGCAAAGCGTCCGGACGAAGATGTCCAGGTTTGCCCGCAACAGAACAACCAAGTGCCCGCGCGATCCGATGCGCGCCCAGTCCCAGGCGCCGCCGTGGGATTTCAGCGCCCGCGCGACGATCGCCAGACCCAAGCCCATGGCGCCGAACTCGGCCAGCAAGCTCGCCAGCGCCACGCCCTCGACACCCCAACCGAGGCCGAGCACGAAGACCAGGTCGAGCACGATGTTGATGCCATTGAGCACGACCTGGAGCAGCAGAACGGCGCCGGCCCGCCGCGTGCCGAGCAGCCAGCCGAGCATGGCGTAGTTGGCCAACGCCGCCGGCGCGCTCCAGATGCGGATTGCGTAGTAGCTCCGGGCGAAACCCTCGACCCGGTCGCTGGCTTCGAACAGCCAAAAGGCGGTCCAGCCGACCGGGGCTTGCACGACGACCAGCGGGGCGCCCAGGGCCAGCGCGAGCAGCAGCGGGCGAGCGAGGCTCGCGCGCAGCTCCTCGGCTTCGCCAGCGCCGAAGGCCTGGGCGGTAAAGCCGGTGGTACCCATGCGCAGGAAGCCGAAGCCCCAGTAAAGGAAGTTGAAGACGACCGCGCCCACGGCGACGCCGCCGATATAGGCGGGGTCCGGCAGGTGCCCGACCACGGCTGTGTCGACCGCGCCCAAAAGCGGCGTCGAGAGGTTCGAGACGATGATCGGCCCGGCCAGCGCCCAGACGCGGAGATGCCACGCGCCAGCGGCCTCGCGCTCCGGCGCACAGGGGGCGGTCATCGCGGGTTCGTGTCGGCGCGTATCACGGCGCGACTATAATCGCAGTCCCGTGATGCCGAAAGGATATGGCGGAGGCCTTGCGACAAGGCGGCGCGTTTCGGATAGACTGCCGCCAGGGTCCCGGGGGAAGGGGCTCGGATGAAATTGGGGGAGGGGCAGGGCCGATGGAAATCAGACATCCCTATCTGCTGTTCTTGGGCGACGCGCCGGACCAGTTGAGCGCCAAGACCGCCCAGGGCGTTGCCCAATGGCGGCCGGACTGGTGCCTGGGGCAGCTGCGCCTGCCCGGCTGCCAGGCGGACCTCGGGTTGAAAGACATGACCTTGGACGAGGCCCTGGCGGCCGGCGCCAAGACCCTGGTGGTCGGCGTGGCCAACCGGGGCGGCGTGATCGCGGAGAGCTGGACCGGGGTGTTGGAGCGCGCGCTCGCGCTCGGCCTGGATCTGGCCTCGGGGTTGCACAGCAAGTTGGCCGACGTGCCGGCCCTGGCCGCCGGGTCGGCCAGCAACGGCGCGCGCCTGTTCGACGTGCGGCATCCGAGCGAAAGGTTCCCGGTTGCCAGCGGCGCGAAGCGGCCGGGCAAGCGCCTTTTGACCGTCGGTACCGACTGCGCGGTCGGAAAGATGTTCGCGGCGCTGGCGCTGGAGAAGGAAATGCAGGCTCGTGGCATGAAGGCCGACTTCCGCGCCACCGGGCAGACCGGCATCCTGATTGCCGGCAACGGGGTCTCGGTCGACGCGGTGGTCGCCGACTTTATCTCCGGCGCCACCGAGTGGCTGACCCCGGCCAACGACGACGACCACTGGGACGTGGTAGAGGGCCAGGGCTCGCTGTTCCACGCCTCCTTCGCCGGGGTCTCGATGGGCCTGATCCACGGCAGCCAGCCCGACGCCCTCGTGCTTTGCCACGAGCCGACGCGCAGCCACATGCGCGGCCTGCCGGACTACCCCCTGCCGTCGCTCGAGGCCTGCCTGGAGGCGAACCTGGCCGCCGCGCGCCTGACCAACCCGGCGGTCGCCTGCGTCGGAATGGCGGTCAACACCTCGCGCATGGCGGCCGGGGACGCCGCGGCCTATCTGGCCGAGACCGCGGCGCGGCTCGGTTTGCCCGCCGTGGACCCGGTCAGGGACGGCGTCGCGCCCATCGTCGACCGGCTATGACCGAGCTTGCCGTCAGAGCCGAGACCTGGCCGCTCCGCGGCAGCTTCACGATCTCGCGCGGCAGCAGAACGGCGGTCGAGGTGGTCGTCGTGGAACTCACCGCCGGCGGCGCGCGAGGCCGCGGTGAATGCGTGCCCTATGCGAGATACGGCGAGACTGTGGAGGGCGTGGTCCAGGCGATCGAGGGGCTGCGCGGGCCGCTGTCGGGCAGCCTCGACCGCACCGGCCTGCAGGGCGTGCTGCCCGCCGGGGCCGCGCGCAACGCGGTCGATTGCGCCTTCTGGGACCTGGAGGCCAAACAGGCCGGCCGTCGGGTCTGGGAGTTGATCGGCCAGGCCGCGCCCGGGCCGGTGACGACCGCCTACACCCTGTCGCTCGACACGGCGGCGGCCATGGCCCGCGCGGCGGCCGAGAACGCCTGGCGCCCGCTCCTGAAGCTTAAGCTCGCGGGACCCGAGGACCTGGCCCGGGTCGAGGCCGTGCGCGAGGCCGCGCCGGAGACCCGCCTGATCGTCGACGCCAACGAGGGCTGGGCGCCGGGGCTCTACGCCGAGCTGGCGCCGCACCTCGCCGTGCTCGGCGTCGAGATGATCGAGCAGCCCCTGCCCGCCGGCCACGACGCGGCGCTCGCGACGATGCAGCGTCCGGTCGCGGTCGCGGCCGACGAATCCTGCCACGACACGGCCTCGCTGAGCAGGCTCGCCGGGCGCTACGACATGGTCAACATAAAGCTGGACAAGACCGGCGGCCTGACCGAGGCGCTCAGCCTCAAGGCCGCGGCCCAGGCCGAGGGCTACGGCGTCATGGTCGGGTGCATGCTGGCCACCTCGCTGGCCATGGCTCCGGCGGTCCTGGTCGCCCGGGACGCCCAAATCGTCGACCTCGACGGCCCCCTGCTGCTCGAACGCGACCGGCCCGAGGGCCTCGTCTTCGAGGGCAGCCTGATCCACCCGCCCCAACCGAACCTGTGGGGATGATATGAGCCTGGACCCGACGCGCGATCCGACCGTGGCCGCAGAGCGGCCGACCTTCGTCACCCATCTCGAATGCTCGATGACCGGCCAGGCCTACGAGGCCGACCAGGTGCACGGCCTGTCCGAGGCCGGCAGGCCGCTGCTGGTGCGCTACGACCTGGAGGCGCTCGCCAAGGCCGTGGACAAGGTGGCCTTGGCCGAACGGCCCGGCGGCTTCTGGCGCTACCGCGAGTTCCTGCCGGTGCGTCGCGCCGAGAACGTGATCAGCCTGGGCGAGGTCACGACCCCGATCGTCCGCCTGCCGCGCCTCGAATCCGAAGGCGGGGCGCTCTTCGTCAAGGACGAGGGGCGCCTGCCGACCGGCTCGTTCAAGGCGCGGGGCCTGGCGCTGGCCGTCGCCATGGCCAAGGAGCTGGGCCTCGAGCACCTGGCCATGCCGACCGCCGGCAATGCCGGCGCGGCGATGGCGGCCTACGCCAAGCGCGCGGACCTGCGCAGCACGATCTTCTGCCCCGACGACGCGCCCGCCGTCGCGGTCTCGGAGATGGCGATCCAGGGCGCCGCGGTCTACCAGGTCGACGGCCTGATCAACGACTGCGGCAAGTTGGTCGGCGAGGGCAAGGCGGCGACCGGCTGGTTCGATCTCTCGACCCTCAAGGAGCCCTACCGGATCGAGGGCAAGAAGACCATGGGCCTGGAGCTGGCCGAGCAGTTCGGCTGGGAGCTGCCCGACGTGATCTTCTACCCGACCGGCGGCGGCACGGGCCTGATCGGCATGTGGAAGGCCTTCGCGGAGCTGGAGGCGATCGGCTGGATCGGCTCCAAGCGCCCGCGCATGGTGGCGGTCCAGTCGACCGGCTGCGCGCCCATCGTCAAGGCGTTCGAAGAGGGCGAGGAGCACGCGCCGCTCTGGCCGGACGCACAGACCATCGCGGCGGGCATGCGCGTGCCGATCGCGGTCGGCGACTTCCTGATCCTGCGCGCGGTGCGCGAGAGCGGCGGCTTCGCCATCGCCGTCACGGACGAGGCAATCCTCGCTGGTGTCGACGAGGTCGCCGGGACCGAGGGCCTGCTGCTCTGCCCCGAGGGCGCGGCGACCTACGCCGCCTACAAGCAGGCGCTCGCCGACGGCCGGGTCGCCCCGCGGGACCACTGCGTGCTTTACAACTGCGCCACCGGCCTCAAGTATCCCCTGCCCGAGGTCACCAGCCGCCTCGACCGCCACAAGCCGATCGATTATGCGGCCCTTTAGAAATCCGGCCTCCTGAAGATGGTATCGATCTTCTTCACGTCGTCGGCCGAACCCGGGGCCTCTTGCAGGTCATCGGGCGGTATGATGCCACCCCAGTCCGTCCGCTCGCGCATATCCTCGAGAACGTTGTCCGGCACGACCTCGTTGGCGTCGCGGGATTGCCAGCCGCCGCCGAGCGCACGGTAGGTGGCGATCAGGTTCTGGGCGATCAGGCTCTGTGCCTGGGCCAGCCGGTCCTGGCGCTCCAGCAGGTCCTGCTGGGCCGTGAGCACGCGGATGTAGGTGGAGACCCCCTCGCGATATTGAATGACCGACAACTCGACCGCTCTTGCGCTTGCCTTGGCGCTCCTTGCGAGAAACTCGGCCACTTCCTGGGCCTTCAAGAATCCGACGAGGCCGTCCTCGACCTCCTGATAGGCGCTCAGAACCGTGTTCTGATAGTCGGCAACCAGCTGCTGAAAGCGCGCGTCTTGCACCCGCACGTTATTGGTGATGCGGCCATAGTTGAAGAAAGGCAAGCTGATGGACGGCCCAAAGGACCCGACGAAGCTGTCCCCGGTGAACAGGTCGCTCAACTTGGCATTGTTGGACCGGACGTCGGTGGACCCCGTCGTCTGGAATCCCACGAAGCCGGCCAAGCTGACGCGCGGGAAGAGGTCGGCTTTCGCGACTCCGATTCTGGCGCTCTGTGCGGCCGCATTCAGTTCCGCCTGGCGGATGTCCGGCCGGCGTCGCAGCAGGTCGGCCGGGACTCCCACGGCCACCTCCTTGGGCGCCTTGGGGATCGGCGCGTCGGGGGCCAGGATCTTGCGTATCTCCATTGGCGTTATGCCGAGCAGCGTGCCCAGGGCATTCTCGGCTTGCCGCTGGTCCGTCTCAAACTGGGGAACGAACGAGCGGGTGTCCTCCAGCAGAGCCCGTGCCTGCTGAACATCGAGCTCGCTGACGACGCCGGCGCGAAAGCGTTGTCGGGTCAGATTGAACGCGCGCTCCTGGAGTTCGGTATTCCGGCGCACCAGCCTGATGCGCTCTTCGAACTCGCGGACCTGGACATAGGTGGCGGCGACCTCCGCCGTCAGGATAACGATGACGTCGTCATAGTCCGCGACCGTGGAGCCCAGCGCCGAATCGGCCGACTCGATGCCGCGCTGGAAACGTCCCCAGAAATCGATCTCCCATGACGCATCCAGCCCCACGGAGACGTTATCGAAATTTCGATCCGCCCCAGCGCCGTTCGGTGCATTCTTGCTCAGTTTTTCATGGGTAAAGGAGCCCTGTACCTCCTGGGTTTGCGGATATTGTTCGCCGATGGCGATCCCGAGCTGCGCCCTCGATTCGAGAACGCGCAGTCCGGCGGTCAGCAGGTCCAGGTTCTGCCGGTAGGCAGTGTCGATCAACCGGTTGAGAATCGGGTCGTCGAAGACCTCCCACCAGGTCGTATAGTCGGCTTGGTCCGTCTTTACCCGGCCGTCTTTCTCGTCGATCCATTGCTCCGACTTCGGCGCCGTCAGCGGTTCGAAATCCGGCCCGACCTTGGTGCAGCCCGCCGCGCCCAAGAGGAAAGCGACCATCATCGCCGAACAGAGAGTCCCGGTCCGGCCAATGCCGCGGGCATTCGGACCAAAGTCGCGAAGCCCGCCGGCCCATTTCGAAGCGACGTTATCCCACATGGCGTCCCAGCAAAGCCCCCCCTTGTCGCTTTCGTATCGCTACCAGTCTACGCAACCAAGCAGATATCAGACCCTCCGAGGCCGTGGGCCGCTGTCCGGCCCACGACCAGGGACAGTCCATTTCCGTCTCGCCACGGCCGTCGCTTTTGCCGACCCATAGGCCGAACTAGGAGTCCGCGGCCGGGGCCTCGCCCGCCGCCTTCGGTTTGACGGCGATCCCCGGGCGAACCTTTTGCAACCCCTCGACGATGATCCTCTCGCCCTTCTTCAGACCCTTCGTGACCACCCACTTCTGGTCGTAGTCCTCGCCGATTTCCACCTTGCGGCTCTCGACCTTGTTGTCGTCCCCGACAACGTAGACATGCTTGCCGGCCTGGGTTTCGACGAGGGCCACCTGCGGAATGACGAGCGCGTCGGGAATCTCGCCGACGGTCACCTTGACGGGCACGTATTGGCCCGGGATGAGGTCGAATCCGCCCAGTTCCGAACTCCGCGGATTGGCGAAAACGCCCCGCGCGTCGAGACTGTCCGTGGTCGGGTCGATCACGAAGCTGACGAAGTTCAAATTGCCCTTGGTGCCATAGGGGGTCCCGTCGGGCAGCACGATCTCGACCGGCATCTTTTCGACCGGATAGGCCCAGCCCTTGCGCGTCAGCAGCTGAACCCGATAGACCTCCCTGCGGCTTATGTTGAAGACCACGTAAATGGGGTCCATCTGAACCAGCGTGGTCAAGATATCCCGCTGTTTTTCGACCAGGTTGCCGACGTCGATCCTTTCCTGCTGAATCCGCCCGGCGAAGGGCGCGGCGATCTTGGTGAAGCTGAGATCCAGCTTGGCGTTCGAGATTCTGGCGTTGTTCTGATCGATATCCGCCAGGGTCGTGTCTCTCTTGGCGACGGTGGCATCGAGCTTCTCTTTCGACGCGGCGCCGCTCTTGGCCAGTCTTTTGTAACGGCCGACCTCGGCTTCCCAGAACTTGAGGTTCGCCTTCTCCCGCGCCAGATTGGCCTCGAAGTTGTTGACCGTCTCCTGATAGGGCCGCGGATCGATGAGGAAGAGCGGGTCGCCCTCCTTCACGAAGGTGCCTTCGGTGAAAAAGCGCTCAAAGATGTAGCCGGAGACACGCGGGACGATGTCGACCCTCTTCACCGATTTGACGGTCCCGCTGTACTCCATGACGATCGGGACGTTCTCTTGAACGACCTCGGCCAGGATCACCTGGGGCGGCGCCGGCGCCGCCGCCTGTTTCGGCTTCTCGTCGCAGGCCGCCAGCGGCCACAGCAGAAGGAGACCCGCGGTCAAGGCGGCGGGCCGGCTAGGAAAGCGATACTTGCTTGTTTTGCGCATCTGACTTCTCCTCAATCAGATCCCGGGACGGGCGATGGTTCGGCGCCGCTCGGGTGGCCGCCGCTCCGCTCCGCGCGGGTCTTCGACCAGCCCTCGCGGAGCCTCTCTAACACGTAGTAGAAGATCGGCACCATGATGATCAGGATGGTGGCGAAGGCCAGGCCGCTGACCACGGCGGTGCCGAGCGACTGCCTGGCGCGCGCCCCGGCGCCGGCCGCCACGACCAGCGGCATCAGGCCGATGACGAAGGCGAGTGCGGTCATCAGGATGGGCCGCAGGCGCAGGCGCGCCGACTCCATCGCCGCCTCCAGGATGGAACTGCCCTTCTCGCGCATATCCTTGGCGAACTCGACGATCAGGATCGAGTTCTTGGCCACCAGGCCGATCAGCATGACCAGGCCGATCTGGCCGTAGACGTCGAGATCGAGGCTGCGCGCCAGCAGCCCTCCGACCGCCCCCAGCAGCCCGAGGGGAATCGCCAGCAGGATCATCACCGGCATGATCCAGCTCTCGTAAAGCGCGGCGAGCACGAAGAACACGAACACCAGCGACAAGGCGAAGGCCAGCGGCGCAAGGTTGCCGGCAAGGAGCTGCTGGTAGGTTATGCCCGTCCACTCGGCGCTGAAGGCCTCGGGAAGGGCGGTTTCGGACAGTTCCTCCATCGCGGCGATCGCCTGGCCCGTGCTGTAGCCGGGCGCGTTCGCACCGTTGACGGCGATCGAGGCGTACTTGTTGTAGTGCTGGATGCTGTAAGGGCCGGTCGCCGGTTCGATCGAGACGAAGGCGCTCATGTCGATCATCTCGCCGTCGCTGTTGCGCACCTTGAGTCGGTTGATATCGGCCTCTTGGGCCCGATCGTCCGGCTGCGCCTGCAGATAAACCCGGTAAACTTTGCCGTACTTGTTGAACTGATTGACGTAGAGCGAGCCGAGGTTGATCTGGAGGGTGTCGTAGAGGTCGTTAAGCGAGACGCCGCGGGTCTTGGCCTTTGTGCGGTCGATGTCGAGATAGCGCTGCGGCGTACTGTTGTTGAAGGTGGTGTAGACGCCGGCGAGCTCGGGCCGCTGTCGCGCCTGTGCGATGAAGTTGTCGGCCGCCTTGGCGAGCGCGTCCACGCCCTGGGCGTCGAGGTCTTGGATCTGGTAGGTGAAGCCTCCGGTCTGTCCGAGCCCGGGAATCGCCGGCGCGTTGGCGACCAGGATCCGCGCGCCCGGGATCTGGGCGAATTCGGCGCGCAGGGTCGCCATCAAGGCCTCGACCTGCGTTTCCGGCGTCTTTCGATCCCCAAACGGGTCGAGGATGATGAAGGCCATGCCCTGGAACGGTTGCTGCAGCGCGTTGACGACGTTGTAGCCGGAGACTTCCAGGACGTCCGCGACGCCAGGCGTGTCCATCGCGATCTTGCGCATCTCGGCCACGACCTTCTCGGTGCGCTCGATGCTGGCCCCCTCCGGCAGCTCGGCGATGACCAGGAAATAGCCCTGGTCCTCCTCCGGGACGAAACCGGTCGGCACCGCGGCGAACGCCAGAAAGGCCAGCGCGCAAAGCCCGGCAAAGGCCAGGAAGGCAAGCTGCCAGAACCTGGCCATGACCTTGACGCTCTTGGCGTAGCCCGAGGAAAGCGCCTCGAAGCCCCGGTTGAAGGCGCGGAACACGGCGTTCTTCTTGCCCGAGGGCGGCCGCAGCAAGATGGCGCAAAGCGCCGGGCTCAGGGTGAGTGCGTTGATCCCCGAGAGCCCGACGGCAATCGCGATGGTCAGCGAGAACTGGTTATAGAGCTGACCGGTCATGCCGGGGATAAAGGCGCAGGGAACGAACACGGCCATCATGACGATCGTGGTTCCGATGATCGGGCCGCGCACCTCGGCCAGCGCCTCCTCGGTGGCCTGTATCAGGTCCGTCGCGCCCTCCTCCAGCTTGCGCTCGACGTTCTCGACCACGATGATCGCGTCGTCGACCACCAGGGCCACGGCCAGAACCAGTCCCAGCAGCGTCAACTGGTTGATCGAAAAGCCGGCGACCGCCATGAAGGCGAAGGTGCCGATCAGCGAGACCGGCACGGCGATGACGGGAATGAGCGTGCTGCGCCAGCTCTGCAGAAAGATGAACACGACCACGAGGACCAGCACGATGGCCTCGATCAGCGTGTGTATGACCTCGCGCGTCGATTCCTCGATGAAAACTGTCGTATCGTAGACGATGGACCACTCCAGGTCCGGGGGAAAACTCTTCTCGGCCCGCGCCAACACCTCCAGGACCGCCTTCTTGATATCGAGGCCGTTAGCGGTGGCCAGCTGCGAGACGACCAAGGTGGCGGTAGGTTTGCCGTTGAGCCGCGTGCTCCAGTTATAGTCCTCCCCGCCCATCTCGACGCCGCCGACGTCGCTGATCCGAACCACCGATCCGTCGGGACGGGCGCGGACGATGATGTTTTCGAATTGCTCGACGTCTATCAGGCGTCCCAGGGTGTTTAGCTGGTACTCAAAGGCCTGTCCCTCCGGCGCCGGGGCCTGGCCGAGCTTGCCGGCTGCGACCACCTGGTTCTGCTCCAGGACGGCGTCGCGCACGTCCGTGGCGGCCAGGCCAAGGTTGGTCAGCCTGGCGGGGTCCAGCCAGATCCGCATGGCATACTTGCTGAGCCCGAAGTTGTTGATCGTGGCGACGCCCGGGATCCGGGCGAGCGGATCGGTCAGGTGGATCTCCGCATAGTTCCCCAGGAACCGCCCGTCGTAACTCCCGTTCGGCGAGGTGAGGTTCACCGCCAGGAGCAGGTTGGTCGAGTATTTCTCGATCGTAAGGCCGACCTGTTGCGTTTCGGAGGGCAGCTGCGAGATCGCTTGATTGGACCGTGTCAGCGCCTCCATCTGGCCGATGTCCTGGTCGGCGCCGACCTCGAAGGTCAGGTAGATCATCGAATCGCCATTGTCGGTGCTGAACGACGACATGTAGATCATGTTCGCCGCGCCGTTGATCTGCTCCTCCAGCGGCGTGGTGACGGAATCGGCCGTCACGCCGGCGCTGGCGCCGATGAACTGGGTCGTGACCTGCACCTGCGGCGGCACGAGCGGCGGGTACTGCGAGACCGGCAGGGTCAGCATGGCGACCGCGCCGGCGATCACCATGAGGAACGCGATCGCAGCCGCGAAGATCGGCCGTTCGATAAAGAAGTTCACCCCTGTATCCCTTGCCTAGCCCTTGCAACTGGCCGCTCACGCCCCGACCCCCTCAGGTATGCGAACGGCCTTCGAGGTTATCAACTAATCCAAATCATGTGTAGGAAATCTCCGCTCGCTTTGGCCGATCATGCTGGCGCCAGGACGTGAGGATGCATGAGGACGGCGCGGATTGCTTGCCATCTCGCGCCATGGCCAAAGACATCCGAGGACGATTGCCACGGTGAAATGGGTCGCTTTCAGTGACCTTCGGCATCGTTCCGGCTCTCGTCTCGGATGCCGCGATCCTGGTGTACGGCGTCTCTCAAGGCCCGGGTCGCGACTGCCACGATGATGCCGACATAGACGACACCTATGACGCCCGCAACGATGCTGACAACGCGACCTGTGGTAGTCGCCGGCGCGATGTCTCCGTAGCCGACCGTCAAGCCCGTGATCAGCGTGAAATAGAGGGCATCGCCGAATCCCATGTTTTCCACCTGGGCGACAAGTACCGCGCAGGTCAACAAGGCCGCGAGCAGGACGAGCATCACCCCGCGCACATAGCGCAAGATGTGCAGTAAGTGCCTGCCAAATATCAGAAACTCTCTCATCGATATCGCCTGACCATCATGGCCCGAACCCCGTCACGAGGCCGGCTTGAGAAGCTGCTTGAGGTGATCGGCCTTGAAGATCCGGCCGATCGAAAGGCCCTGAACAACGAGCGAGAAGACCACCACGCCGTAGGTCATGTGCAGGATCAGGCCTTTCTCCGGGCTTTCGGGCAGCGACAGCGCCATGGCGACCGCGAGCCCGCCGCGCAGGCCCCCCCAGGTCAGCAGGTTCGTCAAACCGACCCGGTCCGCCTGCAAGGCACCGAGCGCGCCGAGGGCGCTCAGCGGCAGATAGACGCTGATCCAGCGCGCGGCCAGGCAGACCAGAATGGCGGATGTCGCCGATACGGGCCAGTCCGGGATGAACAGCTGGACCAGGGCGACGTGCAGCCCGATCAGCACGAACAGCATGGCGTTCAGGACTTCGTCGACGGCGCGCCAGAACGTCTCGAAGGGCCGCCGCTCGTCCGCCGCCAGGCGGGGCATGCTGTAGTTGCCGATCACGAGCCCGAGCACGACGGTCGCGATCGGGCCGGATACCTCCATCAGCTCCGCGGCCCCGTAGGCGAGCGCCACGACGGCCAGGGAGATCAGCACCTGGGTCCCATAGTCCTTCATCCTGACCAGTAGGACGTGCATGACTACGCTGGCGACCAGGCCGAGCCCGACGCCGCCCAGCACCTCTCTCAGGAACATGATCAAGGCATCGGCGGTCGTCGGCTGCTGGGTCCCCGATGCGATCGTCAGGAAGATCGTGAAGATCACCACGCCGACGCCGTCGTTGAACAGGGATTCCCCGTTGATGATCGCCTCGAGCGGCTTCGGCAGGCCGACCTTGCCCAGGATCGCCAGGGCGGCGATCGGGTCCGTGGGGGAGATCAGCGCACCGAAGACGAGGGCATAGATCAAACCCAGGCCGGCGCCAAAGGCCGCCAGGAGGGCCCAGAGGGCAACGCCGGTCAGGATCGCGGCAATCAGGGTTGCCCCGATGGCGAGCGAGAGGATGACCCATTTCTCCTCGCCCAGGGCGCGCGCTTTCACGTTGATGCTGCCGGCGAAGAGGATAAAGCAGAGCACGCCGTTGAGCAGGCTTTCGTCGAGCTTGAGCCTGGAAACGAAGGCCTGCTCCTGAACGAAGAGGCTGGTGATGCCGAAGGCGTTCAGCACCGCAAGGACCAGCGTGAAGGCCAGAGCGATCACCATCAGGCCGACGGTCTGCTGCAGGCCGAGCACGCGCTCGTTGAGAAACCCGAAGAGAGCGGTCAGACCCAAAATGATGGCGACGGTCTGAAAGATCTCCACGAGGCTGCCCCTTCCTCCCCGGTGACGCTAAGGCGCCCGCATCACTGCAGGGCCTTGGGCAGCGGCGGGACCGGCTCGTCGCTCTCGGCGCCGCTGGTTCCCGTCATGACCAGGACCGAAGCCGTGGTGCCGACGCGCAGCTCGACCTCCTCCGGCACCTCGACCAGGTGAATGCGCACCGGCACCCGCTGGGCCAGGCGGATCCACTCGAAGGTCGGGCTGATGTTGGGCAACAGGTCGGACCCGGTGCTGCCGTCATCTTGGGCGATGCCCCAGCCCAGGCTGTCGACCCGGCCTTCCAGCGGCGTGTCGGGATAGCTCATGAGCGTGACGATCGCCCGGTCGCCGGCGCGAATGTCCTCGATGGCGTTTTCCTTGAAGAAGCCATCGATCCAGTAGCTGTTGACGTCGACCAGCGCGAGCGCGGCTTGGTTCTCGACGGCCTGACTGCCCAGCCGCAGGTTCAGGTTGGTGACATAGCCGGTGACCGGTGCCCGCACCTGCGTGAACTCGAGGTTGAGCGCCGCCTGTTCGACGGCTGCCTTGGCCGCGCGCAGCTGAGCGTTGTCCTCGCCGGGCGCACCGAGGTCGGCCCGCGCCTTGGCGAGATCGGCCTCGGACTGGAGCAGCGCGGCGGTCGCGCCCACCAGCTGTTGGTCGGTCTCCTCGAGCTCGGCCAGGGCGACCTTGTACTTGGCTTCGGTGCTGTCGCGTTGCAGTTCGGACGCGGCGCCCTTGTCGACCAGGCGGCTTATCCGCCCGAAGGTGGCCTTGGCGTCGGCCAGATTGGCGTCGGATTTCTTTATCGAGGATCCCGCCTCCTTGACCTGGGCTGCGTACTGCGAGACCGACGCCTTCGCCGCTTCGACCTGCTTCTCCAGGGAGCCGATGTCGTCTCGCTTGTTGTCGAGGTCGGCCCGCGCCTGGTCCAGGCTTGCCTTGAAGGTGCGCGGGTCGATCTGGAACAGGAGGTCGCCGGCCTTGACGAGCTGGTTGTCCTTGACCGGCAGCTCGACGATCGGGCCGGAGACCCGCGGCGTGATCTGGATCACCTGGGCGCGGACCTGGCCGTCGCGCGTCCAGGGGTTGGTGACGTAGTTCCAGTACTTGAAGAGGACGACGCCCACGGCAAGCAGGACCACGGCGCCGGTTAGCGAGACTCTCAATGCTGTATTCATGGCCTTTACACCGGAATGACAAAGGTTCCCAGCAAGCCCGTATAGATGACTGCCAGCGCGAGGAAGACGAGCGGCGGGTAGTAGAACAGCCGCGACAGCCGGTAACGGTTGAGCAGCATCGCTGTCAGCAGCGCCGCCACGACCCCGAGAATCCCGGCGATCAGCAAGGGCGGAAAGTAGACCCCGCCGATGGCAAATTCACTTGGAAGGTACTGCATGGGCTATCCCTGGTTCTTTCGGCCTATGCTTTAATTCTAATTGTGATCCAGTTCACTCCCAGTATAAAGCAGGATTTTCTCTAAAAGCAAACCAATACCCTTTACGTTATTCATGGATTCTCGCCTTCACAACCGCGCCTCGCGCCACTGCCCCCAGTTGATGCCGTCAGCGAGTTGCGCATAGCCGATCGCGGCCTCCGACACGCCCCGGTAGCTGCCCAGCAGGCGGTAGAAATTCTTCAGGTCCTCGGTGCTGAGCTCGCCTTCACCTGCCTGAGCCAACGTCTCTCCGATCCTTGCTTCCAGCCCGGCCAGCCTCGCTGCCAGCCGATGGCGGACGTCGGCGCCCGACTCGATCCCCACCCTGGTCTGCTCGGCCCGAAGCTGGAACCGCCCTTCGATCACCTGGCGCCAGTTCCGTAACTCCTCCAGCAACTGCTTCTTCACCAGCTCCGCTTGCGAAGCCCCACGCGCCTCGACCAGATCCTTGATCCGATTGGCCAGCGCGTAGAGGCTCGTCACCAGCGCCTGCACCTGCTCGGGCGTGTTGGCAGGGAACGTCCGGTAGTCGATCTGCTGGCCGCAGGCCGCGAGCTTCGCCGGCACCTCCAACAGATCGTTCCGGTAGAGGGCCGCCTTCCAGCGCCCTGCAATGCCCTTCTTTCGCTCGCCGTCGAGAGCGAGTCCCGATATGAGAAACTCGGCATGCCGGAAAAAGCGGCGGAGCAGGCGCAGGAACGCCTTCTCGGGGCGGGGGGAGCTGGGAATATACCTAGCGGCGGCGGCTACGGTGAGCGGCAGCATGATCAACCCCGCGACGAGGTTGGCGTAGTGGGAAAAGCTGTAGCTCTGCTGGTTGTCGACCGTGAGAAGAACGCAGAACGACGCCATGCAGAGCATCCTGACCAATGTCTGGCGCGGCTCCCCCAAGATATAGTACATCGCGAAGTTCGCAGCGAAGATCAGTACGGCCAGCTCCACGAAGCCCGACAGGTGCGGCATGACGAAGACGTACAATACGCCCGCAAAGGCGGCACCGAAGCCCCACCCAAGGTACTGCAGGGACACCTTGGCGGTGGGAGCCAGCTGCATGACCAGCGCGAAGATAGCCGCCATCATCGCAAATCCCGCGCCAGTCGGTGGATCAATGTAGACCCAGAGGAGGAAGGCAATCCACTGGGTCATCATAACGGTCATGGCGGCCGTCAATCGGTCCGGGTCGATGGCCAGCCCGCGTCGGACCGTTGTGTCCGGAAGAGGCTCTGCGGCCCGCCGTGTGTAGCCTCTGATATTTGCAACGCAGTCGAACAGGGATCGGCTGAGCCGCTCGAGGTTTTCGAGCTGGGTCTGGGTCACCGCCACTGCCGCTGCCTCGAAACGGGTCAGGGCGCGCATCTCGGCCTTGTCAACCGTCAGGGCGATGGGTTGCGCGGTTCGGGTCGGGGCTTCGTCGGCCAGCATCCGCTCGATCTGCTCAAAGCGCTGGTCCAGCTCCGAGCACACGGTCTCCAGGTTCGGAAGGAGTTTTGTCAGATTGAGCAGCTGAATCTCGGCGAAGCCCTGTCGCCAGCGCTCTAGAGCCTCCATCAGGGCCGTCGACTGCTGACAGAACCGCCGCCACTGATGGCGCACCTCCCACACCTGGTAGCTGTCCGCCTCCGCGGCGTCGAGTAGTTGTCCGACCCGGGCCACAAGCTGGACCTCCTGCAGCCTCAGTGGCCGGGAGTCCTTGGCGGTGCCCGACCCAGACATCAGGTCCCGGTAGGTCCGGTATAGCTGCGCCTGGGTCGCCCACAGCTTGCGGCTGGCCTCGTTGAATTCGCCCAGGCTGCTCCGTGGCCAGAGGAAGGCGGCGACCAGGATCCAGACCAGGGCACCCGTCCCCGTTTCCACGGTCCGCAGCCACGCCTCCTGGAAGGCCGTCGCCGGTTCGAGCGGCATGGATTTGAACGGGATGATCAGGCACGTGAGTGCTGCGAGGAACCAGAAGTACTGGACCGTCTTGCCCTTCATCATGTAAGTGCAGAAACCGATGAACAGCGACAGGCAGGCCGTGAACAACCAGCGCTCCTGGGGAACCAGGCCGAGGATCGCCAGCGCCGCCACGCACCCCACCAGCGTGCCGGACGTCCGCATGATCCCCCTGGGTAGCGACTGCCCGATCGTCATCATGTTGACCGTCACGACCGTGAGTGCGGGCCAGAACGGATTGTCCCAGCCCATCCGCAGGGCGATGCCGTAGGCGATCACCATGGCGAGGCCGGTCTTGATCGCCTCTTTGGCGCGGGTGGATAAGGAGATCATGCTTCGCCCGTCACGCTACCGCGCCTGCAGGCACCGGCGAAGGCGCCTTCTCGAACAGCTCCGGGATCAGGAGGTAGGCACCGACGAAGAAGCAGACCGCGCCGGCGAAGGTGCCGAAGTTCGCAAGCCACGGGCTGGCCATGACCGCCCCGGGCTCGACGAAGCTGGCCACTGCGGAAATCATGAACAAGACCGATCCGAGGAGATTGATAACCGTGATCCACCACGACAGGATCCTTGGTTGGAACGACCAGAAGTAGTGGGAGACTTCCATCACCGCCAGCTGGCTGGCGACGAGGAAGCAGATCGAGCCCAGGATATCGGGCGTCCACACCACAAGGTCCTGGCCTTCCCAGCCGAGCCCGGCAATGAGCGCGTCGGCCGTGTTGAAATTGAACAGCACCGTGCCGACGAGCTGAACCGAGGCCGCCAGATAGCCGAGGTTGCGCGGACGCCATCCGAGAAAGCGCCACCGACGCGGCCCTGACCCGTTCGGCTGGGTGACGTTCGTTACGTCGTTGTTGAGTGCCTCCAGCCACTGGAGATAGGCGGCCGCCGTGAAGAAGAGTGCGCCGACGAAGAAGACCCAGGCGATCAAGGCCTGATCGATCCATTGGAGGGCGGGCGCATGCGGCCACGTCGCCAGCGCTCCGCCAAGCGCAAAGAGCGCCGAGCCGATCATGAACAGGACGGCGATCCACCATCCGAGACGCGGCGGTGCCCAGAATCGGTGCCACTCGTGGCCGACCGCAGCTGCGGCGGCCGTAGGGTCGATGTCGGGCGAGGCGATGGCCAGGGGACCAAGGTCTTTGCGGCGGCGCCGCGAGGTGTAGGCCCGCCACCCGCCGTCCGCATGCAACCGCGCCACCCAGGTGACGAAGGGGCCGACTTCTCCGCCGGTCTTCACGCCCGCAGAGGCGCCGGTTGATGCGCCTTCGGAAGAGTCGTGCTCGGCGTCAGTTGGCATTTGCTTGGCCCCAGTCGGGCGTCCTAAGACATGGAGATACTGACCTGGTGCTGAGATCCGCTTCCCTCTTCGGCGGCCAGATTTGTAGTGATGGGGTGTTTCGCAACGAGATCGATCGCTCGCGTTAGGTCCGTCACCAAGAGTGAGCCGTGATCCCGACTCACGCCGTGACGAACCGGGACACGCTGGATAACCAGATCCAGACGATTGGCCGGCATGGAGTGCGCGGGCACTGGCCAGCCGAGGCTGCCGTCCATCAGCTCGTCATGGACGACGACATAGGCTTGGCGCGGGTCGTGTTCGCGCTCCGGGATCTTGTGCTTCGGTGTGCTGATCGAGAGGTCAGTCGACGCGTAATCGTCTTCCAGTAAATCGTCTCTAACGTGTTCTCCAAAATGAAATGTCATGACAAAGAATCTCCCCCATTTCTTGGATCTCAATCGCCTAAATTAGCCCTCCGGTGCTGTCGATTAGTTCTGATTTCCCACAAACCGTAAGAATGCCCATCTAAATGCACGAACGACTGGCCAGGTTCATTGATTTGAATCAAATTTTTGGCGCGGGTGGAAAGGCGGACCATATTCGGCCCACCCGGCGCGGACGGCAGCGCGCGAAGGCGGCGGTCAACACCGGCCAGGTGAAATGGGTCGTCATCAATGATCCTTGGTATGATTCGCTGGGAATGAACTGCATGCGATGCGTCTCCCAATGCGGCCCTCGGCGTTTGCCCGACCGTCCCCAGATCAGAACCGAGCCTCGCGCCAGCGCGCCCAATCGACCGTTTCGGCGAGCCTTATGAAGCCGATGCCGGTCTCCGACAGGCCGCGCAGACCGCCGAGATAGCGAAAGAAGTTCTCGTAGTCCCGCTCGCTGAGCGCACCGGCTTCGGCCTGGCGCTGGGTTTCCTCCATCCGGGCGTCCAACCTTGCCATCCGTGCGGCGAGGCG
>JAOUCL010000036.1 GCA_029859805.1 Rhodospirillales bacterium | reverse complement strand
GTACCTGGCGGCGGGGCGACCCGGTCCTGAGGCCACGGCTCGACCCCGCCGCCTTCGCCGCGCGTCTGATGCGCCGATGACGAATCCCCCTCAAGCGATCGGCGAGAATTCGCTCGCGGTGATCGATTTCGAGGTGACCTGGAAGAGCGGTGAGGTCGCCCACCGGGATCGCCTGGCATGCCAGAAGGTGAACTTCTGGAGGGATATCCTGCCCGGCGGGCTGGCCGAAGCGCTCCACGGGAAGACAGCCGGCGACTGCGAGACCATTTCCTATGCGCCGGGCGAGCTGGTCACCCATTACGACGAAGGCAAGATACGCGAGATCAAGCGGACACACTTCGATGGGCGGGGGCCGGCGGGACATCGCATCGCACCCGATTGCGGCCGGTTCTTTCCTCTCGGGATGCTGACCTCGGCCGTTCCCGGGATCTTCAAGGCGGACATGCGCCCCTTCCGATGCGTCGGCGGTGACGGCGGCATCCTCCGCGTCGACCTCAACCACCCCCTGTCCGGCGTCGCGGCGCGCGTCAAGGCTGAGGTCCGCGAGGTCATGCGGCTCGGCGACGACCTGGGCGGGCGCTGCACCGACTGGGCGCAAAGCCTGACCGACGGTCCGGGCCTGCAGGCCCGCTGGCGGGGACGGCCGACGGAATTCTTCCAGGACGGCGCCTTCGCACGCGCCGACGAGAGCGCCGACGGCGCGTTCTATGCGCAGCCCCGCATGACCGTGCATCTCGATTCGCGCGCGCTCGGCGGCGTCGCGGAGCTGTACGGCCGGATTCTGCCGCGGGGATCGCGTGTTCTCGACCTGATGAGCAGCTGGAAAAGCCATCTGCCTGGAGATCTCGAGCCTGCCTGCGTGACGGGCCTCGGTCTCAATCGCGACGAGATGGCGCAAAACGAGCAGCTTTCGGCGGCCGTCGTTCACGACCTGAACCTGGAGCCACGCCTGCCCTTCGGCGACGGCTGCTTCGACGCGGCGGTCTGCACCGTCTCCGTCGAATACCTGACGAGGCCGGTGGAGGTCTTCGCCGAGGTCGCACGGGTGCTGAGGCCGGGCGCGCCCTTCGCGGTGACATTCTCGCACCGATGGTTTCCGCCCAAGGTGGTGAAGCTCTGGACCGAGATCCATCCCTTCGAGCGCATGGGGTTCGTCCTCGAATGTTTTCACCGCTCGGGCCTGTTCGAGAGGCTGGAAACAGTCTCGCTGCGCGGCCTGCCGAGACCCGAGAAGGACGCCTACTTTCCAGACGAGCAGCTGAGCGATCCGGTCTTCGCCGTGTGGGGCAGACGACACTAGCCGCGGAGCAGGCGATACGGAACAAGAGGCTGATGAATAACACCAATTTCTCATTCCATTAGAACAAACAGCTTGAGCGTGCGTCGCCGGGTTCGTCCCCTGCAGTCCGATGTCATCATCGCCATACCATCGCTTTCTACCCATTCGGGGTGATGCGCCGCAGCAGCGAACCTGCTGTTGCGGCCCATCGAATCGGCCGAGGACCTGCCACGGCTGTCCGGGCGGTTCCTGGCGATCGGCGCCTCCGAAGACCGGCTGGTTCCCCGGCCCTCGTTCGAGCTGCTCAGGAAGCTGACCCCGGAGCCAAGAACCTTCGTCCTGCTCGAGGGCAAGCACATCGGCACGGCGGCCGGTCAACGCGCCCGGTCCGAGATAGCGCCTCGCGCGGTTTGGACCTACAGTGCGTCGAGGACCTTTAGCCAGAGGGACGACTCCCCGCCCGTGACCCAGCCTTTGAACGTTCTCTTCATCACGGCCGACCAGTGGCGCGGCGACTGCCTCTCGGCGCTGGGCCATCCCTGCCTCAGGACACCGAACCTGGACCGGCTCGCCGCCGAGGGCACGCTGTTCGCCCGGCACTACAGCCAGGCGACGCCCTGCGGGCCGGGCCGCGCCTCGCTCTATACCGGCCTCTACCTGATGAACCACCGCTCGGTGGTGAACGGCGCCCCGCTCGACGCGCGCCACGGCAACGTCGCCCTCGAGGCGCGCAAGGCCGGCTACGAGCCGACGCTACTCGGCTACACCGACGTCAGCGCCGATCCCCGCGCCCATCACCCGGACGACCCGGCGCTCACCACCTACGAGGGCCTGCTGCCCGGCATGACGCCGGTCGTCTGGCTGAAGGACGACCAGCTCCCCTGGCTGGCCGACCTCAGGGCCAAGGGCTACGACATCCCCTCCGGCCACTACGAGGTGTTTCGGCCAAAGGCGAACGTGCCGGGGGCGGCCGGGCGCGGCCCGACCTTCTCGCCGGCGCTCTACAAGGCCGAGGACAGCAACACCGCCTTCCTGACCGGCGAGGCGATGAAGTACATCTCGGTGCGCCACGACCGGCCCTGGTTCGTGCACCTCTCTTATCTCGCGCCGCACCCGCCCTTCATCGTGCCCGAGCCCTACCACGAGCTCTACGATCCGCCCGGGGTTCCGCTTCCGGTCCGCGCGGAGAGCCCCGAGGCGGAGGCGGCCCAGCACCCTTGGCTCGCCCATTACCTCTTCAACCAGAAGGGCACCGGCCCCTCGCTCGGCGTGCCGGTCACGGACACGATCGGTTTCGGCGAGCGGGAGCTGCGCCAGGCGCGCGCCACCTATTACGCCATGATGTCGGAGGTCGACGCCCAGATCGGCCGCCTGATCGATTTCCTCAAGGCCGAGAAGGCCTACGAGCGGACCCTGATCGTCTTCGCCTCGGACCACGGCGAGCAGCTCGGCGACCACTGGCTCTTCGGCAAGTACGGCTACTTCGACCAGTCCTTCCACATCCCGCTCATCCTGCGCGACCCGCGTCCCGAAGCGGACCGGGCGCGCGGCCGCCACGTCATGGACTTCACCGAGAACGTCGACGTCCTGCCGAGCATCGTGGAGTGGCTCGGACTCGAGACGCCCGTCCAGTGCGACGGCCTGTCGTTACTGCCCTTCTGTCATGGCGAGCAGCCGGCCGACTGGCGGCGGGAGGCGCACTGGGAATACGATTTTCGGGATATCCTCGGCCGCAAGACGGAGCAGGCGCTCGGCCTCGCCCCCGACCAGTGCGCGATGAACGTCATCCGCGGCGCGCGTTACAAGTATGTCCACTTCACCGCCCTGCCGCCGCTGTTCTTCGACCTGGAAGCGGACCCCATGGAGCTGCGCGACCTGGCCGGGGACCCCGCCCACCAGGAGCCGATGCTCGCCTATGCCCAGAAACTGCTGTCCTGGCGCATGAACCACGACGAGCGCACGCTCGCCAATCAAAGGCTGACCCCCGACGGCGTGGTCGAGCACAAAGGCCGGCGCTGGTAACCGTCACTCGGCCGAGGGGAGCGAATCGCCAGCGTCGGCCAAGTCGACCTTCACCCTGAGATTGCCCATGTAGGTTTCGAGCAGCTTCACCGTGATGCTGTCGCGCAGCTCCGCGAGGCCGAGGCCGGCGGCCGGGACGCGGCCCGTCTCGGGCAGCGCCAGCGATCCGTCCGGCCCGACCTCGAGGTCGGCCGGATTTGCCGCCTCCGCGGCAAGGCTCACGGAAAGGCGGTCGCCGGGCGCAAGGACATGCGTTTTGGAGTCGGGCGTCTCACCCGCGTCGGCGCCTGGCTCCCCGTGCGCCTCGATCAAGATCACCCTGACATCGAGCTTGCCCAGGTAGCTCTCGATCAGCCTGACGGTCACTTGGTCCCGCAGTTGCTTGAGGTCGAGGCCAGCCGCCTGCACGCTGCCCGCCTCGGGCAGCGCGACTCGCCCATCGGGACCGATCTCGACCTCCGCGGGCGCCGTCTCCGTGCCGGAATAGCTGAGCAGAACACGATCGCCGGGCCCAAGAATGAGATTTTGCGGGTCCGTGGCCGCGATCTCGGCCGACTTGTCCCCGGTCCCGGCAGATGCCTCCATCGGGGGCCCGGGTTGCGTGTCGCTGATCCGGCCCTCGGGCGCGTCCCGGGCCGCGGCCAGTTGGTCGCGCAACCGCGCCGTCACCCGGCCGTCCTGCGGCAGACCCTGGGCTTCTTGAAAGGCCTCGACCGCGCGGCGGGTCCGCGCGCCCACCTTGCCGTCGGCGGGCCCCAACTCATAGCCGAGAGCCGCCAAGTGCCCCTGTACCTCGACCACCAGGCGCATCTGTTTGTCGCGCTCGAGCCGGGCAACGAGAGACTCGCTGACCCGGCCGTCGACCTCCAGGCCGGCCGCGGTCTGGTAGGCGCGAACCGCTTCACCGGTCAGCGGCCCCTCGATCCCGTCGACCACGCCCGGCCGATAATCTATCTCGGCCAAGAGCGCCTGGACCCGCGCCACGAGGGCGGCGGATGCCGATTCTGTCTCGGGTCCTGTGCCGGTTGCGCAGGCGGCCAGCATTGTCAAAGACAACACGAGACCGAGCCGGCAAAACTGTCTCACCCTCTTCATGACCGCCATGATGTGACCTACCTAGCCAAATACAATATCGACGACCAGAGCCAGATTATTATGGCGGAGTTTTCAGTTCGGCACCAGAACATTGCTGTATGGACCGGGCTCGACTTTGGTATTGACAGGCAGCACAAGAGACCACCATGACCGAAAGGTCGACTATTTGCCCCTTCACACCCGGACCGCTCAACCCCCCGTCCAAGCGGCGAAAGCGCTCTCGTAGACGATCACGACGCCAAGCACCAGTGTGGCACAGCCGATCGCCGCCTGGAGTGCCTGGTTCAGCCGGGTGAGCAGGCGCGCGGACCAGCTGAGCGGCACGGCAATGACGGCCGAGAGCGCCGCCATGCCGACAATCGAGCCGAAACCGAAGATCACGACATAGAGCAGGCCGGTGAGCGCCGATTGAACCGAGGCCAGCGCCAGGACCAAGAGGGCCGCCGAGCCCGCCATGCCATGCATCGTGCCGATCAGCAGCGCGCGCAGCGGCAGGTCGCGCGGATGGTCGTGCCGGTGCAGCCGGGGATCATGCTGTCCCCGCTCGCCGGCGTGAGAATGGGCATGGATATGCACGATCCCGTCGCCGTGCCGATGCCGGTGGAAGTGGATCCCCCGGCGCAGCACGCGGCGCAGGACGCCCAGGCCGAGCAAGAGCAGCATGACACCGACCGCAAGCTCCAGGATCCGGGCCAAGCTCTCGGGCACCGCCGCGTCGAAGCTCAGCACCGCAGCGCCGACGATCAGCAGGGTCACGCTGTGGCCGAGCCCCCAGGCCGCGCCCTGCCGCACGATGCGTCCGACCGAGCCGCCTCGCGTCGCAATCGAGGCCACCGCGGCGACATGATCGGCCTCGAGCGCATGCTGCATGCCGATCAGGAAGCCAAGCAACAGAACCGAGCCCACGCCGCCCCCCTGGACTGCCGGGATCCCGGCCGTTCGCCGGCCCCGGATCGAAGACCGCTCTGCCGTGCCGGCCAGCTCGTCTGTCGAACCATGCGCGATACAGCGCCCCGGGTCAAAACCGAAGTGGCGCCGTCCGCCGATTCGTCCGGCCGGCACCACAGGCGCGCTGTTTTCGCGTGGCGGAGCAAGCAAGAGCGCGGCCCTCGAACCGCGTCACCTACGGCCAACGCCTTGACCGCCGTGCGAAGCGGGGCGTAAGGTTTTGCTCATGATCAACGTAGAAAAGCAACTAAACCTATTTCGCAAGCAGGACAGGGCTCTAAAAGGTCTGTTCTTTGCAATCTCCTGTCTCATGGTCGTGGCATTGGTTGTCGGCTTTCGCCTTTCGACGGACCTCGAAGCAGGCATGAAGCAAAGCATGACCCCCCCGCCTGGCTGGGTCGAGCGGGCTTACCTGGACAAGAATCCGGACGTAGCCGCGGCGGTGCGCAGCGGCAAGTTCGAATCCGGGTGGCAGCATTACCTGTTGCACGGCATCGAGGAAGGCCGTGCCGGCGTCACTCTCACCAAGTAATACCAAAGGTCATCGATAGCGACCTCTGGTGTCAGCGCTCGGCCGGCAGTTCCGGCGCAAAGCCTCGCGGCGCAAAATCAAGGCACGAGCGCGCCGGCGCGCTATCGAACGTCAGATCCCGGTTGATCCGCCTGACCGCCTCGGCCGTTACGCCGAGCAACCCCAGGCGCCGGGCCCCGCCGACGGCGGCGGCCAGCGCCAGCTCAGGGAGCGGCAGGATCAGGGGACGCCGGTTCAAGGCCTCGAAGATTCGCTCCACCATTTCGCGGTAGGTCAACGTCTCGCCGCCGGGCAGGTCGAAGCCGGTGTCGCGTGCGGCGGGGTTGTCGACCGCCGAGAGCGCGGCACTCGCTAGATCGTCCGCGTGGACCGGCTGGCGCAGGCCGCGTCCCGGCGCGGCCAGCGGAAAGAAGCCGAAGCGGCGGATAAAGCCGGCGATCGAGCTGATGTTGCGGTCCCGCCCGCCGCCATAGACCAGGGTCGGCCGCAACAGGGTCCAGGAAATGTTCATGCGCCTGCAAGACTCGGCCAAGACGCGCTCCGCCGACTGCAGGCTTTCGGCAAGATCGCGTTCGCCGGGATCCGAACTGGTCGCCTTGACGGTCGCGGAGGTCGACCCGAAGGCGACGATCTGACGGGCCGGCTGCAGGTTCGGAAGGACCGGCGACAGCAGCCAGAGCGGCAGGAGGGAAAAGACCACCGTATCCCGGCGTGGAGCCCAGTCGCCCGGCGCGCTCGCGTCGAGCGTCGTCCAGCGCAAGCCGGGGGAAGGGCCAGTCTCCTCTCTACGTCGCGTGATACACTCGATCGTGTAGCCGAGTCCGACCAGGCGCCCCACGAGATAGGGGCCGATGAGGCTTCGAGCGCCCAGAACGACCGCGTGCCTTTCCTCTGTCATGTCGCGGTACCGCCGGCGGCAAGGGCCCGGACCAGAAAGGCCGCAACGACGGCAGTGCTCAACCACCAGGTCGCCCAAAGGCTGAAGGACAACATGCTGACGGCGAGAAACGCCGTGACGGCCGCCAGCGCGGCGGCGCGTTCCGGTCGTGCCGTGATGCGTCCTTCGATGCCCCGCAGGCCGAGCCACAGGAGCGCCGCGGCGAGACCTGCGCCGATCGCTCCCAACTCGACCCAGATTTCCAGCACCGCATTGTGCGGGTGGGAGGGCAGCAGGCCCCGCTGCAAGGCGGGGATGATGGTCTCCGCACCCGGCAGCAGGCTGGACGCCTCGAGGCCCCAGCCCAGCAGGGGACGCTGCCAGATCCGCTCCAGCACGAAATCGTATATGTAGGCCCGGTGCAGGCCGGAATCGGGCACCGCCAGGCCGGCCGATCGCGCGGCGGACACCGCGTCCACGAAAGGCGCGGTCCGGAACAGCCCAGCGGCTGGTAAGAGGAGCACCAAGCTTACGATCGTGACCCTCAACACGGCCAGAAAGCGGTCACCGAAGACCCAGGACAGCAGGTAGGCCAGACCCGCCGCGCCGAAGGCCAGGGTGGCGGAAAGGCTCCCAGCCCAGAGGGCCAGCCCCCCCAATATCGCCATGGCGGCCAGGCAGACGGTCCGCCCATGGCGCGCCAACAGCCCCGGCGTCAGGCACCAGGTCACGACGAGCAGAACCACGATGCCCTTGAAGACGCGGGTCGCCTCGATGTCGGGGTCGAGATGGGCTTGGCGCAGCCCCAGGGCCTCGAAAAACCAGCCCGTGCTGACGCGCTCCACGGCAACGAGCACCGCGGCCACGGCCGTGCCGAGGACGAGGGCGCGGAACAGGCTTTGCGGTGCCGGCGCGACGGCCTCGGTCTCGGCGCCCAGCAGAATCCAGGCCGCCGCCAGGATCCAGGCGAGCTTGGCCAGCCGCACCAGGCTCTCCTGAGGCGAGAGCGACCAGAGGACCGTGGACCCGGCCCAGGCCAGACAGGCCAGCCCGACAAGCAGGAGCGGGCTCTGCTGGAAGACGCCGATCTGCGATGGCGTGCCGGAGCCAAGGAGGCGTGCTGCCGCCAGAAGTGCCAACAACAGGGCCACCGAGGGACCAGATACCACGGCCAAGGGCAGCAGTGCCGCGCTCGTGACGAGTTGGAGGGTTCGGCTGAGGTCTGCCTTCGTCATGGTCCGGATCCCCGGAGCCGTTTCAAGACCCGGTGTGACGCAAACGGCTGTGATTCGCAACCTGGGCGGTCTGCCTCTCCCCTTGCCGTCCGGCGATCGGACGCCGAGGCTCAGACCGACCGGCCGGTGGTGGAGCTCGGCCCCACGAGGTCCTTGCCCGAAACCCCGTCGCCCGCCACGCCAGGCGCCTTGAGACCCTGGCCCCGCGCCCTCCTCTGCGAATCTCCTGGTACATCCCTGCGCAGCAGTCCCCGCAGCGTGAGCCAACCGGCCCTGACAACGAACCTGAGGCAGACGGCAAGGTTTGTAAGCAGAATCACGAATCGCGAATGGCTGTCGGAGAAGTTCTTCCGGAAGTAGCGCAGGAAGCCGCGCGTCTTGCACCATTCGACGAAGACCGGGTGGGCCCGGCTCGTGCTCCGGTAATGCACCGGCCGGACCTGCGGTAGGAAGAGCACACGGCCCCCGGCCTTGCGCATCCGAAAGCAGAAATCGATGTCGTCGACGTGCAGGAAATACCCTTCGTCGAAGCCGTCTAGCGCCTGGAAATCGCGGGCGGCCAGGAACAGGCAGGCGCCGCTGACGACGGGGACATCCGCGACCTCCTCGGGGGCCGGCCGGTCATGCTGGTTGAGCCGGACGATACGCGGATTGTCCGGCGCCAGGCGGTCGAGGCGCAGGGCCTCGACCAAGCCGGTCCGGGGCGTCAGGGCCTCGCGCCGGGATCCGCGCTGCTCGGTACCGTCGGGATTGCTCAGCCGGCAGCCCAGAACGGCCGGCCGTGGGGTGCGCCGCGCGACGGCGAGGAACTGCGCTATGGCACCGGCCGGCAGCAGACAATCGGGATTCACGAAAAGCAGATAGTCGCCACGGGCCGCGCCGGCACCCAGATTGCAGGCCGCGGCGTAGCCGACGTTGCCGTGACCCGTCAGGAGCCTGACCCGGTCCTCGGAAGCCTCGAGCCGTTTCAGGGTCGCGCGGACCGGCTCCGGATTGCCGTTGTCGACGAGCACCAGTTCGGCCAAGCCGGCCTGGCCGCGCACGGCATCGATCGCCCCGAATAGAGCAGGGCCGGTCCGGTAGGTCACCATCACCGCGCTGACCAGGCCGCTTGCCCTCATCCTCCCGCCTTTTCGCAATCGAACGAACTCGTGTCCCGGCGCCTGTCGCGGCCCATCAACAAGAGCCGCGAGCGTTCTTCCCGTGCCGGTCCCGGCCCAGTCACCATATCGCGGGACTGCTGGTCGAACTAGAGGGTTTTCAGTGTCGGCGGAACCGGCGCGCCTCTGTCCGTTGCCGCAGACGACCGGGGGCGGCGGTCCGCGCCGCCGCCCCCGAAGCTGGCGGATACCTGGCTGGTTGGTGCGCTCTTATTGCACTTCCCATACGCCGCCAATGGTCCCGATCATCTCGGCGGCCTCCATGGCAAAACCGTTCATCTGCCAAATCACCGTGCTTCCATTGCTAGGCCGCCGCCACAGGATGTCCGCCTGGCCGCCGCCATTGAAGTCGCCGAGGCGGGCGACCTCCCAGGAAGTGTTGACGGCCCCGATCGATGTCGCGGCCGCCGTGGCATAACCGTCCATCTGCCAAATCACGAGATTCGCGCTGCTGTAGTGGCGCCATAGGATATCGTCCTGGCCATCGGCGTTGAAATCGCCCAGGCCCTCGATCATCCAGGGGAAGGATACCGGGTCGATCGAAAAAGCGCCGGTCTGAACAGCCGCTTCCATCTGCCAGACGAGATTGGCTCCGGTGATCGGGTTGCGCCAAAGGATGTCGGACTGATTGTCGCCGTTGAAATCGGCTACGCCCTCGATCTGCCAGTTGAGACCGACCACACCGATCACCGAGGCGTCCAATTGGGTTAAGCCGTCCATCCGCCAGATGACGGTGTTTCCGGTGGTATTGTTGCGCCACAGTATGTCCAAATTACGGTCGCCGTCGAAGTCGCCAAGGCCCGCCACATCCCAAGCGCCGTTGACGGGATCGAGAAAACCTGAGGACGTCTGGGTGAATCCATCCATCAACCAGATGGTAACGGCGCTTGTGAGGAGGTTACGCCAGAGAATGTCGGACCGGAGATCGCCATTGAAGTCGCCGACGTCCGCAATCACCCAGGCGTTCTCTGGCGCCCCGATCGAGGCTGCGTCGCTCACGGCGAAACCGTCCATCTGCCAGATGACAGTGCCGCCGGTGCTGGTATTGCGCCACAGGATGTCCGAGAGGGCGTCGGCGTTGAAGTCGGTCACGACCGCGTCCTTCAACGTGCCTAGGGCAGCCGCGGCATCGACGATGCCGACCCCCGAATCACGATCCACGCCGATCGCCTCGATGTCCAGAGCGGTGCTGGCGAAGACATCGCGCAGGTCCGCCGCGTTCAGCGTGGGATCGACGGATATCATCAAGCCGGCGATGGCGGCGGCATGCGCCGCGGCCGCGGACGAACCGTCGAAGGGGTCGAACCCGGGCGTCGCGGTGGATACGCCGTCGGCCGCCGCGAGATCCGGCTTCTGCCGCGACTCGCCGCCGGTGGCGGAGAGGTCGCCCGGCGTGATGGCCGTGCCGTCGCCTTCGTAGAAGACCCGCCGCGGGCCGTCCGAGCCGAAGGTCTCGATGGATTCCCCGCCCGTAAAGGCGCACGGCGAGCCGCCGCACGTCTGCCGCCAGTCGACGGCGGCGACGCTGAACGCGCCCCGAGCGGCGCTGTGCCCCCAGGTCTGGCCGGCGGTGGCGACGCTCAGCCCGCCGCCCAGCGTGTTCAGGTGCAGGTAGCGGCCGGCCGATCCCTTGAACCGGGCGATGACCAGATGGTGGCCCGTGTAGTCGGCGGGAGCCGCTGCCGCTGCAATGCCCTCGAAGGGGTCCTGTGTGCCGGTCTGGAAATTGGTCGAGAAATCGATCACGGTCGAGCCGGTCGGATCCAGCAAGTACAGGTCGAAGTCGTTGCTAGACGCGCCTTGAGGATCGGACCACTGGAGCGTGTAACCGAATTCCGATTCGGCGATGATGGTGTTCAGGGCATTACCGCCGCCAAAGTCCTGCGAGAAATCATAGTCGGAATTGAACGACGAGATGGGGTTGCCCGTGCCGAGGAAGTCTCCTTCCCAGACACCGGAGGTGCCGTCGTTCTGGTTGCCGAAGTTGCCGGCCGCGGAGAAGTAGACCGCGCCGTCGGCGACCACTTCGTCGACCGCCTCGGCGATTATGCCGTCCTGGAATACCGGCTCGGTGACGTGGACCACGTCGTCGACGAGCACGTCGCAGCCGGCGGCGCGCAGGTCGCGAATGTTCTGTGCGAAGGACGCCTCGCCAGCCCAGGCGGTGGCGAATCCGAGGCTGGCGCCTGGGGCAAGGTCATGTACGATTTCGAGCATCGCCGTTCCCTCGCCAACGGTTTCCGGAACGCCGTTGGCCGGCCCGAGGTCGACGCCGTCCTGGCCGGGCAGGATCTCGATGCTCCCCGGCAGGTCTCCCGTGGCCTGGACATCGGCCAAGTGGTCGACGCTGTCCGACAGCACGCAGATTTTCGCGCCGGTCCCGTCCGTACCCAGGTCGGCGCGCGCGAGGTCCGCCATGTGCGCGATGTCGCCCTCGGAGACGTTTGTCTTGCTGGCAATGGGCAGCGCGGCAGGCCTGATGGACGTGACCAGCGGCGAGTTGCTCAAAGCCTCGACCTGTCGGAGCGGCAAGCTGGCGCGAACCGCATCGTACTGCGGAAAGGCGCTAGCCACGCTGCCGCCCAGTGCCGTGATCCGGCTCAACAGGCCGGCCGTGACCTCGGCCTGGATGTCGACCAGAACCCGGCCGGCGTTATCGGCCCGAACCGAGGTGCGCAGGCCCGGCATGGCCTGGACGATCGCGTCGCCGCGCTGCCGCCGGACCTCGAAGAGCAGGTCCGACGAGATCTTTCGTTGCGCCGGCGAGCGCGAGGCCTTTTCCTGCATCAGGGCCTCGATCTGTTGCCGGGCCGAAGCGCCGATAGGCAACTCCTGGGCTGCTGCCGCAGCGCTAAGGGCGACGCCCATCAAGGTCGCTGTAAGTAACTTCCCCGCCGCGGATGCGAACTGTCCATTCATGGCCAACCTCCTGATCGGTCTATCGGGAGCGATCCCCGGCACGGAATCAAACCCCGGCGCAGGTCGGCCAAGGCCGCCCGCGCCCCACAAGGAGACGTCGGAATATTCTTCCATTTCAACGGTCCGCCTGAACTTCCCGGCACCGTTATCCTCCACTGAAAGGGCATCGAGGCCCCGGCGTCGTGTTCGATACCGAAGCTTCGCCAACTCGCGGCCGGAAGCCGCATCGACAGCCCTTTACCTCCTTACGGTCTTGTAACTGTAGTATTGAATTTGTAAATCAATAGTAAAAATTCGATACAATTTGATTTAATTATTCTTATAGGTTGTGCTTACTCAAAAACATATACACATTACCAACATATTTTCAGGACTAAATTTGAATATATTCTGTATTAACTAGAAAAATCCTGGAAGCCCGACCCTCCCATGAAAATCGCCCCGAGGGATTTCGTGCGCGCCTTGGGCCACCTCCGACCCCGCCCCTTCGTGTGCCGGCCGGACTCGCTCGATCGGTCGCCGGCCCACGACAAAAAGGGGCCGGCAGGCTTGCGCCTGCCGGCCCATCGCGATGTCACTTCATACTCCCGATCGCGCGCAGGAGTCCCCGGTATCAGCTAGGGACGGTCTTCCGCACGTGTCTAGTTCTCAATCTGCCAGACCGTTGGTGCACCACCCATCCCCTGCGCGGCCTTCCTGGTGAACCCGTTCATCTCCCACGCGACGACCACCCCGTTGCCGGTGTGGCGCCACAGGATGTCGGCACTGCCGTCGTCGTTATAGTCGGTGATGCCCTTGATCTCCCAGACGAGAGGCACAACGCCGATCGTTTGGGCCGTTCTGGAGAACCCGTTCATCTGCCACATGACGGTGGCCCCGGTGCTGGTGTTGTGCCACAGGATGTCGGCCCGGCCGTCCCGGTTGAAATCCCCGGTGCCGACCATGTCCCAGGTCGCCACAGAGACGGTACCGATGCCTCTGGAGGCGACTCTGACGAAGTCCTCGATCATATGGATGACCACCGTGCTGTTGCTCGTGTTACGCCACAGGATGTCGCCATGGCCGTCGCCGTTGAAGTCGTTGGCGACCGGCCGGTTCGGGCCCGCATAGGCGAAGAGGTTGGCGAGGAACCTGTCGTTGTTGTTGGTGATGGCGTCACCGGCGGTAAGCCCGCCCACGGCAATGATGTTGACGTCTGCCAACAGCACCACGCGGCCAGCCCCCAATCGCTTCTCCAGCACGGTCGGGTTGCCGCCGGCGTCTTCCGCCAGCACGGTGGCACCGCCGGTCGCCGTGAAGTAGCCCTGGGTGCCCGCCATGTTTATGCTGGCGGCCGCCCCGAAGGGACCGTCGAACAGCGGATGCACCGCCCCCTCGGCCGTGGGCGTATGGGGGTTGACGGAGGACGTGGTCGCGGGATGCCCGAAGTGCGCGCAGACCGCGTCGTAACTAGCGGAATCGCAGGTGACGACCATGTTGCCGCCGCCGTTGACCCAAGCCTCGAAGGCGAAGAGCTCGGCGTTCGTGAAGGCGTTGGCGCTCGAGTCATTTAGGTAGCCGATGAAGAACACCTCGAAGTCCGACAGCAGCGCCTCGGTTATGGGAGCGGTCACGTCGGTGATCTCGACGGTCCTGTTGACCGTGCCGTTTCGACCGAAGTTGGCTAGGTTCTCCAGCTTCTCCCTCGTCATCGTCATGGAAGTGCCATCGAGCGAATAGGTCGTGCCAAAGCGCGAGTTGGCGATGCTGCCGACCTAGATGTCGAAGGTGTTGACGACGGCCGGTGCTGAGCCGGCGAAGGCGAACTGGTTGGCAAGGAAGCGGTCGTTGTCGTTGGCGATCCCGGTGCCGGCGGACAGGTTCTGATTCGAAATCATGTCGACGTCGGCGTAGAGGATCACCCGGCCCGCGCCCTGGTGCCGGAACAAGACGGTCGGCAGGCCGCCGCTGTCCACCGCCATGATCGTGGCGCCGGTCGTATCGGCGAAAAGTCCCTGGGTGCCCCCCATGAACAAGCTGGCGGCCACGCCGAACGGGCCGTCGAAGATCGGATGGTCGCTCCCCTGTGCCGTGGGCGCATGGGGGTTGACGGAGGAATTGGTCGCGGGATGCCCGAAGTGCGCGCAGACCGCGTCGAAGGCGGGATGATCGCAGGTGGCGATCATGGTGCCGCCGCCGTCCACCCAGGCCTCGAAGGCCTTGAGTTCGGCGTTCGAAAAGGCGTGGCACTCGAGTCTTGCAAGTAGCCGATGAAGAAGACGTCGAAGTTGGACAGCAGCGACTCGGTGATGGTGGCCGCCGTATCGGTGATCACGATGGCCTCGCCGACCGTGCCGCCCGCGCCGAAGTTGGCCGCGTTCAGCAGCTTGGACCGGGTCACCGTCATGTTCGACCCATCCAGCGTCCAGCCGAATCCGAAACGCGAATCGGCGATGCTGCCGACCCGGATGTCGGCCCGTGCGGCCTCGGCGAAGGCGAAGCTCGCCAGGGCGAGCAAGAGCGCATAGGCCGCCGCCGTCGACCGGCGGCGCACCTGAATTAGCATTCTTACCATTTCCATCCTCCCGTAATGATGTTGACGCGGGCCCGTCGTGGGCGCCTGCGTTGCTTTGCCTGACCAAGGAACCGCCTCTGGCTTGCCGCCAGTGACCGAGCCCCTGGCGCAGAAGTCTGCCTTCGAAAACCGAGCGTCACTGTGGGTTTTCGCACACGCGCCGATCGGGGCAAGGAGAGCGCTAGAATGGCTGTCGGACGATCCCGCGCAACGTCAGGCGCTCGGTCCGAAAGGTCTTGCCTTCTTAGGAATTCGCTCTGTGTTCGCGACGCGATACCCCTTTCGCGCCCCGACCGTCTCCCCACTCCCCTGAATCGACCTAGCCCTTAGTGACCCCCTGGCCTTCCGAACAGGACATAGACGCTCAGGATCGCCTATGCCAATTAGTATTATTATCAGTCCAAAGGATCGAAATCCATAGAAATGATCAAACACATACCTCCCTAGTGGGGCACTTGCCGCTCCGGCCAGGCGGCCGCGCCGAGTCCCGGGGAGTCCGGTCCGCTGTCGCGCGGGTCAGAGGGTGGTGTCCCGACGGCCCCCGGAGGGCTCTCGCCAGCGGAGGGGCCGGGCAGCCTTGGCCTCGGCCTTGCGGTTTACGAGAAAAAGGCGGGCCGGCCGCTCTGGGCCGGCCCGCAGGAACATCAAAACCCGCTCCAGGCGAAGAAGGCAGGGGCCGCCCGCCCTATCCCCCCGCCCTACGCCCGTCCACCGGGGATCCGGTGTCCGGGCGCGGGCGGCGGGCGTGGTTCGCGTTCAGTCCTCCACGGCCCAGTCGGTCGGAATTGCTCCGATCGAGGGCGTGGACAGCGTGCTGAACCCATCCATGTGCCAGATGATGTTGGCTCCGGTGGTGTCGTTGCGCCACAGGAGGTCGGAAGCGCCGTCGGCGTTGTAGTCGCTGACGCTGGCGATCCCCCAGCTGCCCGGCACCCCACCAATTGATCCGGCGGTGCTGGCGAAGCTGTTCATCAGCCAGAGGACATTGGCCCCCGTGCTGGCGTTACGCCAAACGATGTCGGCCTTGCAGTCCTTGTTGAAATCGCCGGTCCCGGCCATGGTCCACGCCAAGGACACCGCGCCGGGCGACCCGACGGCCGCCTTGGTGCCCCCGTCCATCAGCCACATGATGAGCTTGCCGGTGTTCCTGCGCCACAGGATGTCGGAGTGGCCGTCGCCGTTGAAGTCGTTCCGGACGAAGCCCCGCTTGCCCTCGCCGAGCGCCCGGTTCAGCACCTCGACATGGAGGGGGCCGTTCGACCCGACGGGCACGGCGTCGAACCAGTCCCATCCGAGATAGACGATACCGCCGCAGCCGACCGGGATAGTCGCCACGGCGACGTCAGTGCCGGTGCGGTAAATGGCCCGCGACCCCGGCGGCAGCGAGGCTTGCGAGAGCGAACTCGTATCGCTGGGCGCATCGAGCGTCGAAGGTCCACCGGCAAAGGTCGTGCCGGCCGCCTCGACGGCGTCGAGGTCGTAGGTCGGTTGGAAATCGCCGGACGCCAACGAGAACCCGAACAGAGCGTTGACGACGCCGAGGTTGGTCTCGCTGTTCTTCAGGATGTACAGCTTGCCCCCGGCGTTGACGAAGTCGACGATCTCGGCCCGCGCGCTTGTGCTCAGGGCGGCCACGAGGCCGCCGAACGTGTCGACCAGAACCAGGGCATCGCGGTCCTCCAGCAGCGTCGAGAGGCCCGGAGCGGACAGATCGGTAAAGGGCATGACCTGGTGGCCTTCCCGTTGAATCGAGGCCTGCGCGTTGCTCGCCTCGGACCAAATTGCCAGGCTCGCCGAGTTCAACGTATCGTAGTAGTCGACATAGGCCGTGTCGGCGAGCAGCGCGACCTTCGCCTTGGTCGGGTCGACCGCCTCGTTGACCGCGGAGTTCAACACACTGAGCCAGCCGCCGTCGTTGACTCCTATCGGAAAGGCATCGTCCCAGTCCCAGCCGATGAAGATCACGCGCCCGGCGCCCTGCGTTATGATCGAAACCGCGTCGCCGTTGCCGGTTATATAGATGTGGCGCGATTCCGCCGGCAAGCTCGTAAAGTCGAGTGCGGAATTCCCGCTCAAACCGGGAAGCGACGGCGGCCCACCATGGAAGGCAGTGCCCGAGGTGAGCCCGGCACTCGTGACGTACGTACCCGCGGTCGCGGTCGTCGTCAGTGCAGGGCTGTAGCCGAACAGGCCGTTGACCAGCTCGAGGGACTTGGTGTTGGCGAAATGGAAGATCAGGGTTCCGCCGTTTTCGACGAAGTCGACGATTACGGCCCGCGCAGCGGTGCCAAGCGCGGCGAACAGGCTGGTCGCCGGGGATTTCTCGAGCTCCGGGAGTACGAGGGCGTCCTTGCCCGCCAGTGCCAAGGCCAGGCCCGTATCGGACGTCCCGGAGAACCTGGACACCGCATGACCTTGCTGGGTCAAGGTGGCCTCAAGGTTGCTGGCCTCCGCGCCGCTGCTTGCGGAATCGTAGTCCACATAGGTCGTGTCGGTGAAGATCGCCACGTCGGCGGCCTGGGCCGCGCCGGTCGACGCCACGGCTGCGACGGCCAGGGTTCTCAGTAGCTTGGTCATAATACGGAAATTCTCCTTCAAGTGTTCCACCGTCCCGCCACGTGATCGAACGAAGGACGGGTTCTCATGTACGCCTCCACCGCGGACACGTTCAAGAGGCCGACAGCACGCGAAGCCGCCCATGGCGATACTCGGGAACAGGGAAATGGGTCGGAAAAGCGGTGTAGGAACCGGCCTGGCAGGCGACCCGGCTGTGTGCGTGCGATTCGGAACCGTAGTCCGGGTCCGGGCCCGGCTCGGCACCGCCTTGGCATCTCCCTCTCCCCGTCGAAGCACCAGGCTTCTCCGGGACCCCTCCCGGCAGCCTCACCAAGCCCGCAGAGCATCTATGGCATATTCTAGCACACCATCCCCGATCGAACAAATTTCATGATTTATAACAAAGATTTAACTCCAGTCGGGTTATTGAGCAGCTGGTTGAAGGGTCTACCTCGGAGACGCGAGGTCCACTGAGAATTTTCGCACGCGCGGGGAAATTGGGCGAAACGGTCCGCGGGACCGCTGGTGCCGAAACCGGGGGGCCTTGAGACCGGATGGGCCCGGGTCAGCGCCCATGATCGTATACAACGGCCTGAACGAGAGGGCCCAACCAACCCTGTCCGCCGGCCGCTCAGAGGATCGCGACCGGAGGACGGGACGGTGTTTTGCGCCTATTGGACGTGCCATTGAGCGGGGACACCGCCGATCGACTGCGCGGCCACCTTGGCGAACCCCTCCATCCGCCGAATGATGGTGTCACCGGTGCCGGTGTGGCGCCACAGGATATCGGCCCGGCGGTCCCGGTCGAAATCCCCGGTGCCGACCGTGTCCCAGATCGGTGCAGGGAGGGTACCGATGCCTCCGGAAGCGACTTCGACGAAGTCCTCGAAAAACTGGATAACGGTCTTTCCGCTGCCCGTGTCGCGCCACGGGATGTCGCCATGGCCATCGCCGTTGAAGTCGTTGGCGACCGGCCGGTTCCGGTCCGCATAAGCGAAGAGGTTGGCGAGGAAGATCTCGTTGCTGCCGGTGGTCCCGTCACCCGAGGACACCGTGCCGTCGGAGATGATGTCCACGTCGGCGAACAGCAGCACGCGGCCGAGCGTCCTTGGCCGCGGCCCTGCGGCTCCCTGCGGCTCACGGAGAAAATGCGGGCCGGCCACTCTGGTCCGACCCGAAAGAACGTCAAATCACGGTTCGAGCGACGGCGGCAAGGGCCGCCCGCCCCGCGCCCACCCACCGGGGGTCCGGTGTCCGGGCGCGGGCCGGGCGTGGCGCGGCTTACTCCTCCACGACCCAGGCCGGCGTCACCGGCCCCAACGGACCTGTGGTGTGGCCGAATCCGTCCATGAACCATATGATGTTGCCCCCCGTGGCGGTGTTGCGCCACAGGAGGTCAGAGGCGCGATCGCCATCGTAGTCGTGAATGCCGACAATCTCCCATGTCGTAGCCACGCCACCGATCGACCCCGAAGCCTCTAGGCTGAGCCCATCCATTTGCCAGAGGAAATTTGCTCCCGTGGACGTGTTGCGCCACATGATGTCTGCCTTGCAGTCCCGGTTGAAGTCGCCGGTGCCGGCCAGCTCCCAGGGTGGGTTGGCGACGGCGCCGAGCGGTCCCGAATCCCGTACGGTATTCCCCTCCATCAGCCAGATGACGGTGGCCCCGGTGCTGGTGTTGCGCCAGAAGACGTCGGCGTGGGTGTCGCCGTTGAAGTCGTTGTCGACGAGCATCCGCTTGTCCTGGCCGAGCGCCCGGTTCAGCACGTCGAGCCATCCGCTGTCCTGGGCTCCCTCCGGCTGGGCGCTGAACCAGTCCCAGCCCATGAGGGTCACGGTGCCGCAGCCCACCGGGATGCTGGCCACGGCAACCGCGCTGCCGGTGCGGTAAATGGCCCGCGAGCCGGGCGGCAGCGAGGCGAGAGTGACCGCAGAGGTCGCGCTGAATCCGGTCAGCGACCCGGGCCCGCCCGCAAAGGGCGTGCCGGCAGCCCCGGCGGCATCGAGGGAATAGGGCGACGCGGTTGCCGAGGACGCCAGCGCGAACCCGAACAAGCCGTTGACCAAATTGCGCTCGAACGTGCCGCCGGCGTCGAACACCAGCAGGTTGCCGCCGCCCTCGACGAAGGCCTCCACCTCGTCCCGCGCGCCGACCGTCATGGCGGCAAAGAGGTCGGCATTCAGCTCCGAGATCGCCAAGGCTTCCCGGCCGTTCAGCACACTCGAGAGGGGCGCGGCCGTGAAGCCGGTGAACGGCATCACCTTGTGCCCCATTTCCTGCGCCGAGGCCTGGACGTTGCTCGCCTCCGCGCCGAGCTCTCCCAGGCGATAGTCCACGTAGGTGGTGTTGCTAAACAACGCCACGTCGGCCTTGGTCGGATCGAGCGCCTGGTTGACCGCCGCGTTCAGCACGCGGTGCCAGCCGCTTTCCACTGCCCCCACTGTCCCGGCGGGGACCGCGTTGAAGAAGTCCCTGCCGAGGATCATCACGTAGCCCGCGCCCTGCGGGATCACGGCGACCGTGACGGCGCATCGGCCCGGAAGCCCTGCGGTGCTCGCTCCGGCCATGCGGTCGGCCCGGGGGGCGGGTTCGGCCCGCGCCGGTCCGCAGTCGACTTCGAAAGGGTCGGTCGGACCCCGCCAGCGACCTAACCAGCGACCTAACCAGCGACCTAACTTGTATCGTCCGGGTGCGTGGTCCCCCGCTCGAGCGACAGCACCGTGCCCGGGGGCCACCATGGGACAGTGCCCATGTGCCCGAGGTGTCCGGCGGACCGCGTTTCTATTCGCGCAGGGGAGTCGTTATGAAGCGGGACCGGATGAAGCGCGGCCGGGTCAGCGCCCGGTGAGATCTTCAACGGTCCGAAGGAGAACCCGCGCGCCCAACCCCGCGCCCGGCCGCTCGACGGATCGCGACCGGGGACGGGGATGGCGTTTCGCGCCTATTGGACCTTCCACAGCGAGGAGACAGGGTCGATCGGTTGCGCGGCCACCGTGGTGAACCCGTCCATCAGCCACATGATGGTGGCGTCGGTGCTGGGATTGCGCCACAGGATATCGGATTTGCTGCCGCCGTCGTAATCGCCCAGACGGACGACCTTCCACGCGCTACTGACAGTTCCGATTTTCGCCGCGGCCAGCGTGGTGTAGCCGTCCATCTCCCAGATGATGGTGTTCCCGGAACTCGAATTGCGCCACAGGATATCGTCCTGGCCGCTGCCGTCGAAATCGCCCAGGCCCTCGACTCTCCAGACGGAGGACACCGCGCCGATCGAAACAACGTCGGTCTGGACAGCCGCTTCTATCTGCCAGACGAGATTGGCTCCGGTGCTCGAGTTGCGCCACAGGATGTCGGACTGATCGTCGCCGTTGAAATCGGCAACGCCAGCGACCTGCCAGCCGAGACCGGCCACACCGATCACCGAGGCGCCCAATTGGGTTAAGCCGTCCATCTCCCAGATGACGTTGCTTCCGGTGGTATTGTTGCGCCACAGGATGTCGAGACTGCCATCGCCGTTGAAGTCGCCGAGGCCCGCCACATCCCAACTGCTGCTGACGTTCGCCAACGAACCCCCGGATGTATGCGTGGATCCATCCATAAACCAGATGACGACGGCGCTCGAGGCGCCGTTGCGCCAGAGAATATCAGTCCGATTATCACCATCGAAGTCGCCGAGATCGGCGATATACCAAGAGGCCGACGGCGCGGGTATCGTTTCTGCGGTCTGCAGGGTGAAACCGTCCATCTGCCAGAGAACCAACTTGCCGTTGCTGGAGTTGCGCCACAGGATGTCGGACTTCGCGTCGCCGTTGAAGTCGACGACGTACATCGGGAAGGAAAGGGCGTCCTCCGGGTCGGTGCCGACCAGGTATTCCTCTAGGTTGGTGAATCCGTCGCCGTCGATGTCGCCGGTGGCGTCCGCGGGATCCAAGGGATCCAGGCCGGCAATGGTATCCTCGTAGGCGTCCGGTATGCCGTCGCCGTCGTCGTCGGTGTCCGCGTTGTTGCCGATGCCGTCGCTGTCCGTGTCGGTGGTCTCGGTCGGGTCGGTCGGAAAGGCGTCGAAGCCATCCGGGGTGCCGTCACCGTCGGTGTCCAAGGTGGACAGGAACCCGGGAAACATGGCGTAGCTGGTCGAGCCAGCCGATCCGAGCGGCGAGGACTGCCCCACCGTGCTGAGCAGACTGTAGCTGGTGGAGGAGGCGCGCCCGCCGGCCGAAGCGGCTGTCGCGCTCTCGAGCCCGTACGTGGCGCTCGAGGCCAGCGCCGCCCGGGCCTCGCCGTTGGCGAACAGCCCGAGAGCGAGGACTAGGCCCGACAGAAGCGCGGCGCGTGGCGTCCGCTGCCGGTCGAATGCATGCCGCTTGGGCGACGAGAATGACATTATCAGATCCTCCATTCCTTCCGGACTTCGGGTCCCGGTTCCGCGCGGGCTGCGTTCTTCGCCGCGCGGCCTCGGCGACCCTGCCGCACCGGGGTCCGACCGACTCGGCCCGAGGGCCTTCCTGTGCAGCGCCGAGGTCCCATTCCACCTACTGATCAACACCTGACCTCCTGATAAGCGGGGGCCGCCGGGTCGCACCCGACGGACCCCGGCCTCTCTTACGGCGTCCCGCAGACCGCGTAGACGGTCACACTATGGTCCAGGGCGTCGGTGTTCAGGAAGGTGCCCGACCATTGGTCCGGCGAGCCAACGACGGGATAGCTGCTCTCGGCGATGATGCCCGGCGCACCCTGGAAGCCGCCGCCCAGCACCTTCTCGCCGCCGGCGCAGGAGGCCGTGATGGTCCCGCGCAGGCCCGCCGTGACATTCGTAGGTGCCGACGAGACGACGTTCACGCCGGTCAGTCCGCCGCTGCTCGGCGTCACACAGGCCCAGGCCGCGCCGTTCCACTCCGCGACCTGGTTGGTCGCGCAACTGAGACCGGCCAAGGTGTCGGTGTTGGTGTCGGTATCGACGTCGGCCGCGCAGGCCCAGGCTGCACCGTTCCACTTCGCGACCTCGCCGCTGGCGCAGCTAAGCGCACCCACGGTGTCGGCCTCGGTGCCGGTCTGGATCGCCGCCCCGTTCAGGGTCGTGCCGGCGAAGAGATTGAGCGCGCTGTCGATGACGAAGGCGTCCACTTCGGCATTGGTGAGCGTGGTGTCCACGGTGTGCGCACCGACCGCCGTCACCGCCTCGGCGTCCGTGTAGCGGGCGTGGTGGGCATCGACGGTCGCGGCGTGCGTGTTGAGCTCCGTCTGGTTGGCCGTGTCGAATCCCAGCTCGGTCTCGTCTACGCAGCTCGTACAGGTCAGGTCGGAGGCCGCCCCGCCGCTGTCGTCCACCGCGCAGGCCCAGGCCGCGCCGTTCCACTTCGCGACCTCGCCGCTGGCGCAGCTGAGGGCACCCACGGTGTCGGTGTCCGTGGTGTGCGGACCGACCGCCGTGATCGCCTCGGCGTCCGTGTAGCGGGCGTGGTGGGCGGCGGCAGTTCCGCCGTGCGTGTCGAGCTCCGCCTGGGTGGCCGGGTCGAAGCCGAGCTCGGCCTCCGCGACGCAGGCGACGCAGATCAGGTTGAAGCCGACGACGGAGCGCATGGAATAGCCGGTCGCGGCCATCTCCTGACGCGGTATCATCTCGCCATCGGTTTCCACCTCGATGCCCAGAAAGGAGGGATTGTTGAACACATTTGAGGGCACCGGAAGGGTCTCGCCGAGCGTAACGTTGAAGGTGCCGGCGGTCACGGTCACCGAAATCGTCTCCTCCCACAATGGAGTTCCACCGGTCTCGACGTTGTACAAACGGAACGTCATATTGACCGTGGCGTTCACGGGGCCCCCGGCATCCGAAAGCGCGCCCTGGTAGTTGATGGTCTGCGGCACGGCCGCGAAGCCCGCCTGCGGGGCCAGAACCAGAACCGACAGTAGGGCCAAGGCAACGGCCCAGCCCCTGCCAAAAACCAAGTGTTTCATAGTAGTCCTCCATTGGGTCCCACACGCAGGCCGACTCGACCAAGCCCGCCTCGGACAGAAGTATAAAAAGCCAATAGTATACAAATCGTTTACAAACCCTTCACGAATTTGTAAAAATCAAAGTATAAAAATTAATTTTTAATTTATTAGTATTTTATATATTTTCTGTGCAAACAAAAAATTGAAGCTCTCCGGTTAGAGGCGGTGATAATCTATTAAAGTTAATCAACTTAAACTGGATCTCGAGAGCGACCAACTTGCGCGGAACCTGTAGCCACAGCCTCGAGCTTTCGCGCCAAAGGGCGGACCCGAGGAGCCAACCTCCCGCCTCTCGCGGTGAGGGGTCGGGTCGCACGACGGAGGAGGCGGCAAGCCGGCGTCACCGCCACCATCGGTTCGCAACACCCCCAGTCCAAGAAAAGGCCGCCCGGGCAATTGCGCTGACGCGAAGAGGCCTTGACCGCGTAAGGGCGATCACGGATGTTACCGCGCGCCCGGCGGGGCCGGTCGGCGAGTCTCGCGGCACCCGCTCTATCCGGGATCACCTGGACTGGAGGATCGCAATCGCGAGCGGCCGATCGGATGGGTCCACTCGGGCCTTTGGGGGCCCACACCACCGCCCTCCCGGGCTTGGCCCGACAAAGAGGACACGCTGTGAAGACCGAGACTCGCACGTGACATCGCAGGCCCTGAACATTCGCCGTGGCCCGCTGATGCCCTTTGTCTGCCTCTGGCGGCATCGTGGGCTCGCGTGGCAGTTGACGGTCCGCGACGTGAAGGCGCGCTATCGCGGAGCGCTCCTGGGCCCGTTTTGGGCCATTTTTCAGCCCTTGCTCTTTCTCGCGGTCTTCACCTTCGTGTTCACGGTGATCTTCCCGTCGCGCGGCGCGGCCTGGGGCGCGAACCGGGCGGACTTCGCACTCGCCGTCTTCCTCGGTCTGATCGTCTTCTGGCTGGCGAGCGACTGCATTACGCGGGCGCCCAGCCTGATGCGCAGCAACGCTGGGCTGGTCCAGAACGTCGTGTTCCCGCTCGAGATCCTGCCGTGGATCACACTCGGCGAGGCGGTATTCCATGCCGGCCTCCGGTTCCTCATTTTTCTGGTGGCCTTCGCGGCGGTCCATGGCGGCGCGCCCTGGACCATCCTGTTGCTTCCCCTGGTGATCGTGCCGCTCGTGTTGATCATTCTGGGAATCTCATGGATCCTGGCCGCCCTCGGCACCTTCAGCCGGGACCTTGATCAGGTTATCAACGTAATCGTAACGGCGGCCATGTTCGTGAGCGCGATCTTCTATCCGGTGACACTCGTGCCGGCTGCTTATCGCGGCTATTTCCTGCTGAACCCTCTCGCCTTCACGATCGAACAGGCGCGCCGCGTCGCCATGTGGGGCGAACCGCCGGCCTGGGCCGCCCTCGGTGGTTTCCTAGTAGCGGGGCTCGTGACGGCGTGGCTCGGACTGAGGTGGTTCGCACGGAGCCGCGGGAGGTTCGCGGATGTCCTCTGAGGTGGCGATTTGGGTCGACGGCGTATCTAAACGCTACGAGCAGCCCGCCAAGTCCCGCAAGGGCGCCGAACGGGTGTTCGAGGTCGGGAACGACGGGGGCGACGGCCAGCTTTGGACCCTCAAGGACGTCAGCTTCCGGGTCTATAAGGGTGAGACCCTGGGGATCATCGGCCGCAACGGCGCCGGCAAGACGACGCTCTC